>JAEZZE010000415.1 GCA_023418755.1 Bacillota bacterium | reverse complement strand
GTCCAAGGGACTCCCGCAGCGTTGTTGTAGAATAACGCGCTGTCGTGATTCACGAAATGCGGTCCCAAGCCGACCTCCTCCAACTGTTCCGGCGTAGCGTCTTTCGTCAGCTTATAGATCATCGTCGCGATCATCTCGAGGTGCGCGAATTCCTCGGTACCGATATCCGTCAGCAAGCCGATTACTTTATCCGGTATCGTGTAGCGCTGGTTCAAATACCGCAGAGCCGCGGACAGCTCTCCGTCCGCTCCCCCGTACTGCTCCACGAGATAACGGGCCATCCGGGGATCGCATTTGCTGACCCTGACCGGGTATTGCAGCTTTTTTTCATAAATCCACATTCTGCTCCACCCCCTCTATACTTGCCATGGCCATGGCGTATCGTTCCATTGCCATGGGAACCGACTGAAGCTGTGGCCGAATTGCAGCAGCGGGCCGTATTTCAATTCGAAATCGTGCGCGATTTGGCGCCGTATCTGCGACAATTGATTGAATTGTTGAACGGCTTGCATGTCGGTTGGGTGAGTATCCAGGTAAAGGGTCAGTTCGACCAATGCGAAATCCGTCTTCTGCAGCTCGAACAGGTCTCTGCAGTAAGCTTCGCCTCCCCTCTCGCCCGGTTCCGGGGCGATAGGTTCCCCGTCGCGGTAATCGCGATCCCGGCGTTCGTATCCGCCGCCGCGGCCGTAGCGATCGTCACGGTCGAATCGCTCGTCTCGTTCGAAGCGATCGAAGCGATCAGCCATTTTCCTTTCCTCCTTTCGCCGACCGCCGGCTCGGATAATTGCTGTACAGAGCCGGCCACAGGGTCCCCCTTCGCAGAGCCTCCTCCAGCGGGAACTGCGGCAGGTTCATCGGCTGAAATTGAATATATTGATTAGGCGGAACGACGTACCATTTGACGCGGATAGGGGGACACGGGTCGTGCGGGCCGACATAGGGCTTCCAACTCCGCCACTGGGAATCGTACATCCGGCTGTTTACCTCCTCCGTTATTGGCCAACGCGGCATAATGGGCGTGAATATCCGCTAATAGCCTATGCCCAAAGTCCCGCGTTTCTGACACGATCTTGATTTTTTTTCGAAGGGTCGTCTGATGGAAGCAACGGTCGGCCCGTCTGAGGAACGAAGCGACGGGAGGCCGGATGGCGGATAAACGGAAGAACAAGCGAAGTGTCGGGTGAGGGAGAGGCTATCTTGTGAGGATCTTGAGAGGGTACATAGAGGGTACGAGAGTGGGTATCGGGCGATATTTTCGATCGGATTCTATTCCAGCGTTACTGAAACTTGATTTTGAAATCGAATAGCCCCGCCTTGCGCATCGCCACGAATACGATCACGACGATCGGGCCGAGGAAAACGCCGACGATGCCGACAAGCTCATAGCCTACGTAGAGGCTGATCAAGGCCGACAAAGCGCCGATCCCGACCGCGTCTCCGAGAATTTTCGGCTCGACGATCCGGCGTACGACGGTAATGCCGAGGAACAGCATAATCAGGCCGATACCGGTGTACATGTCACCGGTAGCGATCTGGAACGCCGCCCAGGGAACGAGCGCGGAACCGACGCCAAGCACCGGGAGGATGTCCACGACGACGATCACGAGCGCGATCGCCAGCGGGTACCCCGTTCCGATGATCAGCAGCCCGGTGAACGACAAAATGTAAGTAATGACGCTGAGAAGAAGCTGCGCACGCAGAAATCCGAACACCGATCTGCGCAAGCTGGCCAGCACCTCTTCCACCTGGAGCTTCGATCGCTCTTCGAACAGGGACAGGAACGAGCTTTTCATCGTCGGCAAGCTCAGCGAGAACAAATAGACCGCAACGAGAAATACGATGAAGAAGATAAAAAAATCGGGAATGCCCGAGGCGAAGCTGAACAGCACTCCCGACAGCTTCGTGGACAGCTGGCTGAGCGCGCCGGTTAGGTTGGTTACCCAATCCTCCAGATGAGCCGGCAGCGGAGCGCCCCCGGCGTTCGAATACGTCTGCGCCTTCTCGATCAAGCTCCGGATGTAGGCGTTGGCGTTCTCCAGCATGCTCGGCATTTTGTCGAGGAAAGCTCTGAGCTCGCTGACCAGCTTCATGCCCAGCAGACCGAGCAAGCCCAGAAGAACGACGGTGAACAGCGTGCTCGAGATGGTCGAGGCGGCCAGCCGGTTCATCCTTGCCTTGTCCATAAACAGGAGCGTAAGCGGCTCCAGGAATATGGCCACGACGAGCGCCAGCAAGAAAGGGGCTCCTACCGTAAAGAGCAAATATAAAAACAGGAGCGATGAAACCATTAAAACAATGGCTCGAATCGGCACGGTCTTTCCCCTCTCTCGGGCTCCCCCCGCCGCTACTGGCTGTCTCGGGTCGATCGCGATGCCTTGTCGGGGGCATCCGCCAAGGCGATTTTGTTTTTGTAGATAAGCACTCGCTGCACGCGCAGCCGTTCCGTCTGTTCGATCTCGAACACGTAGCCCTCGTGGATGATCTTCTGGCCTTTGGAGACGTTCCCTTCCAGATGGTTGAACAGCCAGCCCCCGATCGAGTCCACTTCGTCGTCTTCGATCTCGAGGCCGAGCAGGTCGTTCACGTCTTCTATCAGCATACGCCCGTCCACGGAAGTTAATTCCCCTTTGACCACGATGGCCGGCAGCTCGTCGTCGAATTCGTCCTGCAGCTCGCCGACGAGCTCCTCCAGTATCGTCTCGGCCGTCAGCATGCCCGCCGTTCCGCCGTATTCGTCGATGACGATGGCGACCTGGGATTTCCGGCGCTGCATCAGCTTCAGCACCTTGCTGATTTCCATCGATTCCGGCACGCTCAGAATCGGCCGCAGAAACTCCTTAAGATCGTGCTCCTCGTCCGGATCGGCGGTCAGCAGATCGGTAATATGCACGAAGCCGACGATCTGGTCCTTGTCTTCGACTCCGACCGGATAACGCGTATGCTTCGTTGCGTATACGAGCTTCATGTTGTCCGCGTAACCGACGTTCGTGAACAAGCAGTCCATGTCCGTTCTCGGCAGCATAACCTCGCGCGCGACCCGATCCGCGAACTCGAACACGTTATCGAACAGCGTCATCTCGTCCTTGTCGATGATGCCGCTCTTCGCGCTCTGGTCCATCAGAATCCGGATCTCCTCTTCGGTGTGGGCCGCGTCGCGCTCGCTGGCGGGCTCGACGCCGACCAGCTTCAGCAACCGATTCGCGGAGCCGTTCAGAAACCAGATGACCGGCAGGAACAACCGGTAGAACATCAGCAGCGGCCAGCTTAGCCAGAGCGATACGCCTACGGAGCGCTGAATCGCGAGCGACTTCGGCGCAAGCTCCCCGAGGACGATATGCAGGAAAGTGATGATGCAGAAGGCGACGGCGAACGCGATCGAATGGATCACCGTATCGTCCGTCACGCCGAACTCGCGAAGCAGGGGCGCGATGATCAGATCGGCGATCGCCGGTTCTCCGACCCAACCTAGGCCGAGGGAAGCCAGGGTGATGCCCAATTGGGTCGCGGACAGATAGGCGTCCAGCCTTTGGTTAACCTTCAGCGCGTATTTCGCCCTCACGTTGCCTTCGTTGCTGAGCTGCGTCAGCCGGCTTTGCCGCACTTTGACGAGGGCAAATTCCGACGCCACGAAAAATCCGTTAAGGAACACTAAGAACAATACGAGAACAACGTTCCAGAAGATCAAACCCCATTCGATTTCCAAGAGAACGTACTCCTCCTCATCTTCTCCGAAGCGCGCATGGCGGCTTTATCGTCAGGGAATGGCGCGTCTTTGCGTAAAATCGACATCCCGGTAATACATGTCCCGAACGAGCAAATTCGGACCGCAGCAGCCCGCGGCCGGGCAATGACAGTTAATCGCCCGCTGCATCGGATGTTCCTGCCACTTGGCGAACACGTCGTCCAGTTTCTCGTCCCGGATGTTGCCGAAAGGGGGTACCGACGCGAAGTCGGTCACGTAGACGTCGCCGCTGAACAGATTGACGTTCACGCGGTTGCGTCCGTCCGGATCGTTGCGGACGGTCACGTTCGTCTCCTCTCTCAGCCTGGAGACGAGCAGGCGCTCTTCCTCGTTTTCGCTGCATGCGAAGAAAGGCAACGTTCCGAACAGCATCCACACGTCGGGATCGCGGACGTCGAGCAGCGTCTTCACCGCATCCAGCATTTGCCGGCGGGTAATGGCCGGCAGCGAGGATGCGAAGGAGCTCGGATACATCGGGTGCACCTCGTGCCGCCGGCAGCCCATCTCTACGATGAGCCGGTGGATGTCCGCGATGCGCTCGTGCGTGCGGTAGTTGATCATCGATTCCGCGGATACGAACAACCCGCCCCGCGACAGTCTGCCGGCGTTGTCGATCATTCTCTCGTAGAGCTTGGCCGTCGTCTCCGGCCGAACGCTCCGGCCGGTTCGCGCGAATCCGATACGATGAAAATCCGCTGCCTCCGTGTAGTTAAAAGAGATGTGCATGACATCCAAATAAGGCGCGATCAGCTCGTACCTCTCGAAATCCAACGTCACGTTGGAATTGAGCTGCGTGCGGACGCCGCGTTCGCGGGCGTACTTCAATACGGGAAGCAAAACGTTCTTGACCGTCTCCATGCGAAACGTCGGTTCTCCTCCGGTCATGCTGATCGTCTCCAAATGCCTCACTTCGTCCAGCCTGCGGAAGAGAAGATCGAGCGGAAGGAACGGGGCCTCCGTCATCGTCAAGCCGTCCCCGACGGCGCAATGCTCGCATCGCATGTTGCACAGGTGGGTAACCGTCAGCTCCACGCTAGTCAGCTCGTGTCTGCCGTATCGCTGCAGGGAACGAATCGGGTCCCACGGATCGTAAGCCGGTGACAATACCGGCCAATCGGAAGGCGCGGCGAATGGCGCGGACTTCGCCGGCCGGGATAAAGCTTGCTGCATCGTTCATGCTCCTGTCGTTCTTTGCGTTATTTTTTATTGTACTGGTCGGCGTCGATAAAAACAAACCCGGCAGCCCCGGCTAGGAAAAAACAAGCCGCCCCGCTCGCGGGGCAGCCCTGTATCGAAAATTATGCCGGCATCGGATTGATCTCTTCCGCGTTGATATCGATCTTGGAAATCAAGACGTTCAGATGCTTGGACAGATCCATGTCGAACGGCGTCTTCAGCTCGACGCCCTCCTCGTCCGTCAGCACCCGAATGATCGGCCGGTGAGCGCAAGTCGAATTAATGTCGCAGACGACCGCGCTTTGACCGGTATTCAGCTTGACGGCAAGCCCGATCGGATAGATGGCCACCTTGTCGCGGAACAACTGCAGCTTGGACACGTCGTACAGCGTGCCGCTTCCCGAGTACAGCATTTCTACCGCCTGATGCGGCAGCATCGCGTCGCGGTAAACCCGATGGCTGGTCATTGCGTCGTAGGAATCGACGATTCCGATCCATTTGGCAAAATCGTGGATTTCGTCTCCCTTGATTCCCCGCGGATAACCGGAACCGTTCAACCGCTCGTGATGCTGGTAAGCGCAATGAGCCGCCAAAATCGGAATGTTCGGCTCGTCCTTAAGCAAGTAAAAGCCTCTCTCCGTATGCCGCTTCATCTCGTCGAACTCGTAGGCCGACAACGCTCCGGGCTTCAGCAGCACCTGCATGGAGATCTGGGTTTTGCCGACGTCGTGAAGCAAGGCCCCGATTCCCAGGGTTACGAGCTCGTCGTGGCTGTACCCGCTCGCCATGCCGAGCAAAGTCGTGTATACGCACACGTTCATCGAATGCCTGTACAAATAATGATCGACCGAATGCAAATTCATCAGCATGATCATCGCGTCCTGGTTACGGCCCAAATCGTCCATGATCAGCTGCATTACTTCTTTCATTTGGCGTCCGACGTAAGGGTAGGGTCCGATTTTGCTTTTTCCGTTCCCGTTGCCGAATTCCCGAAACACCGAGCGGATCGTCTGCAGCGTTCGCCTCTGCGTCTCGTCGCTGAGCAATTCGGGAACGGACAAATCGTCCGTCCGGGCATCCTGAATATACACGAAACTGATCCCGCATTCTTTCAATCGCCGGATTAAATTGGAAGTGAGCTCGACGCCTTCGGCCAGCAGCACGATACCCTCATCGGAATAGATTCGCTTCGCCAGTCTCAATCCCGGCCGACATAGAGAAATCGGCATCATGCGCATTTCGTAATCTTCCTCCTTCGGTGTCGAAATTCGGGAAGAAGGCAAATGTTCCCTTAGAATTACATCGGAATTCAACTTCGTTTATTGAATAGCTTTTCGAGCGGAATATCGTTCATTCTTCATCATTCGACATTATTCTGCATCTTTAGAAAGGGCGTTATCGCATAATAAAGAGATAAAACAAGGCAGCCAGGGCAAAACGATACCACGCGAAGTATTTCAACTTGAACTTCTGCAGAGCCTTCAGAAACGCGACGACGACGACCCAGGCGACTAGGAAGGAGACGATGAATCCGGTCAGCAGGAAGCCCAGATCGATATCGCCGGAACGGAAATTGTCGATGTTGCTGAGCAGCTCGTAACCGGTAGCCACCGTCATGATCGGAATGGCGATGAAGAAGCTGAAGTCCGCCGAAGCCCGGTAGCTGACCCCTCCGAGCATGCCCGCCGCGATCGTCGAGCCGGAGCGGGAGAAGCCCGGCCATACGGCGGATATGCATTGAAGCACGCCGATCAGCAGCGCCTGCTTGTACGAGATGTCGTCCATCGTCTCCGCCGTTCTCTTGATTTTGCCAGAATCGTAAAGCGCCTCGGACACCCACATGTAGATTCCGCCCGCGACGAGCGCCCATAACACCGGAGCGGCATGAAAGCCGATCTCCTTGATCGTGTCCCGGAACAGGTACGCCACGCCGAGCGGAGGAACGATGCCGAGCGCGACGTGGATCAGGTTCAGCCTGCGTTTGGGGAAAGCGTCTACCGAAAGCCCCCGGACCGCCTGCCCTTTGCCAAGGCCGAATACTTGCAAAATTTTGTCCCGATAGACGAGCGCGATGGCCAGGATAGCCGCGAACTGAATGACGATTTCGAACGTCTTCAGCTGCTCGGGGGCCTCCTCGTAGCCGAGAAGCTTATTCGTCAGGATCATATGCCCCGTCGAGGATACCGGCAGAAATTCCGTCAAACCTTCTACAATTCCTAGAATAATGGAATCGAACCAATGCAACATCCGTCTCACTCCCCAAACTAAGGTTCCTTGACCTTGCCAAGACGAAGGGCTGTCGCTAGCCGTTCAGTCCGGGCCGGAATACCGCCATCTCGGCTCCTTGGAACGTTCGATCAGACGATCGTCGTTAAGCGAGCGGGCCAGAACGTCCCGAATAAACTCCGGAAGGAAAAAGCGAATGTCCCTGCCCTCTTTTAATGCGGTATACCCGACTCCGAAGGTGAACATATCCAGCGTTCCTACGGCGTACTCGCGATGAACGTCCATCTCCGTTCCGCCTACGGCGACCTTCTTGATCCGCCGATAAGGGGGACGGGACAGGTCCGCCTCCACCTCCAGGCCGTCCAGGCACAACGTGCCGAGCACTCGCCCCCGGAAACCGAACCCGCGAATTTCCAGCTCCTGAAATTCCGGAAGCAGGCTTTCTTCTAGCGACCTCAGGATGAGGCTGCCGGGAAGCCGCATCAGGCACGGGTTGATCGGAGACGGACAGATCGCGTGGATCCTCTCTTCCGTTACGAGTCCCGCCGGCAGCCCCTCCAGCAGCTGTCCCGCGTTCACGAGCGCGATCTCCGCACCCGTCATCGTCCGGATCGCCGCGGAGAGCAAGGTCGGGAGAGGCGATTCTCGGTCGTGGCTGAGCGTCAGAGGCTCGCGAAGGTTGGCGATCGCGCGTCCCATCCGGTCTTTGGCACGCTCGCGATGCGCCGCGACAAGCCGGCCGATCTCCTCGCTGGGCGGCATCGCTTCGGTCGGCTTGCTGCCGCCGGACACTCGCGCTAGCTTGCGGTCTTCGCCGAATTCGAGCTCCAGATGGCCCACGTACGCGCCGAACTTGCCCGCGGCGCATATCGCGGTGCTCCCTGCGAGCAGCGGCGTCTCCAGCAGATGATGGGTGTGCCCCCCGAGAATCAGGTCGACGCCCGGAACGGCCGCCGCGATCGCCTCGTCGTTGCGCAGCCCGAGATGGGAAAGCACGACGATCGCGTCGGCTTCCGGCCTTAATCTCGCGACCTCGGCTTTCAGCGCGGCGATCGGATCCCCCGCATCCCATCCGAGCAGGTCGTAGTATTCCTGGAACGGCACGGTCAAGCCGATCAAGCCCAAGCGTATACCCGCTCTTTCCAGCATCAGGGAAGGCGCCATCCAATCCGGCGGGCGCCCCGTGGCGGAGAGCGTCATGTTCGCGCACACGAACGGGACGGACATCCCGGCGAAGATCCGGTCCAATTCCTCCGGCGTATAGCTCAATCCTTCGTTGTTGCCGGGCAGCACCGCGTCGTAACCGATACGCTCCATAACGGCCCGGTTGACGGCGGCCATCGTTCCCTCCGTCTCCATCCGCGCCCGGTCCAGAAAATCTCCGCAATCGACGACGATCAGCGAGTCGGGATCGGTGCGCCCTCGAACCTCCGCGATATAGCCGGCGATTTTCGAGGTCTCTTCCAAATGGCTATGCAAATCATTCGTATGCAACAAAGTCAACGTTGCGTTTTTGGGCATCGGACCTCTCCTAACCGCCAATCTGCGACATCCGCCGCTCCGTCGGCTCGTGGCTAAGCGGATTGCCGGCCAGCACCGCGGCCATCTCGTGATTTTCCGGCTTCACGTCCATCGCTTTGAGGAACAGTCGTTCCATCGCCTCGGGAGAACCGAGCGCAGGCTTTACGCTTAATTCGTCCATCCAGTACAGACAAGGCTTGAGGTGCCCGTCGGCCGTCAGCCGCAACCGATTGCAGCTCTTGCAGAAATGATCGCTCACCGGATGGATCAGCCCGAACGTCCCCGCCCCTCCGGCTATTCGCCAGTTTTCCGACGGACCGCTGCCTTGCGGGCCCTCTTCCCGCTCCAAGGGGAAGCCGAGCCGTTCGGCCTCCTCGATGACCCGCGATAACGGCAGGTAGCGGTCGCGCCAGCCCGCGTCGTCATGGCCGATCGGCATATATTCGATAAAGCGCACGTGGATCGGCCTCTCCGTCGACAGCCTCAGAAAACGGCCGATTTCGTCCTCGTTGACGCCCTTCAGCAGCACGCAATTCAGCTTGATCGGCCCCAGCCCGGCCTCGACCGCCGCTTCGATGCCTTCCCAGACCCGGTTCAACTCGCCGCGGCGGGCGATGAATTTGAACCGGACGTCGTCCATCGTGTCCAGACTGACGTTGACCCGCTTGAGCCCGGCTTCCTTGAGCTTGCGCGCCTGCTGTTTCAGCAACAAACCGTTCGTGGTCAAGGAGATGTCCTCGACTCCCGGCAGCGCGGAGATGCCCGCGATCAACTCCTCCAAACCGGCGCGCACGAGCGGTTCGCCCCCCGTAATTCTGAACTTGCGAATGCCTAGCCGAACGGCCGCCGCGGCGACTTCGACGATCTGCGCATAAGGAAGCAGACGTTCCTGGTCCATGAACGTCATGCCCTCTTCCGGCATGCAGTACAAACAGCGCAGGTTGCACCGGTCCGTCACGGAAATCCGCAAGTACGTATGCTTCCTCCCGAATCTGTCCGTCAATTCCGCCATTGCCGTTCTCTCCTTCCGTCCGATTTCGGTTCTTCTAGCATAACATTTTCATAAACGATATGGTATGCTTGCTTGAGGGAATGTATCGAATCGGGAGATGAATTCAACGATGGACGCAGCATGGAACATACAACTATTCGCGGGACTGGCCGAACGGTTGGGCCTGCGCTCGCTGGAGGCGGATTGGGAGGAGCGGGAGTTGACGGCCGGACGCATCAAGCAGCGGCTGGCGGAGCGGTATCCGGAGCATACCGAACTGCTGTCCGTCTGCTTTCTGGCATGCAACCGCGCTTATTCGCACGACTCCGCGACCGTCAGGCGGACCGACGAACTGGCGCTTCTGCCCCCGGTATCCGGAGGCGCGTCCGAAGAACCGGAAGCGGCCGCCGCCGGCTCCGCCCAGTCGCGTTATTTGATCGCGGACAGCCCGCTCGACGTCGAGAAAATTCTGTCCGCGGTCTATCATCCCGATCACGGCGCCGCCATCGCTTTCGTCGGAACGACGCGCGAGCATACGGCGGGCAAGCGCACGGTCACGCTCGAATACGAAGCGTACGTGCCGATGGCCGAAGCTTCGCTCTCCGCGATCGGGGCAGAAATCGCCGGTCGCTGGCCCGGAACGCTGACCGCGATCTCCCACCGGATCGGAACGGTCGGCATCGGCGAGATCAGCGTCGTCATCGCCGTTTCCTCCGCGCACCGGGCGGACGCCTACGAGGCAAGCCGGTACGCGATCGAGCGGTTGAAGCAGGTCGTGCCCATCTGGAAAAAAGAAATTTACGAGGACGGAACGGAATGGAAGGGGCATCAGCTCGGGCCTTGGGACCCGTTGGCCGCGCCGGACGCGCCGGGAAATCGGGAGGGATCGGGAAGATGACCGGCGCCCAATTCGATGCGCGCTATGCCAGGCAGGCCTGCTACGCCGAGATCGGGGCGGACGGGCAGGCGCGCCTGCTGCGGGCGCGCGCCGCTATCGTCGGGGTCGGCGCGCTCGGCTGCGCGATCGCCAATCATCTGGCGCGGGCGGGCGTCGGCAGCCTGACGCTGATCGATCGCGACATCGTCGACCGCAGCAATCTCCAGCGCCAGATGTTGTTCGACGAGGCGGACGCGGCGGCCGGAACGCCGAAGGCGATCGCCGCGGCCGCGCGGCTTGCCGCCGTAAACGGCGGCATCGAGATCGTTCCCCGCGTCGCCGATCTGAACGCTTTCAACGCGGAACGCATGCTGGCCGGGGCCGATATCGTGCTGGACGGCACCGACAACTTCGGCGTGCGTTATTTGGTCAACGAATACTGCGTCAAGAACGGCATCCCTTGGGTGTACGGCGGAGCGGTCGGCGCCTCCGGCATGACGCTGACGGTCGTACCCGGCACGACGCCCTGCCTTCGCTGCCTGTTTCCTTCCATGCCTCCCGGAGGCGCGCTGGATACTTGCGAGACGGCCGGAGTGCTCGCTCCGATCGTCGACACGATCGCTTCCGTTCAGGCGATCGAAGCGATCAAGCTGCTGTCCGGCCGCGCCGACGCTCTGCACGGCTCGCTGCTGCAGATCGATCTTTGGCGCAGCCAGTGGCAATCGCTGGCCGTCGGCGGCGCGCGCGATCCCGATTGTCCGGTGTGCGTCGGTCGGCGCTTCGAGTCGTTGGAGGGGAATGCCGAGGACGAGGCCGCGACCGTCTCCCTGTGCGGGCGCAACACCGTGCAGATCTTGCCGGGAAGGCCGCTCTCGCTGGACCTCCGGGCGCTGGAGCCGCGGCTCGGCAGAGCGGGCACCCCGGAGCTGACCGCTTATTCCCTGCGGCTTCATCTTCCGGGCGACATCACGTTCGTGCTGTTCGAGGATGGTCGCGCCCTCGTCATCGGAACGGAAGAAGCCCGGACCGCCCGGCGCGTATACGCCGAGCTTCTGGGCGAATAATCGTTGGAGCGCCGGCCGTCCGCCGGGGCTTTTTGAATTAATCCGGCCATTCCTCGACCGCGATTTCGCGGATCAGCCTTCGGTGCTCGGCCGGGTTGACGTCTCCCGTCGTATCGGACAGCGCGTTGGCGCTGCCCGCCGCCGCGGCGTACCGAAGGCATTCCTCGACCGGCCAACCTCGGACGTGTCCGTAGGCGTAACCGGCGACGAACGAGTCGCCGCTGCCGACCGTATTCACCGTCTCCAGCTTCGGAATGCGGACGCGGTAGATCCGTCCGCCCGCTCCGGCGACGGCTCCTTCCGCGCCGAGCGTTGCCGCCACGATCGGAATGCCTTGGGCCATCAGCTCGCGAATGCCCTCGCGCAGATCGGTCCGTCGGGATTCCGGCAACAGCGAGACGATCTCGTCCTCGTTCGGCTTGATGAACGACGGCAGGGCCGAGACGCCCCGGACAAGCGCGTCTCCGCTCGAATCGAGGAAGACGTCCGCCCCGGCCGCGCGAGACAGCGCGATAAGCTCGGCGTAGAGCCCCGGAGCGGCTCCTCCGGGCAGACTGCCGGAGAAGACGACCAGCGCCGATTCCGCGCTCAGCAGTTGCAGCCGGCGCTTGAACCGTTCGATCTGCTCCGCGCCGACTTCCGGTCCCGGCTCCAGCACCTCCGTGGACGATCCGTCGCGCCCGTCGATAAAATTCAAGCACAGCCTGGACTCGCCCGGAATGTCGATAAATTCCGCGCGAATTCCCGCATCCTTCACCCGGCTCGTGATGAACTGGCCGTTATAGCCGCCCGCGAAGCCGGTCGCGGCCACCTCGGCGTGGCCTAGCTGCTTCAGCACCCTGGCCACGTTCAGCCCCTTGCCCCCCGCCGTGGATACCACTTTGGCGGCGCGGGTCACTTTGCCTTTGTCGAAGACGGGGACGTAATACGTTTTGTCGATCGCCGCGTTTAACGTCACGGTCGTAATCGTCGTTCCGGCATTCGCTATCGGGTTCCTCACCGCCATGCCTCCGCTTCGCTTACGCTTTCCCGATCGAGCCGCACAGGCGCATCTTCTCGATCGCCGCCGCCTTCAGCGCCTGCTTCGCCGGCACCATGTATTTCCGCGGATCGTTCTCGTCCGGATTTTTCGCGAACACTTCTTTGATCGCGTCGGAGAAAACGATGCGCAGCTCCGTGGCGACGTTCATTTTGGACATGCCCAGAGATACCGCGCGCCTTACCTGATCCTCGGGGATGCCGGAGCCTCCGTGAAGGACGAGGGGAACCGGCACCTTCGCGGCGATGCGTCCGATTCGGCCGAAGTCGATGTTCGGATCGCCCTTGTAGATGCCGTGCGCCGTTCCGATCGCCGGAGCGAGCGTATGCACGCCCGTCAGCTCGACGAACTTGGCGCACTCGTCCGGATCGGCCAGCAGCGCGTCGCGCTCGTCGACGACGATGTCGTCTTCGACCCCTCCCACGCGGCCAAGCTCCGCCTCGACGTTAACGCCTACGGCGGAAGCCGCCTCGACGACTTTGCGGGTTTGCTCGACGTTTTTGTCGAACGGATCGTGGGACGCGTCGATCATGACGGACGTATAGCCCGCCCGAATGCATTGCATGATGGTTCCGAAATCGGAGCAGTGATCCAGGTGAAGCGCGATCGGAACGGAGCTGCGGTCTGCCGCGACATTGGCCGCCGCCGCGATGTAGTCCGGTCCCAGATGCTTCACCGTTCCTACGGTCGATTGGATGATCAGCGGGGATCTCGTCTCCTCCGCCGCTTCGACGACCGCCTGGAGCATTTCCAGCGTATGAACGTTAAACGCCCCGACGCAATATCCGCCTTCTCTTGCCGCTTGGAGCAGCGGCGTCGACGATACAAGTGCCATGAAGGATTCCTCCGAATTCTTTAAGTCTATTTGTCGATTCCATTCCAATCCAATCCGTCAAACTCCGATGCGGTGCGCGGCATACCGCGAGCTTCCGATAATGCCCGCATCGTCGTTATGCTCCGCCGTCGCGACCTTCAGCCCTTCGCGAAAATCCGGAAGCAGCAGCCGGTACAGCTCCTCGCGCAGCGGACGCAGCAATCGTTCGCCGGCCAAGGCTCCGCCCCCGCCGACCACGATCACGTCCGGGCTGAGCAGCATCGCCGCGGCGGCAAGCGCCCGGCCGTTCAGCACCCCGGCGCGTACGATAATCTCCGAGGCCAG
>JAEZZE010000376.1 GCA_023418755.1 Bacillota bacterium | reverse complement strand
CCTGTTGATTGTTTTTGCGGTCGGAATCCCGGTAGGTTGGCTGCAAATACAGCCTCCGTCGCCGCCTTCCGCATCGGATCCCGATTACCCGGCGTATCAACGTATGCTTGCAAACTTGAAAGCCATGACAGCTGTGCCGCACCCATCAGGCTCCGCGGAGCTTGAGGGGGTTCGCTCTTATTTGCTGGATCAAATCCATGCTATGGGCTTGGAAGCAACCGTAGATACCGAAATATACACGATGAAGGACATTGAAGATGACATGGCTGCCCGCCAAGCAGCCGACCATAAAGAAATTTCGAAACCGCGTCCTCGCAACGAAACGTCGTCGAACGAGTCAAACGAGTCGAGCGAGTCAGAAGACGGCATTCATTTTAACGAAAACGGCGAGGTGGTTCTGAAAAACATTCTGGTCAAACTCGATGCGCCAGGCACGGATCGCGGCATCCTGATGGCAGCTCATTACGATACGAAAAATAGGACCCCCGGCGCGGCGGACGATATGATATCCGTAAGCGCGATGCTGGAAGCCATCCGCGAACAAGCGGGAAATACCGACTTGCAGAATGACCTATACTTTTTGTTTACGGATGGCGAGGAGCTAGGGGCATTGGGGGCGAAGGCTTTTGTCGCCGCGCATCCGGAGCTTAAAGGCTCCATCGATCTTGTCGTCAACTTGGAAGCAAGAGGCAACCGCGGCGGGCTGCTTATGTTCGAGACGTCCGCTCGGAATTACGATGCGGTGCGGTATTATCAAGCTGCAGTTTCTCGACCGGTCGCTTTTTCGTTTACAGCCGCATTGTATCGTCAAATGCCGAACGGCACGGATTTGAGCCGATTTTTGGAAGCCGGGTATTCCGGACTGAACTTTGCGGCGGCGGAAGGTGTCGAGCATTACCATCAGCCAACGGACAACTTCGAAAACCTGGATCGCGGCACCGCTTATCATTTTTTGCAAACTGCGTTGGAGATGGCCGATTATGGCGCGCGAGTGCCGTTCCCGGATAATGGTTCCAATCGGGATAGCGTATATTTTCCCTTTTTGCCCGGTCATATCCTATCCATGAGCAACGTTACGGCATACATCGTGTCGGGAATTGCCGGATTATCCGCTGTATTGTGGCTTGCTATGCAAATCAGGCTTGGCCGAGTTAGAATTCGCCAAATGATCGAAAGCACGGGGTGGTTGATTGGAACGATAGCCGTGATGGCGTTACTAAGCTGGGGGATCGTTTCTTTGTCAAGACGGATCATACCGGACATCCGCGATGAAGTTTTCTTATGCCAAATCCTCTTGTTTGGCTTAGCGGTCCTCACTATATTTACGTTCCGGATGCGAAAACAATCGCTCACTGAAGCTCTTGCAGGTTTATTGCCATTTCAGCTCCTGCTGATTGTTGGGACCACCGTTTTCTTTAATGAAGCGAGTTATTTGTTTACGGTGCCTACTCTGGCGATTCTGATTGTTGCCGCTATGGAACGATTTCTTTTTTCCAGATTGGCAGCGTCTGCCGTGCTTGGCGTCGGCCTATTGCTTCTATATGTACCGGTATGTTGGCTGATCTACGTGATGTTGATGCTGTCCCTTACACCTGTCGTGATTGCTTTGAGCGCTGTTCCGCTTTGCATAATAGCAGCGTTTTTTTCAGCTCGATATATGGCACCTAAGCCAAAGGACTGATTTTTACAATAAATATTTGAAAGAAGCTTGACAAGAAGAAAGCGACGTTGAAAAGAATTGAACATTTTCGCTGCGTACTTCAATCAAAAACGCTACTGACAGCAGTTTGTCAGTGGATCCGGTAAGTTTTTGGAGTAGCGGAAACGAAACCAAACGCTTCCACCCAGCTATTTATCGCGAAAGCAGCTTAGTAACCGGATTTCTGTATGAGGGTGGTTTTCAAACTGCACTTTTTTTGACAACTCCAGAATTATCTTTAGATGATCTCACCTACATCATTTTGCAGAACCGTATATCTGGTTGGAGAGTGCCCTAAGAATCGTTTGAATTCCTTTATGAAGTGCGTTTGATCGTAGTAGCATCCCATCTCATGTGAAAGCGCAGCCATCGAGACTAGCCCACGCGCGTTCATGATTGCGGCTGCGACATGTTCGAACGTCTCGTCCCTCTCCGTCCGGGAGTATTTCCAGACGTTTGTCAACAAGCCACTTGCCAATGTTGCTAGCAACGCAGCCGGAATTATCGCACTGTCCGCCGACAGCAGAGAACATGCGAACGAACTGGCAGACAAGGCCTTTAGCCGATGGAGGCAAGCAGTCCAAAGAACCAGCTGATCACGGGTTCATGTATGTGAGAAGCTTCGAGGACCTGTACGGACATCTGTGGGAAAATGCCATAACATAGCCATTATTCCACGACAGCTAACCTATATGCTCATCTTGACTACAGTTCAAAGATTTCGTCGGAATGAGCAACACTTTGCAAATCCCAATTATGCAAAAAAGCTCCTGAATCGTCACAAGGACAAATTCAAGAGCTCGTTAATTGTTGGAGTGGTGCGGTCGAGAGGAGTCGAACCTCCACGGGTGATTAGCCCACACGGACCTGAACCGTGCGCGTCTGCCAATTCCGCCACGACCGCAGATGATGCCTGATGTTCGGCGTCAACATTTAATATCCTACCACGTTTGCCCATCGATGGTCAAGCACTTTTTTAAACCGACATCTCTGCGGAACGATTCCCCGATAGATGAATCAGGGACCGGTCAAGCCGATCCCCCTGATCTCACCTGCTTTACTTCATTCTTATGATCCCGACGATACCGAGGACAAGGCCTGCAAAGCCGGCCACGGAGAAAACGATTTTCAGCCATAACAGCGGAAGGGAGATGGAGAACCCCAAGCACAGCAGACCGATGACGAGATACATGACCGGGGCGTTGGAACGTTTATTCAATGCGGATGACTCCTTTTCGTTCTGCTCATGTTGTCTGTTTGCAATCCATTATAGCACTTCGGTCCGGCATCCGGATTAAAACTTCGCTGTCGGTTCAATTTTTCGCTTCGTCCGTTATTGGAGCGCTATGCCGCTCGCTCCGGTATCGGCCGGGCGGCAAGCCCATTTTGTTACGGAAGCTTTTGGAGAAGTGATGAACGTCCGCGAATCCGCAATAGGCCGCAATCTGTTCCTGGGACAGAGCGGTATTTCGCAGCAATTCGCACGCATGGCTGACGCGCATGTCAAGCAAGTACCGGTGCGGCGTAACGCCGTACTGCGCTTTGAACACCGCGTTGAATCTGGATGGAGAAAGATTGGCCCTTCCGGCCATGTCTTCGATGCGAACCTCCTGGTCAAGATGCAAGGAGAAGTAGGCGGTGATCCAATTGAGCGTCTGCTGCGAGATGCCCGGCGAAGGCCGGTCCGCCCAATAATCCTCCAAAAGCAGAATCGATAAATCCGTCATGCCCGCCTGCGCGCGGAGCTGCATGACCGGATCGCGGTATTGCCAGCACTCGACGACCCGCAGGAACGTATCGCGGAACTTCGACGGGTAACGAAGGCGAAGCCGGCAAGGGAATTCCACCCCCAGCAAATCGTCAAGACGGGGTTGAAGCAAATGCAAATAGGCGTCGAGAACGGTTTGGCCCGCCCTCGTCGGAAAGCTCTTCTCCCGCTCGGGGTTGTAGAACAGATCAAAGTGCGCAAACGGGGTAACCGTGTTGCCTAGCCCCTCTAGAACGACCAAGCTGTTCGGTTGGATCAGACAAAACTCCCCCTGCTCGAACAGATAAGATTCGCCGTCTACCCGGAAGCGGCACCGTCCATTCTGTATATAAATCAACAAATAATCGAGAAGGCGTCTTTCCGACACGGTCCAAGGCGTACGAATGGCGAAATCGCATTCGCGGATATAAGGCACGACGGGATTTCGCGCGATAAAATCGGCGAACTTGCGCATAGATGACTTCCTCCAAATCGATTCGCTTCAATTGAATTATACCAGTTATTCCAATTGAACATTCAGTTGTTTTTGACAAAAAAATCGAATAGTTATACAAAGCTATTTCCTGCCCCCTGCGATACAATCAGAGCGAAATTATCAATTTATGGAGGGATTGCCTTGAGCAAGCAAACCGAATTATCTACGGAACTGAACTCGGAATATTCCTTGACGGAGCAACAACTTGCGAGCTATCGGGAGAATGGGCATATCTACTTAAAGAATGTCGCTTCAAAGGAAGAAATCTCCGAGTACGAGCCCATTATTACGGACTGGGTGCTAAAGCTGAATTATCATGACAAGCCCGTATCGGAACGGGATACCTACGGAAAAGCCTTCATCCAGATCGGCAATCTGTGGGAAAAAAGCGAAGCCTGCAAACGGTTTTCGCTGGCGAGACGCTTCGGCAAAATCGCCGCAGAATTAATGGGCGTAGACGGCGTGCGAATTTACCACGATCAGGCGCTGTTCAAAGAGCCGGGAGGCGGTCATACGCCCTGGCATCAGGACCAGATCTACTGGCCGTTCGATACGAACAACACGATTACGATGTGGATGCCCCTGGTGCCGATTCTCCGAGAGGTCGGTACGATGACGTTCGCGTCCGGCACCCACAAGCTCGGCTATGTAAGCAAACAGGGAATTTCCGACGAATCGCATAAGACGCTGGGCCAATATATCGAAGCCAAGCAATTTCCGACGGTGAACTACGGCGCGATGGCCGCGGGCGACGCCACGTTCCATGCCGGTTGGACGATGCATTGCGCCCCCGGCAACCCGACCGACGACATGCGCAAAGTCATGACGGTCATTTACGTCGCGGACGGCACGCCCATCGCGGAACCCGACAGCAAGGCGAGAGAGAACGACTTGCGGAGCTGGCTGCCCGGCTGCAAACCCGGCGATCTTGCCGCAAGCCCGCTTAACCCGCTTATCTATAGTAGAAACGCCGAGTAAATCGCGAGAGAAAAATGCGGCACCTGCTCCGTAATTCGGGCAAGGTGCCGCATTTCAGGACCGTATGAGGCAGTCTCCGGGAGATAGATGCTTCTTCTTTTTCATCGATCATCTTGTACGCCGTACTTAGCGGAAAGCTCCAAGGGCTACCCAAAGAAAATTCCTGTCTTGCCCAATAGCTATCTCAATATGCAGAGCCGCCGATCGTCACAAGCCCGGGCGCGCCTTCGTATATCGTCCGTCCGTCGCAGCTGACGCTGCAAAATCCGGGCCGCATAAGAACGTCGATCCGCTGCCCCCTGAAGCGGTATCCGAGGAGAGAAACATTCCCTTCCTCCGGCGGCTGCGGGAATACGCGCAGACTGCCGTCCAACTGAGGCTGGATGCCGGCCATCCCGAAGACGACGGCCTGGGCGCCGGACATGCCCGCGATGTTGTTGGCCCGCTTGTGAGCGGGAGCCATCGGCCGGTCGCAGTAATGCTCCTGCGGGAAATACGGCAGATGGGCGCCCATCCAGAAATGGCGTCTGTATACGTCCCAAGCCAGCCGAGGGTGTCCGGCCCCCCACAACGTCTGCGCCAAAATGGCGCCTTCGCCGGCAAAGCTTCCTCCGCCCGACCAATCCGGGTCGTTCAGCTCGTAATGCCGCTCGTCTTCCGCGGAGATGCTGGATACCCCGTAAGAGCCGAGAAACGCGCCGTCGCGCAGGTGCGACAGCAGCGCGGCTTCCATTTCCGGCGTGCACGCGCCCATTCGCAAAGCGTCGTAAGCCTGGATCGAGTAGATCACTTCCTCGTGCCCGTCCGGGTATAAGCTGCGGAACCATCCCGCCTCTTCGTTCCACAGTTCCTCCGCGATCGCCTTCCGGATGCGAGCCGCCTTTTCCCTCCAACGGCTCTCTTCAATTAATCCGAGATGCTCCGCCAAATCGGCCAACCGGTCGTAGCACCAAGCTCTCTCCGCGTTCGGGCTGGCTACCGCATGCTCGAATCCGCTGCTGCGCATTTCCAGCAAATGATGATGTTTCCCGTAATCCAACAGCTCGCCGCGATGCTCCAACCGCTCTTCGTCGACCGACAGCACCTTGCTCAATACGGGATACAAGTGCTCGACAACGCCGTGCTGGACAAAGAGCGACCAAGCGAAATGGAAGAACGACCATAAACTATAGGAATAGGCGAAGGGTTCATAACCCGATCCGTCCGGCGCAAAGCTGATATGGCGGTCGATTCCCCCTTCGACCATAAAGCGCAAATACGATAGCGATTGATCGGGACCGAGCAGCAGAGCCAGCATCTGGCCGACATATCCCGCGGCATCCCAAGGATAGCTGTTGATGCCTCCGCCGTCGATTCCGGATACGGCGGGCAGCGGCTGGATTTTGAAATCCGGGTGCTCCCACAGGCAGATCAATCCGCTGACGACCGAACGGCGGTAATAATCTTCAAGCCCGGGAATGTCCGTCTCCAGACGAGGCAGCGACGCCTCGGCATGCTTGATGCGCCTTGTCCAGGCGGAGGCGGTCTCCGCCTCCCAGTCGGCCAAGCTAGCGGGCGAGGACGGTGAGCGGCCTGCCGCGGTAAGTACGACGGCGAATCGGAACACCGCTTCCCTCCCGTCTTCCACTTCCTGCTCTCCTCCCTCCCGAAACAGCGTCAGGCGCACCGAATCGGTCTCCCACCGCATCCCTTCATCGTCCAGCGCCCGGGCCGGCACGCCGCCTGCCGGCGGGCTGAAGTTCCAATCGCTTAGCGCGACAAGGTCCACCTTGCCCGGCTGCAAGTCCGGCGTCAATCGGATCGGCATGCGGCGTCCGCTCCGGTTCGTTACCCGGACGGTCAGTACGAACCCTGCCGCGCCGGTGAGCGGCACAAGCTCGCTGACCACTTTCAAAGAATAGAGCCCGCTCTCCTTCAGCCAATGATACGTGCCCCGACGGACGACCCGGTCCGGACGCCAGACCGCATCCGCGAACAGCAGCCCGCAATCCTCCTTGCCGCGGTTGCCGGTATCCTCGACGGAGAGCCCGTCGGCCTCGAGCCGCATTGGCATTAGCAATTCGCCCGCCGCATAAGGCGGGGAATAGCAGCCCTTGATCCCCATGACGGTACCGTCCAGCGGAGAGACAACGCTGTATAGACTGGTCACGCCGATGTGATTAGGCGGCGCCACGCTTTTTCGCAAATTAAATGAGTAGAGCTCCAGCAAGTCGTTCATGAAGTCGTTCACTCCTCGATTCTTTATCCAAAAATTATCCTTTGACGGCTCCGATCGTCAGCCCTTTAACGAAATATTTCTGAACGAAAGGATACACGAATACGATAGGGCCGATCCCCACGATCGCCATGGCCATTCGGACCGTCTCGGTCGGAATTTTGGCGAGTTCCTGGCCCGCGACGCCGGCGTTCACCATACCGGACGTTAAATATTGCACTTGCGTGATGACCTTGTACATCAAATACTGCAGGCTGACCAGGCGATTGTCGCTGATGAACACCATGCTGTTGTACCAATCGTTCCAGTAACTCAGCGTCTGGAACAGTCCGATCGTCGCCATCACCGGCAGCGACAGCGGCAGAACGATACGGGCATAGATTCGGAGCTCGCCGGCCCCGTCGATCTTCGCCGATTCGACCAGCGAATCGGGAATCGTACTCGTAAAAAAGATGCGCATGATAATAATGTTGAACGGCGCGATCAGCAGCGGGATGATCAGCGCCCACAGCGTGTTCTTGAGCCCCGCCGCGGCGTAAGTGAGGTACCAGGGAACCAGTCCGCCGTGAAACAGCATCGTAAAAAAGACGAAGAACGAGATCGGGTTGCGATACGGCATATCCTTCCGCGAGATCGGATAAGCGAACAACGACGTCAAGATTAAGCTGATCGCCGTCCCCGCCAGCGTGACCAGGATGGAGATGCCGTAGCCGCGAAAGATTTTTTCGGCGTCCTTAAACAGAAATTCATAAGCGTACAACGAGAATTTCGGCGGAATAATGTTGTAGCCGTGCCTAATAATCGCCTGCTCGTCCGTCAGCGAGACGGAAATGACAAGCAGAACCGGGAACAAGCAAGCGATGGCCAGCGCCCAGAACATGATGTAGAGCAGCACGTTCGAGGCGCCCGATATCTGATTTCTCATTACGGTCTCACACCCCTAGAAGAGAGCATTCTCTTTGCTTATTCTGCGTACGGTATAGTTGGCCAGGAAGACAATAATCAAACCTACGAGCGCCTGATAGAAGCCGGCCGCCGCCGACATCCCGACGTTGCCGTTCAGCAGGAACGACCGGTAGACGAACGTATCGATGACATTCGTCGTCGGATACAGCGGTCCGCTGTTGAGCGGAACCTGATAGAACAAGCCGAAATCCGCATTGAAAATCCGCCCGATTTGCAAAATGATCATGATGATAATAACCGGCAGCATCAGCGGAACCGTAATTTTCATAATCTGCTTCCATTTCGACGCGCCGTCGATGACCGCCGCTTCGTAATATTCCTGGTCGATGGCGACGATCGAGGCCAAATAAACGACCATCGTATACCCTACGCCTTTCCATAAATTGACCAAGGGCAAAATATAAATCCAATGCTTCGCTTCGCTGTACCAGGAAACGGAGGACAACCCGAGCGGCTCCAAAATCGATTTGTTGATAAACCCGGTGCCCCCGCCAAGGAAAGCGTAAACCAGGTAGCTGACGACTACGAAGGACAGGAAGTACGGGAACAGCAGGCTGCTTTGGAACACCTTCGCCATTCTCCGGTTTCGCAGTTCGTTCAACGCGATCGCCAGGAAGATGGCGACGACCGTGTTCAGGAATATAAACACCGCATTGTAGAGCACCGTGTTGCGCGTGGCGACCCAAGCTTCTTCCGTCTGAAACATATATTTGAAATTTTCCAGTCCGGTCCAGGGGCTCCCCAGTATCCCGCCGTCAAAAGTATAGCTCTTGAACGCCACGATAACGCCGAACATCGGAATATAGTTGTTAAAGATCAGCACGGCCGCCGCGGGCAGCAGCATCAGGAACAAAGCGCGATATTTGATCACTCTGCGGGCGGCGTACGTCAAACGCTTTGTGAGGGGCATAGCGTTCTCTCCTTTTTTTATAAAAGGACCGAGATCCACGTTGTCCATGGAACCCGGTCCCCGATCTTCCTTCCGACGGCTTAACGCTTGGTTAGTTGCCCAAGAACGCGTCGACTTGCTTCTGCTTCTCGGCAATGACTTTATCCAGGCCGGCTTTTTTCATCTTGTCGATAAACTCCGGCAATTGCACGGCAGGATCGCCAACCCCGGTAAACAGGGCGTCGATGTACTGCTCGTAAATGTTGATGATGGCGGCTTCTTCGTTCTTCACCGGCTCCGCGTCATAGCTGAATCCGAGCAGCGGCGAAGGCGTTGCCGACTTGTTGAATTGCTTGAACTGCTCCCACTTCTGCGGGTCCTCGTTATCCCATAGATAGTTGATGAACTGATTGCCGAACATCCAGTTGATGCCCGGGGTATAGCCGCTTTCGGCCAAACCGTCCGGCTTCTTGATCCTGTCGCCCGTCTTCTCGTAATGCACGCCCTCCACGCCGAATACGAGCGTATTCAAGACTTCGGCGTCCGTATAGAGCAAGTTGATCAGCATCATGGCCCGTTCCGGATTTTTGGACGTGCGCGAGATGGCGGTCAGCGCGCCGTTGACGTCTCCGTTGCTCGTATAAGTTCCAGTCAGCTCGACTTGAACGTATTCCTGTCCCTGCTGCAGGCTGAATTCCACGTCTTTGCCAGGTTTAAGCTGCTGATGTTGGGCAAAAACCCGTCCCGATTTCGTAAAGGGAGTGGCGTCTTTCTGCGTGGCCGGATCGTCCTGGAAATACCCTTTGCCCTTCCAATCTCTCATCAAATTCAACAGCTCGATCGTCTCGGGCGCTTCAAACTGGTTGACGATTTTCGCATCGCCGTTCTTATAAATCGCGCCCGGAATTTGAC
>JAEZZE010000373.1 GCA_023418755.1 Bacillota bacterium | reverse complement strand
GGCAGGCATCGGCACCGCTCGTATGCAGCCCCTTGGCGACTCCGCGGCGCGGAGCGCCAAGGGGCTGTCGCGGCTTCGGGGCTGCTCACCGGGAGCCGCCGCCGCGATCCGGTCGGACGATCCGCGCGATCGGATTCGGCGCGCCGAGAATGCGGTCGCGGATAACTTCCGCTCCCAGGCAGCTGTAAATCGTCCCGTTGCCTCCGTAACCAAGACAATAATGCTGACCGGGACGATCGGGATCCTCCCCGATCCAGGGCAATCCGTCTTCGGATTCCCCGAAAGTCGCGTTCCATTCGTAGCGGATTTCCGGCGAGTAGCCGGGAAACAGCTTGCCAAGCTCGGACAGCAATCTCGCCGAATGAACGCGCAGCTCCTTCTCCGACAGCAGGGGCTTGCGGACGTTTTCGTCCAAGCCTCCGATCAAAATCCGATTGTCCCCCGTCGTTCTCATATACAAATAGGGACGCGCCGTCTCCCAGATCAGCATCCGTTCGTGCCAATCCGCAAGAGACGGGAGAGGGTCGGTCGCGATCGCGTAAGAGCGGTTGAGCCGGGCTTTGATCCAGCGCCCGCCTGCCGTTTCCGGCGCGTACCCGACCGCGTATACCACATGCTCCGTCTCGATAGAGCCGCCGTCGGTTCGCACGACATATCCGCGCTTCGATGGCTCAACGCTAAGCATTTTCGTGTGTTCGTAAAGCCGCAAGCCCTGCTTGACCGATTGTTCGGCGAGGGCATGGACGAACAGATAAGGATTGATCTCGGCATCGCCGCGGGTAACGATAGCCGCGGGCCGGCGGAAAGGGAAGCTCGACGCGATCCGGTCTCCGTCCCACCAATCGGCGGCTAGGCCGTTGCGCGTCAGCATGTCGTGCTCCGTGCGAAGAGCCTTCGCGTCTTCGTCGTTAGAAGCGCAGTAGAGGCTGCTGCGCCTTTTGAACCCGACGTCGCGGGGAAGCTTCTCCGCGAGATCGGCGATTTTTTCCGACGCGAGCTTGCACGCCCGATAAAACCGCGCGGCATCGCTCTCGCCGAGCGTCAGGGCGAGTTCGCTCAGCATCTTGTCGTTGGAATACTGCAGAAGGCCGGTATTAGCCAGCGTGCTGCCGGAAGCGACATGATTTTGCTCGATGAGGGCCGTCTCGATGCCGCTTGCGGTCAGGGCATGGCCGCAGAGCATTCCGGACAGTCCGCCTCCGATGACGACGGCCTTTGCGCCGATGTCGGCGCGCAATTCGGGATAACGGGCCGGCAAGGGCAATGAGTTCGACCAATACAACGATCCGAAATACAGGGACATAACCATTCTCCTCCGATCCAAATTAGGTTTCCGCATCCGTTAACCGTTATTCGGCCTGTTTCAATCTAGGCGAATACGGGTTATAACAAGATTGGAGAATCATTTACGAATTGCGAAGGGAGATTGGCTATGGCAATCAAGAAGCTGACGCTCCGAACGGAGCATACGGAAGGTCGATCGATTATGCACGTCGGAGGCGAATTCGACCTGGAAGCCGCAAGCCAGATGCGCGCGGCTCTGCACTCGCTGATCGAGCAAGCGGACGGCGGGGTGACTCTGGACCTTCGACAGCTCCAATATATCGATAGTACGGGCATCGGGATTTTAATCTCCTTGATCAAGGCGCTTCACGCGCGCGACGTGGCTTTCGACGTCGTACATATTCCTCCTCATATCCGCAAGCTGTTCGATATGACGGGAATAACGCCATTTCTGATGAAGCCGGAATCGTCGTTATGAATGCGAAGAGAGGACTGAGGATAGATTCCATGATAAACGAAAGAGCCGTTAAGTTAAGCATCCCCGCGCTTCCCGAGTACGTCGACCTGGTCCGTCTGACTTTGTACGGGATCGCGACCAAGCTCAAGTTCACGTTCGAGGAAATCGAGGATATGAAGGTTGCGGTATCCGAGGCGTGCAACAATGCGGTATTGCATGCTTACGGGGACGCGGCGGGGAAGATCGACGTGACGTTCGAGACGTTCGACGACGAGATGATCATCACGGTAAGGGACTTCGGGAAAAGCTTCGTCGTCAACGAGAAAAAGGAAACGCCTGTCATGCACGGCAAAGCCATTGACGAGATCCGGTCGGGCGGATTGGGGCTCTATCTGATGCAGGCGCTGATGGACCGCGTGGAAGTCAAACAGGACGACGGAACCGCGGTTATTTTAACGAAGAAAAGGATGGCATCGGAAGAGACTGCATGAGCGCATCCCATCCAGAGCGTCTGCCCGACGACGCGATTGCGATACTGATCGAGTATCAACGAACGTTATGCTCCGAGTTGGCCGAGAAGCTTATCCGGCATTATGAGCCGATGGTCAAGGTAGCGGCGAACAAAATGTCGCGGAATCGGCCGGATCTGTTCGACGATCTGTTCCAGGTGGGCCAGATGTCTTTGTTCAGATTGTTGACGCAATTCGATCCGCAGCTGGGCATGCCGTTCGAGCCTTATGCGATGAAGAGCATGATCGGTCACATGAAAAACTACTTGCGGGACAAATCTTGGTACATTCAAGTGCCGAGAAGGATCAAAGAGATGAGCCTGGTCGTTCAAAATACGGTAGACGAGTTGACGAGCAAGCTGGAGAGGTCGCCGAACGTAGAGGAGATCGCGGACCGTCTCGGGCTCGGTGTCGAAGAGACGCTGGAGATTTTGGCCGGGCGGGACTTATACCATTACGTATCGCTGGATACTCCGACGACGGACGACGACAAAGGAGCCGTTCTGGGCGATCTGATCGGTTCTTCCGGGGACGAATACGAGGCCTTGGAGCGAAGGCTCGATCTGAGACAGGCGATGGAGCAGCTGCAGCCGGAGGAACGGAAGGTGCTGGACCTCGTATTCGAAGCCGGAATGCCCCAGCGTTCGATCGCGGACAAGCTGGGCGTGTCGCAGATGAGCATCTCCCGGATTCAGAAACGGGCGATCGACAAGCTTAAGCTCCTCATCCGGAAATCGGAATAAATCAAGACGCATAACCGAACGCGGACGCCGTTTCATCTTCTCCCGTAAAGTGTAATTAGCCGTAACGGAAGCTTTAATCCTTCCGTAAAAGGAGAGGGTGAACATGACTGTCAAATACCAAATCGAATTTTCCGAAAGCGATGTATTCGTACTGGAGCAAGGCGAGGCCTTCCATCTGACGATCTGTTCCCGCGTAAATCCGCTCGGCTTCGGCAACAAGCTGGCGGTGTACTCTCAGATCGGACAAGCCGTGGACGCGGCGGAGAAATTTTGCAAGCTGTACGAGCTGGCCCGACAGCACGGCTACCATCTGAAGGGCACCAGCTTCGTGAAGGAAGGGTGCGAGCCTCTGTTCGTTCCGGCGATGCTGGAGGAAGACGCGACCGTCGACGTTCTCAGGGCCAGACTCGAAGCCGCCGAGGTTCCGAAGGAAGCATAGCGGCTGACGGAAGCATCGGCCCGCCCTCCAAGCGACGAACGAAGCGCAAATTGAAAATAAGCCAAGAAAGAAGCTCCTCGCATCGCTAGCGAGGAGCTTCTCTATGAGGTAAGGGTTAACGATGCTGGATCGGATCGTTCACGAGTCCGTCATCCTCCAGCTCGCTTTCGGTTTTCATTTGCTTCATTTCCTGCCCGAGCTTCCGCATTTCCTTGAAATTCTGGACCATGGAACCGTTACGGGCTTTATCGAGCGCTTCGGCGCCTTGCTCTTGAATTCCTTCCTGGACTTCGGCCAGAACGGAACGGGTTTTATCCGCGATGTCGGCCGTTTTCTGCCCGACCTGCCGAGCCAGCTCCAGCGTTTTGTCGCCGGCTTCGGCGACAAACTGCTTGGTTCGGTCCTGCACGGAAGAGTATCGGTCCTTGATGTCCTTGCGCAGCTCCTTGCCGGATTTGGGCGCCAGCAGCAGCGCCGCCGCCGCTCCGATCATTCCGCCGATTACGATTCCTTTAATCGTTTGTTTCGTTTCAGCCATAGCGTATTCCTCCTCGTATGATCAATACGGTGCCTGTTTTGAATTACCCGATTCGGGCAAAATGAATCGCGCCCTTTCCACGGAGCGGCGCTTCGTCTACAATAGGGACAGGAAAAAACTGTGGCAAAAAGTCGAAAGCGAGGACGGAAATGGACTATCATGAGACTGTCCGATCCGCTCCGGTACAATGGGGGAGACCTTCCTCCCATTACCGCGAGGATCGGCGGTGGACGCCGTGGGATCTTATACTGGTCGTGCTTCTTACCGCGATTTCAGCGATCATGACTTTTACCGATCTGGGCAATCGTTCGGCGCCCCAGACGTACTGGATGCCGGGGAAGGCGGGGGATTATTTCACCGTCGATTTCGGCGAAGCCAGGAAGGTCGACAGGCTTAATCTGTACGAAGGTCCCGGCGCCAAAGGCGAGACGAACGTCGAGTGGTCGTTGGACGGGCAAAAATGGGAATCCTATGCAAAAGTAGAGCATAAGACGAATCGAGTCTTTACATGGAAGTCGGAGGACAAGTCGGTCGAAGCCCGCTACATGCGGTTTACGACCGTTCGCACCGGCTATCGTCTCTATGAAGCGGCCTTCTTCACGAAGGGCGTCGAATCCTATCCGATTCCGATCGCCGGCATCGAATCCGGAAGCGGCAATTCGGCCTCGTCCCAAGGCGGCGGACAAGAGGCGTTCGACGAGCAGCAGTGGGCGCCGTACCGGCCGGATTATCGTAACGGCATGTATTTCGACGAGATTTATCACGGACGCACGGCGTACGAATTCGTCGAGATCATGGAGCCGTACGAGAACACCCATCCGCCGCTGGGCAAAATCATTCTCGAGCTGGGCATCCGGATGTTCGATATGACGCCTTACGGCTGGCGCTTCATGGCCGGAGTGGTCGGAACGCTGATGGTGCCGCTCTTCTATGCGGTCGCCAAGGGGATGTTCGGGAGAACGAGATATGCCTTTCTCGCCGCGCTGCTGCTCGTGCTGGAAGGCTTCCATCTCGTACACTCCCGTTCCGCGAACGTTGATATCTCCGGCGTTACCTTTACGATTCTCATGTTTTACGGAATGTACCGGTTCGGGGAAACGAAGTGGCAGGGCGGCGGCTTTAAGCGAGGGCTAGGCTATCTGGCGCTTAGCGGCTTGTTCTTCGGAGCGGCCGCGGCGGTCAAATGGAACTATCTGTACGGAGGAGCGGGGCTGGCGATATTGCTGGCGTTCGCGCTCGTCCGCCGATGGCGGGAAGGACGGATGGCCGGCGACTTCGATACCGCTCGGCGCATCGTGCTGACACTGATGGCCTGCGTCGTTTTCTACGTGGCGGTTCCGGTCGGCGTATACTCCGCGACTTACGCGCCGTTCATCAAGGCGACCCAGGCGGAAGACAGCTATAAGGATTTGTGGCAGTTCCAGAAAAACATGTACGACTATCATAAAGGCGTCAAAGAAGAGCATCCGTACGCTTCGAAATGGTATACCTGGCCTTTGATGCTCCGTCCCGTCTGGTATTACGGAGGCAAGGATCTCGACAACGGCGAGGCGCAAAGCATCGCGGCGATCGGAAATCCGCTGATCTGGTGGGGAGGACTGCTGGCGCTGCTCGCCTCCTGGTGGCTCGGGTTCAGGAGGAGAGACCGCGTCGTGCTGACGCTGGCCGTCGCTTACTTGAGCTTTTACGTCCCGTGGATGGTCGCTCCTCGAAGCATTACGTTTTTGTATCATTATTTTCCGATGGTGCCGCTGTTGATTCTGTCGATCGTCTGGATGTTCCGCTGGTTCGAGGAGCGCAGCTATGGCGGGCGCAAAATGACCTTGGCGTTCGCAGTCGTCGCGGCCGGGCTGTTTATATGGTTCTATCCGGTTTACACGGGAATGACGATCAGCCGGGAATGGATGAACGTGATGATACGCTGGCTGCCAAGCTGGGGCTTCTAAATCCGCTTTTGATCACGAAGATACACAGGGAGGCAGACTCGGCGTCGAATCTTGAATTCAGCCGGGCCTTCCGGTGCTCACGTAGGTTTTTCCTACGCTTTGCGATCGCGCCTCAGTCCCTAAGCTTCATCCAACCTTCAAGGATGCATGGGCGAGCAGTTCGCCGTCAGGCGAACGACCAGCCTCGGTGCTGAAAAGCGGACATTTTGAACATATTGTTGTCATGTTGTTTTTGCAGAAGGGAGATTCACTCGTGCAGAAAGGCTGTTTTCTTTCCGTTGTCGTTCCGATGTACAACGAGGAAGAAGTGATCGAGGTTACGTACCGCCGTCTGAAGACGGTGCTGGACAAGCTCGGGGAGACGTACGAGATCGTATTCGTGAACGACGGAAGCCGGGACAAGACGGCGGACATCGTGCGCTCCTTGTGCGCGGAGGACCGCCGGGCGAAGCTGGTGGAGTTCTCGCGCAACTTCGGCCATCAGATCGCGGTGACGGCCGGAATGGACCATGCTTCCGGCAGAACGGTCGTGCTGATCGACGCCGATCTGCAGGACCCTCCCGAGCTGATCGCCGATATGGTCGCCAAGTGGCGGGAGGGCTACGACGTCGTCTACGGCAAGCGGATCGAGCGCAAAGGGGAGTCGTGGTTCAAGAAGCTGACGGCGGCGATGTTCTACCGGCTGCTCCGGTCGATGACTTCCGTGAACATCCCCGTAGACACCGGGGATTTCCGGCTCATGGACCGCAAAGTATGCGATGCCCTGACTTCGATGCGGGAGCGGAGCCGGTTCATTCGCGGCCTAGTCAGCTGGGCAGGTTTCAAGCAGACATCGGTAGACTACGTGCGTGACGAACGGTTCGCGGGAGAGACGAAGTACCCGCTGCGCAAAATGATCCGTCTGTCTTTGGACGCGATGACGTCGTTCTCCACGCGACCGCTTAAAATCGCCAGCGTGCTCGGCTTCGTGCTGTCGGCCGCCGGCTTCGTCTACCTGTTCGTCGTGCTGTATCAACGTCTGTTCACGGACACGACGCAGCAGGGCTGGACTTCGATGATCGCCATCAGTCTTCTGTTCCACGGCATTACGCTGTCGCTGCTCGGCGTGCTGGGAGAATATATCGGCCGGACTTACGAGGAAGCGAAAGGGCGCCCGTTGTATCTGGTGTCCGAGGCGGTTAATTTCGGCGAGGAGACGGAAGTTTCGCGGGAGCCAAGCGCCGGTAGGGTCCGGAACTGAACGGCTCGGACGATACCCTTGAAGGAATACATATTTCCTCCATCCGTTCCCGAAGCTATAGGAGCGGAATGAAGAAGGGAAGTGGGCGCATTGGGCGGAGACCGGATAGAAGATGTCTCTCTCGTGTTCATGATTAGGGGCGGACGGATAGAAAACGTGCACAGGGGACGGATCGCCGTCGTGTCCGCGGAGGACGGCAGGCTGTTGCATTCGTGCGGCAATGCGGAGCAGGCGGCTTACGTTCGGTCGACCGCCAAGCCGATTCAGGCGATCGCGGCGCTGCTGGACGGAGCGGCCGAGGCCTACGGCTTCGAGGAGCGCCATCTGGCTCTGCTGTCGGCGTCGCATAGAGGGAGTCGCGAACAGATCGAAGCGCTGGAAGAAATTCTAGCTCGTACGGAACTGAACGAGGAACTGCTCGCCATCCAGCCCACGCTGCCGGTCGGCCTCCGTTCCCGAGACGAATATGTGGCAGCCGGGGGCAAACCGCGGAAGCTGTTCCATACGTGCGCGGGCAAGCATCTGGGCGTATTGGCGTGGAGCAAGCTGAAAGGCTGGCCGCTTGGAGGCTACATTCGGCCGGATCATCCGGCACAGCAGGAAATCGTTAGCCGCATCAAGCAATGGGCGGACGCGGAGGGCGAGCGGACGACGATCGGCAAAGACGGGTGCGGCTTTCCGGTTGCCGCGCTGCCGCTTCGCTCGCTTGCCCTGGCATACGGTCGGCTGGCGTCCCCCGAGCTTGCCGCGGATCGCGCCGCGGCCGCAGCGGCGGGACGAATGGCGGCGGCGATGAACGCGTATCCCGGGCTCGTCGAAGGGCGCTATCGGCTGGCCAGCCTGCTGCTTGAAGATCCGAACATCGTCGCCAAGAGCGGGGCGCACGGAGTATTCGCGCTCGGTCTTCGACGCGAGCGAATCGGCGTATCCCTGGCGGCGACCGACGGAACGGAGGCGGCATGGCCGTATATCGTCAAAGCGGTCCTCAAGCGAATCGGAGGCGCTTCGGACGATACGATCGGCAAGCTGGAGCGAACGTTTCCCGACGAATTCCTCAACGACGCGAAAGAAGCCGCAGGGAGGTGGGAGGCCGTATTCTCTTGGTAAATGGCTTGGCCTCCCGCTTATTATTTATTCTTTAATGCGTCGCCGACGGCCGATCTGTACTCCGTCGGCGATTGCGCGTACCAGCGGCGAAACTGTTTGGAGAAGTACAGCGCGTCCTGAAAGCCGACCGACGAAGCGATCTGCTCGACGGTAAGCTCCGGCCGCTCCCGCAGCAGCCTTCTTCCCTGATCGACGCGCAGCTTCGTCAGGAAGGTCGCCGGAGAGACGCCGGCGTGCTGCTTGAACATGCGGGACAGATAGGCACGGTTGTAGCCAAGCGTCTCGGCCATCCCTTCGATCGTAATCGGCTCCGCGTACTGCGTGGACAAGTAGCCGATCACTTGGCGAGCCAACTCTTCGCTGTGCGTGCCGGGACGAGGGAGAGACGGCGCGGCTTCTCCCGAAGCGGCCCGTAAGCTTGCCAGTAGCAGGTGCAGGTGGCCCGACGCCGCCAAAGAAGCGAAGCCGCCGCGTTCCCGGAACGCTTCGAAGATGGCGCGGCATCGTTCTCCCGGAACTTTATCCGCTCCCGTATGCGCGACGGGCCGTTCCGGGTCGAAGCCCGCGTCGCTCGCGATAGAGTCGGCCCCCGATCCGGAGAAAGCGACCCAGCGATATCTCCAAGGATTTTCCTCGTCCGCGACATAGTGAAACAATTTTCCCGGATAGATCAGAAAGC
>JAEZZE010000336.1 GCA_023418755.1 Bacillota bacterium | reverse complement strand
TGAATCCGACAGCCACTACTTGCGCGTATACATCGGCCATCTGCGCAAGAAGCTGGAAGAAGATTCGACGCGTCCCAAATTTATCGTGACGGAACCCGGCATCGGGTACCGTTTTCTAGGCCGCGAGGAGTGACGCCTTCTAGCGGGGGACTGTCGTTGTCCGTCCGTGATGGCCGCCTCGGCGGATCGGACGGTTTGCGGAAGGAAGCCCAGCCGTCTTATTCAGGCTTCCGGCCCAGAATGCCGAAGTAAAACAGATGCCCGATTTCCTTGCGCAGCTCCACGCTCATGCCGTTTCTTACGGACGGATCGTTGACGATGGACATGAAAGCGTTCAAGTACAGCAAGATCGCTTCCGAAGAAACGCCGCCGGATATTTTCCGTTCCTCTTTTCCCTGCCGGATCAGCTTCATAAATGCGGGGATCGTGGTTTCTTTCGAGTACTGCTCGATGTGCTCTTTAAAGACGGGATCGTCGAACCTAATATTTTGGATCCCTTCGCTGCTCCACGTCTCCTGGCTGGTAACGGACATATCGTACAGCCTCTCCAATTTTTCCTCGAAGCCGAGCCCCGATTCCATCAGACGCAGAAAGTCTTGCTCCGCCTCTTCCATGATGCGGTAAAAAACTTGCTTGGCAAGCTCTTCCTTGCTCCCGAAAAAATTATATACGGAGGCGGGAGAAACGCCCGCCTGGCTGGCGATTTCCCGCACTCCGATCTGCTGAAAGTTTCGTTCCATCATCAAGCTTTTCAGGGAATCCAATATTTGTTCTTTCTTCTGTTCTCTCCGTTTTTGGAAGCCGTTCATCGATCATCCCTCCGCTTTTCTATTTTATTCATAATGATGGAACGAGACAACCTCTCGTTATTTAATGTTGACAGGTCAGCTTCCCTCCAATATTATGTAACTGAAATCATATTCGTTCTATATCTTTGGGGAGTTAAGTTTATTAAACTCAGCGGGAGGTGGGGAGATTGGCAGTCATCGAAGCTAAGCGGCTAACCAAGCAGTACGGTCAAGTCAAAGCGTTAACCGGGCTGGATCTTGAGGTTCGTCCCGGAGAGGTGCTCGGCTTTATCGGCCCTAACGGCGCCGGAAAATCGACGACCATTCGAATTCTCCTCGGGCTGCTGCGCAAGTCGGGCGGCGAGGCGCGACTGTTCGGCAAGGACCCTTGGAAAGACGGCGTGGAGCTGCATCGGCGCATCAGTTACGTTCCCGGAGACGTCAACCTCTGGCCCGCTCTGACCGGAGGCGAAGCGATCGATTTATTGGGACGCTTGCGCGGAAATCCGGACCGCAAGCTTCGCGACCGGCTGCTGCAGCGGTTTAATCTCGATCCGACCAAGAAATGCCGGACTTACTCCAAGGGAAACCGGCAGAAGGTCGCGCTCGTCAGCGCCTTCTCCTCCCCGTCGGAGCTGTTTATTTTGGATGAACCGACCTCCGGCCTGGACCCTTTGATGGAGGCGGCTTTTCAGGAATGCATAGCGGAAGTGAAACAGCAGGGGAAAACGGTGCTGCTGTCCAGCCATATTTTGGCGGAGGTCGAGAAGCTTGGCGACCGGGTAGCCATTATTCGCGACGGCCGCATCGTGGAATCCGGTTCGCTCGACCAGCTGCGCCATTTAACCCGAACCTATATGGCGGTGGAAACCTCTCGGCCCGTATCCGGCTTGGAGGCCCTGTCCGGCGTTCACGATCTGCGTCTGGAGGGAAAGAAGATTCTGTTTCAGGTCGACAGCTCGGAAATGGGCAACGTGCTGCAATTTCTGGCTCCCTACAACGTTCGGTCGCTAACCAGCGCGCCTCCGACCTTGGAGGAACTGTTCATGCGGCATTACGGCGACAACGTTCAAGCGGAAGGCCCGAGGGGAGGACGCTAGGTGGCACGGCAGCAAACACTTGCAAGAACCGGCACTCTGTTTCTGTTCATGCTTCGAAGGGACCGGATTCTGATTCCCGTCTGGATGCTAAGCCTTATTCTGCTTGTGCTGGGGACGCTGACCAGCTTCGATGGCCTGTATCCGACGGAAGAGGCGCGCCAAAGCATGGCGGCAACGATGGCCAGCCCCGCCGCCCTTGCGCTGACCGGTCCCCGCTTCTATCTGGAAGACTACACGGTTGGAGCGATGCTCTCCCATCAGATGATCGGAATGACCGGAATCGCGTTCGGACTGATGAGCATCCTGCTCATCGTGCGCCATACGCGTAAGGAAGAAGAAACGGGCCGGCTGGAGCTGGTCCGCGCATCGGTGACGGGCCGCCACGCCAATATGACCGCGGCCCTGCTGCTCGTATACGGCGTCAATGTTGTCTTGGCGCTGCTGCTGGCCCTCTCGATGGGGCTTCTGGGGATCGAGTCGGTTAGCTGGGAAGGCTCCTTCCTGTTTGCGTTCTCGCTGGCCTCCGTAGGCATCGTCTTTGCCTCCGCGGCCATCGTACTGGCGCAGATGCTGGAGCATGCGCGGGGTGCGAACGGCTCCGCCATCGGCTTGCTCGCGGCCGCATACGGACTGAGGGCGGCCGGCGACGTCGGTAACGATTCCCTGTCCCGGATGTCTCCGATCGGATGGGCGCAGATGACGTCCGCTTACGTCGACAACTCGTGGGCTCCTCTTCTGCTGAGCGTCGGCCTGAGCGCGCTGCTTACGGCAATCGCCTATCCGCTGAGCGGCATACGCGACGTGGGAGCCGGACTCTTGCGCCCCCGGAAGGGTCGCGGCGAAGCTTCGCAAGCTTTGACGACGCCGATCGGCCTTGCTTTTCGGCTGCAGCGCGGGAACCTTCTTGCCTGGAGCCTGGCGATGCTGTTGATCGGTTTGTCCTACGGCTCTTTCATTGGCGAAGCCGAGGACATGCTGAAGAGTATGGGGGATTCGCTGAAAGATAGGCTTCCCGAGGCGGGCGGCGCTCTGTTTGCCGACAGCATTGCGGGCATGTTTATGACCGTCTCCGCCATATTGGCTTCGATTCCGGCGCTGCAAACGATATTGAGATTGCGCTCCGAGGAGAACGAGGGGCGAATCGACGGGATCCTGTCGGGAGCGGTTTCCCGCTCCCGGCGGTTGGGCGGCGATTTGGCGATAGCGGCATTCAATTGCGTCATATTCCTGTTTATGGCGGGACTTGGAATGGGGATCACGGGCAGCCAGAGCATGAACGACTCCGGTTACTTGCCCGCGATGATCGCCGCGGGATTAAATTTCATACCGGCGCTATGGGTCGTCGTCGGCATTGCCGCCGCCTTGATCGGCTGGCTGCCGAAAGCGGCGGCCGTCAGTTGGCTGATCGTCGTCTACTCGTTCATAGCCGTATATCTTGGAGGCATTCTTCAACTGCCGGAATGGGCGATGAGTCTCTCTCCGCTCCATTTCGTGCCGCGGCTGCCCGCCGCGGCTTTCGAATGGACGCCGCTGCTGAGCTTGACGGCGATTGTCCTGTTGTTCGCATCCGCCGGTTGGGCAGGCTTCCGCAAGCGCGACTTAATCGGGGGATGAAATTTTCTCGCTGAGCAAGTCCGTTCAAGTATCGCGAGACTGCCGCAGTAATCGGCACCGGGTACTATCCTTTGTCGGGATACTTCCCGGTGCCGATTTGCGTTCGCGAAGTCTTACAGCAAGGGGCGACGGATGCGAATAAGGGCCCATTTCCGCGCGGCGGGTCAACCTTTGTATTTCCAAGCGCTAATAAAAAAGGCTATGGAGCCTATAAGCGGGAATATGGCCAGAGCGTTTTTGTTTAACGCCTGCCCGATGCACGTAACCGCTAGAACGATTCCCAGTAAAAAGATCAGCTTTTTCTTGCGCAATGATAATCCCCTGCCTTGTTTGAATTCCCTTCTAACTTGAGAACCGGCAACGACACTCCTCATAAAGTCTCAAAGTCAAATTGTATATATGTGATATTAACAGAATATACACTATGCACAGTATTGTCAATGAACGACTTCCGTCTACTCCCGTCCTATCCATCTATCCACCGTACCGCATGTTGCAAAAACAACGATTATCGTGATAGCATATCCTCAAACAATGGACGGTTAACTCAGGAGAATAATCGAGGAATCTATCCATCCATAATCGCTGCGGAGCACTGGAGATGAAGAAATGCTGCAGGTAAACCGAAAGGACGTTCGCCCCATCTGGCAACAGCTTCTCGACCAGGCTATCCATCATATTACAACCGGCAATTGGCCCCCGGGCGAATTGCTGCTCCCGTCCCGCGAGCTCGCGCAATTGATCGGCGTTTCCCGTTCCACCGTCCAAATCGTTTACGAAGAGCTATTCAGCCGCGGGTATACCGTAACCTCCCGCCGCGGCGGGACAAGAGTGAGCGAATGGGTCGGCGAGGATCGTCCCTTGGAGGAGGCTTCGGTCCAAGGTCCTCTCCTCCCCGAGTTGCCGCTGCTCAACTCTGCAGTCGATCATTTGCATAGCTGGTTCGGGGACAAAACGAATCGAAAGACGGAGATTGATTTCAGCCCCCACGAGCCTTATTTGGACGAGCATTTTCAGAAAAATTGGAGACAATCCTTTTTGCGGGCGTCCGCCGAAGCCGACCTGGACGCCTGGGCTTACGGAGACGCTTATGGATACCTGCCGCTGCGGGAACAGATCCAGCGCTATTTGTCGCTTGAACGGGGCGTTCACGTAAGCGTCGATCAAATTCTGCTAACGTCGGGCGCGCAGCACGGCCTCGATT
>JAEZZE010000334.1 GCA_023418755.1 Bacillota bacterium | reverse complement strand
ATATGCAAGCATTGCCGCAAGACGACCAAGTGCTGTTGAGAGGGCATTTGCTGTTGTCGGGAGTGTACCGCTCCCAGGGCGGCACCGGCTTGTCTCAGCTCGAGCATTGGATTCCGGTGGAGATCGGCCTTCCCCTTAACCGGATTCAGAGCGTGGAAGAGCTGGCGGTGGAGATCGACAACTTCGACGTGGATCTGCTTACGACCCGCTCTCTTAACGTAACGGGAGTGCTGGCGTTGCGCGGGCTACAGCTTCAATCCGCCCAGAGCCCGATCTGGAGGGACGACAGTTTTACGGTCGTGCATCAGGCGCAGCCGGAGGACGACGCGGACGTCAGGTTGGCGGGCGACGCCTCGCTTGAGGCCGGGGGCGAGCAGGAGGCAGAAGGGGCGGAAGATCAGCCGCTTCCGGCGGAAGGAGTGGCCGAGCAAGAGCGCGTCGACGAGTGGGGTCTGCAGCAGGAGACCGATGCGGCGCTTGCTTACGATGCGTCGAAGGAGGCCAAGGAAGCCAAGGAGAGCAGTTGGCTGTCGATGTTCCAACATCTGGAAGAGTCGAGAACCGACCAGGCCGACGCGCTCCAGGAGCAAATAGCCGAGGCGTCTCCCGATGCCGCCGGAGAGGCCGTCCAGTGGGGCGACCTGTCGAAGAGGAGGTCCGATGCGGCCGAACAGCCGGGGGAAGCCGATGCCGATGCCGGAGTCGAAGCTGAAGCCGAAGCCGATTTCGTGCAGGATGCCGATGCCCAGCCCTCGGTACCCGAAGAGAAGCCGGATGTTCGGGTCGCGCTTGGGGGCAAACCCCTCGAATCGCAGGCGGAATTCCCGGCATCCGGAGTCGGCCTGCTCTCCCAGCTCGGAGAGAAGGGCGCGAAACGGGAAGCGCAGCTCCGCGATCAGGAGGCGGCGGCCCAGGCGGAGCAGCAGGCGCAGTCTGCGGATTCCGCGGCTCAGAACGCGAGCACCGGCGATGAAATCGAGTGGACGCGGCTATTCCTGAGCAGCGGCTCGGAGGGACAATCGTTCCGCAAAGTCAGAATGTGCATCGTCCAGCGGGAAGAGACGCTCGAGTCGATCGCCACCCGTTACAACCTTCAGACGCGCGAGCTTCAGCTCTATAATCGTCTGCAGGAACCTTATTTGTCGGAAGGTCAAGTGCTTTATATTCCGTAATCGTACAAGGTGCCCTAACCGCACAAGGTGCCGTAAACCGTACAAGATGACGTATAAACCGCCCAAAGAGCGTAAACCGCCCAAGGTACGTAAACCGCCCAAGATGCCGTAACCGCCCAAGGTGCCGTGAACCGCCCAAGGTGCCGCGAACCGCACAAGATGCCGTAAACCGCCCAAGGTGAGGCTGTCTGCCAAGTAACAGAGACGTACCGTGCGATGATCGATCGCTGGGTGTAAGTCGCATCCGTCTCCTTCCGCCGCAAGAGCCCCCGCAAAGTAACATTAAGCGTCGAAGCTTAATCCGATTGCTTTGCGGGGGCTACCGATCGGTAGTCCCCTTTTTAGCCTCGCCACGGTACGCTCTAGCAACCTCTAAGTCCACCAATATCCCGAGATACTCTCCAAGCAACCTCTAAGTCCACCAATGTCCCAAACTCCCCCAGCCCCACCTAAGCTCCTTCCAATGCGCTCCCGAGGTCCCACTAAACCCACCCAATGTTCCCCGAGACACTTTCTAAACTTGACTTCAAGTCTACCCCAATATTATCCCAAGCTCCTCTAATCCGTCCCAAAGCCGCAATAAAGCTCCCAAACGCCCTCCCGAAAATACTCCCAAAGTCCTCCCTAATCGCTTCCGAGGCGCCCGTATTGACTCTCTTACAGGGTAAAGGTAAAATAAGTTACAATAACGAGGATAGGGAAGAGTAGTCAGATCATCCGTCAGAGAGCGGGACCGCTGCCAAGCCAGCGCTGAGAGGTTCCGCGGAAATGCGCTGCTGCGAGTCGCCCTGGAGTTTCCCGGTTCGAGGCCCGGCATGTCCGCCGGAAGCGAGTAGAACGGGACGGTAGCAACCGTTACTTTGCGTCGAGTGCCGTTACGGTCCCGCTTGGCCGGCCCGTACGGAACGAAGGTGGTACCACGGAAGTTGACCTTTCGTCCTTTGCGACGGGAGGTTTTTGTATTTTTTTGACGGCCAGCCGAAGCTGCAAAGCCGATGCCGGGCCGCACGCAAACCGCGAATCGATGTCTCTATGGAGGTAGTGCCACTCATGTCCGAATCCACGAAAAGCCCGAACGTCGAAATGCCGACGACTTACGACCCGACTAGCGCCGAGCGCAAATGGTACGACCATTGGCTGAAGAGCGGGTATTTTCAAGCCGGACGTCGCCCCGACGCTCCCAAATACACCATCGTCATACCGCCGCCGAACGTAACCGGAATGCTGCATATCGGGCACGCGCTCGATTTTACGCTGCAGGATATTTTGATCCGTTTCAAGCGGATGCAGGGCTTCGACGCCCTGTGGGTGCCGGGCACCGACCATGCCGGCATCGCGACCCAGACGAAAGTGGAGCAGAAGCTCCGCGAAGAAGGCAAGAGCCGCTACGATCTGGGACGCGAAGCGTTCCTCGAGAAGGTATGGGAATGGAAGGAGCTGTATGCGGGGACGATCCGCGACCAATGGTCGAAAATGGGGCTCAGCCTGGACTACTCCCGCGAGCGGTTTACGCTGGACGAAGGTCTGTCCAAGGCCGTGCGCGAAGTGTTCGTGCGCTTGTACGACAAAGGGCTGATCTACCGCGGCAAACGGATTATCAACTGGGACCCGGCGGCGCGCACCGCTCTGTCCGATATCGAGGTCGAATACAAGGAAGTGAACGGCCATCTGTATCATCTTCGCTACCCGCTCGCCGACGGCAGCGGATCGATCACGGTCGCGACCACTCGTCCCGAGACGATGCTCGGCGATACCGCCGTCGCCGTTCATCCGGAAGACGAGCGCTATAAGCACCTGATCGGCCGCACGATCCTTCTCCCGATCGTAAACCGCGAAATTCCGATCATCGGCGACGAATACGTCGACAAGGAATTCGGCAGCGGCGCGGTCAAGATTACGCCTGCGCACGACCCCAACGACTTCGAAGTCGGCGCGAGGCACGACTTGCCGCAAATCACGGTCATGGACGAAGGCGGCAAGATGAACGAGTTCGCCGGTCCGTATGAAGGCATGGATCGCTCCGAGTGCCGCAAGGCGATCGTCAAGGACCTGCAGGAGCAGGGCATCTGCATCAATATCGAGGACCACGTGCACCAGGTCGGCCACAGCGAGCGTTCCGGCGCCGTCGTCGAGCCGTATTTGTCCACGCAGTGGTTCGTCAGCATGAAGCCGCTGGCCGAGAAGGCGATCGCCTCGCAGAAGTCGGGAGAGGGCGTCAACTTCGTGCCGGACAGGTTCGAGAAGATCTACCTTCACTGGATCGAGAACGTCCGCGACTGGTGCATTTCCCGTCAACTCTGGTGGGGCCACCGCATTCCGGCCTGGTACCACGAGACGACCGGCGAGGTGTACGTCGGCATGGAAGCGCCGCAGGGCGCGGAAGAGCCGGGCTCCCCATGGAAGCAGGACAACGACGTCCTCGACACGTGGTTCAGCTCGGCGCTCTGGCCGTTCTCCACGCTCGGCTGGCCGGAGGACAGCGACGACTTCAAACGTTACTATCCGACCGACGTGCTCGTGACCGGATACGACATCATCTACTTCTGGGTCGCCCGGATGATTTTCACCGCGCTGGAGTTTACGGACCGCATTCCGTTCAAGGACGTGCTGATCCACGGACTCGTCCGCGACGCGGAAGGCCGCAAAATGTCCAAATCGCTCGGCAACGGCGTCGATCCGCTCGAGGTCATCGAGAAGTACGGCGCCGACGCGATGCGTTTCATGATTTCCACCGGCAGCACGCCGGGGCAGGACCTGCGTTTCCGCTTCGAGAAGGTGGAGCAGGCTCGCAACTTCGCGAACAAGATCTGGAACGCCTCCAGGTTCGCGCTGATGAATCTGGAAGGCTTCGAGAACGATCGGATCGACCTTGGCGGCGAGCTGTCGACGGCAGACCGCTGGATCCTTCACCGGTTCAACGAGACCGCGCGGGACGTCACGCGCTTGATGGAAAACTACGAGTTCGGGGAAACCGGACGTCTGCTGTACAATTTCATCTGGGACGATCTGTGCGATTGGTATATCGAATTTTCCAAGCTTACGCTCTACGGCGAAGACGCGGCGGCTAAGCGCAGCACGCAGTCGGTGCTCGCTTACGTGCTGGACCGCACCTTGCGGCTTCTCCACCCGTTCATGCCGTACTTGTCCGAGGAAATCTGGCAGCATCTGCCGCACGAGCCGGGCGAGACGATCATGCTGGCCGCATGGCCGGACTACCGCGCGGAATTCGAAGCGCCCGGCTCCGTCAAGGAAATGGAGCTGTTGATGGAAGCGATCCGCGCCGTGCGCAACATTCGCGCGGAAGTGAACGTATCGCCGGGCAAGAAAGTCGAGCTGCTGCTTAAGCCGACGGGGGAAGCGGAGGAAGCGATCTTCTCGCGGAACGAGATTTACATCCAGCGGTTCTGCAATACGTCGGCATACACGCTCGATCGCGGACTGACGCCTCCGGACAAGGCGATGACGGCGATCGTGACCGGAGCCGAGCTGTATTTGCCGCTGGCCGGTCTGATCGACATCGCCCAGGAGATTGCCCGCCTGAACAAGGAGCTAGACAACTTGAACGCGGAAGTGGGACGCGTCGAGAAGAAGCTGTCCAACGAAGGCTACATCGCCAAAGCTCCGGCGCACGTCGTCGAGCAGGAGCGGGCCAAGGGGCAGGATTATCGCGACAAGCGGGACAAAGTGCTGGCGAGGATCGCGGAACTGCAAGGATGACGGGAGGCGCAAGGCAACATGACGAATGACAGAACGGCCGAAGAGGCCGCCTTCCGCACCGCGGAGGAAGCGATGGCGTGGATTACCGGACTGACCGCTTTCGGCATCCGGCCCGGCTTGGATCGGATCGGGCTGCTGATGGAACGGTTCAACCATCCGGAGCGCCGGCTGAAATTCATCCACGTGGCGGGCACGAACGGCAAGGGTTCGGTGTGCGCCTACCTGACGAGCGTGCTGCTTAAGAGCGGATACGACGTAGGGACTTTTACGTCCCCGTATCTTACGTCTTATTCCAACCGCCTGCAATATAACGGACAGGACATCGAAGACGAGCATCTCGTTCGACTCGCGAACCGGCTGAAGCCGGCAGCGGATGAGCTGGCGGCGACCGAACTCGGTTCGCCGTCGATGTTCGAGGTGACGACGGCGATTGCGCTGCTATACTACGGCACGGTCACGTTTCCCGACTACGTCGTCTGGGAGACCGGGCTGGGGGGGCGCCTGGACGTGACGAACGTCGTTACGCCGGTCATCAGCGTCATTACCAACGTCGGGCACGACCATATGGACGTGCTTGGCCCGACGCTCGCCGACATCGCCCGCGAGAAGGCGGGAATCGTCAAGGCCGGCGTTCCCGTCGTTACGGCGGCGTCCCAGCCTGAAGTCGTGCAGGTCGTCGAAGAGACGGCCCGCATGCGCCAGGCGACCCTTTACCGGTCGGGAGAACAGTACGTCTATCAACCGCTTGCGGTGGCCGAGGACGAGCAAAGCTTTTCTTTCCGCAGCCCGTTTCGGACGATTTCCTCGCTTACGATTACGCTGAACGGGGAACATCAGATCGAGAACGCGGCCACGGCGGTCATGACGCTTGAAGTTCTTCGCCAGTACTACGCGCTGATCGTCGACGACGAGCATCTGGAGGCGGGCCTGCGGGAGACGAAGTGGCCCGGACGGCTGGAGATGGTATCCCGGGACCCGCGGATTCTGATCGACGGAGCGCACAATCCGGAAGGGATGGAGGCGCTGAGCCGGGCTTTACGGAGCGTATACGATTGCGAACGAGTAAATGTAATGATGGCGATGATGCCGAACAAGAATCATGAGCATTCGTTGAGGCATATACTACCATTGGTGGATACGCTTGTGGTTACGGAACCCGATTTTCATAAAAAAATGAACGCTTCCGAACTCGCGGCCGTTGCCCGGAGGGTAGGGTCGGAGCTCGGAAGGTCTCCGAACGTGATCGTCGAACCGGATTGGCGGCGCGCGCTGGAAGCGCTGCTGGGAGCTTCGTCGTCCGCCGGGGACGGGAATACGCTGAACGTGGTGACCGGTACCCTGTACCTGATCGCGGACGTACGTTCATGGCTGCTCCAAGAAACGAAATCTGAAAAAGGCTGGTGAAGCGTTGTTGCGTACCGCAGAGCATGTGCATTTTATCGGTATCGGTGGCTACGGCATGAGCGCCATCGCCCGGGTGATGCTGGAGATGGGCTATCAAGTGTCGGGTTCCGATGTGGCGAGCCAAGAGTTGACCGACAAGCTGGCCGCCAATGGAGCGCAAATCTATATCGGCCATGAACCGGAGAACGTCAGGGGAGCCGACCTCGTTGTCTATTCCACGGCGCTGCCGAAGGACAACGTCGAGCGTCAGGAAGCAGAACAGCTCAATATTCCCATTCTGCACCGGGCCCAAATGCTGGCCCGTCTTCTTAACGCCCGCACGGGCATTGCGGTCGCGGGCGCGCACGGGAAGACGACGACCTCCTCGATGATCGCCCTCGTCATGGAAAATTGCGATCTCGACCCAACCTATATTATCGGCGGAGAAATCGTGAACGTCGGCACGAACGCGAAAGCGGGCAAGGGCGAGTTCGTCGTGGCGGAAGCGGACGAAAGCGACGGCTCGTTCCTGCAATACGAGTCGGCGATCGGCGTCGTGACGAACATCGAAGCCGATCATTTGGAGAACTACGACGGCGATTTCAATAAACTGAAGGACGCATACGTCTCTTTTCTGCGCAACGTCAAGCCGGACGGCCGAGCGATCGTCTGCGCGGACGACGAAAATATCCGGGAGCTGCTGCCGCAGGTGAAAGACCGAAGAATCATCACGTACGGCGCGGAAGCGGAAGACGCGGAATACAGAGCGACGGATATCGAGCTCGGCGATCGCTGCGTCTCCTTCACGGTCAGTCATCGCGACCGGGAGCTCGGCCGCGTGTCGCTGTCCGTGCCGGGGCGGCATAACGTATACAACGCTTTGGCGACCGTGATCGTGTGCCTGGAAGCAGGGGCGCCGTTCCGGGCGATCGCGGAGGCGATTCGGGAGTTCCGCGGAGCTAAACGCCGGTTTCAAGTGCTTGGCGAAGTGAGGGACATGCTGGTTATCGACGATTACGCCCATCACCCGACGGAGATTCAGGCGACGATCCAGGCCGCGAAGGCGACCGGCAAACGAATCATCGCCGTATTTCAGCCCCAGCGCTATACCCGGACGTACTTCCTGCTTGACGCGTTCAGCCGGGCGTTCGCGGACGCCGACGAGGTGTTTATTACGGACATCTACTCGCCTGCGGGCGAGCAGCGAATCGAAGGGGTCAACTCGAGCAAGCTTGTCGAGATGATCGCGGAAAACAGCAATTCCAACGTCTCGTACGTGCCGACGAAGGAAGAGGTGCGGGACATTCTGGCCGAGAAGGCCGCTCCCGGCGATCTCGTGCTGACCATGGGGGCCGGCGACATCTGGAAAACGGCCGTCGAGCTGTCCCGTCTTCTTAAGGAACGGGAAGCCGAATAAGCTTGACCGCCCGCGGACGATGCTCCGGGGCGGTTTTTTGTTCATATTCGTCTCTCTTCTCTCATATTCTAATTCATAGATTAAGGGACAAGGAGAGACGCCGCATGCCATCCAATGCCAGAATGACCATCCGCTTCGAACCGCCGGTCAAGCCCAAGTCCAAAGCGATCGAAACGCCCCCGGCCCGCCGCAACGAACCGATAGAAGCTACCCCCGCGGCCCGCCGGAACAACGAACCGATAGATATTACCCCCGCCGGAAAAGAGGAGCTCCCAGCCGCTCAGGCAAACTTCGAGGCATGGACAAGCCCCTATCAAGACGACCTGCGAGCGTTGGAAGAGATCATTCGCAAGCCCGGTTCGCAGGAGCGGCCGCTGCTGTCGGAGACGGCTTTTTCTTCCGGCCGGCAGCCTAAAAGCGAGCGCGGCCCCCTTCAGGACATCACCATGCGGGAGTGGATGGAACACCGGAGCGGCGAGGCAACGGACGGGAGTATGGAAAGCCCCGTCGACAGGGGAAGATTCGGCGCCGACAACGGCTGGTACGATTCGATTACGACGACGGAAATCGTCCGGGATCGCGGGCCGTCTTGGGGGCGGGTCGTCTTGTCCGTGGCGGGCGCCATCGCGACCGGCGTCTTGTTCGGTTATATGGTGCTCGGACTGTTCACCGGAGAACCGCTATTTCCCAATCGGCCGGACGCCGGCACGCCGTCTCGGGCGGTTCAGGCCTCCGCGGCGCCCGATGCGGCCAAACCGGCCGGAGGTGTCGCAATGGAGGCGGGAGGCGCTTCCCCGTCCGCGGAAACGCATGGCGACGGGGCAACCGAACCCGCGATCGCCGAAGTGGAGGCCAACCGGTATTATATGCTCCAATACGGCGTGTTTCGCAGCGAGGAAAGCATGAAGGTCGCCGCAGACCAGTTGAAGGATAAAGGATACTCTTGGGGAACGGACAAGAACGAAGGCTACCGCGTGTACGCGGCCGCTACGATGACGAAGGAGGAGGCCGAGCTGCTGGCCTCGCAGATGGCGGGCCTGGACGTGTATATCAAAGCGGTCGACGGCCCGGCGCTTCAGGTCGGCCAAGGAAAGCTGACGAGCGAAGGAGCGGCGTATATCGACGCGTCGGCGGCGATGATTCGCGAGCTCGTCAGAGTGTCGGGAGCAGGCTTGCAAGAGCGTCAGCCCGCGGCGCTTAGCGACAAGCGGCTTGCCGACTGGCAGGCGGCGCAGGGGCGTTGGCGGAAGGCATCCGCGAACGGAGCGGCATTGGGAGGCGATGTCGCGAACGAAGCGGCGAACATCGCGCAAGCCCTCAAAGCCGGCGAGGCGGCGATGGCAGAATACGCGCGCGAGCCTTCCCGGAAGCAGTTGTGGAACATGCAGACGGCGGCGATGGACGCGCTGCTCGCGGATCATCGCTTGCGCGTCTTGCTGCAGCCGGCAAATTGACGTCGGCCGACCTTCGCCGCGGGACTATGCGCGCGTAATTCCCCCTCTTCTAGGACGAACTTCTACGGGACGGAGCGCGTCTTCGGGACTTTAGAACGGGACAGCCTGCATCGCTCAGGCTGTTCTTCGTTTTATCCGTTGTGCGACTTGTCCGGGGGACGTATAATGGAAGGACGGGTGTCAAAAAATGGTGGGAGACGGGGAAAAATGAAGAAAAACGGATGGATTCTGTTATTGTTTCTCTTTCTCGGACTGTTGGCCGGCGCATTGCTCGCCAATTGGCTGAAAGAGGTTCCGGGACTCTCTTTTTTGACTCGCGCGCTGGAGGTCAGTTGGTCGCCGGCCGCGGATTTGGCGGTGATCAAGTACAGCCTGAATCTCGAAATCCGGCTCACCCTGCTTAGCGTAATCGGAGCTGCGGTCGCGATCTGGCTGTATCGCAAAATGTAATTCGAAAGGAAGCTGAAAGGATGTCGTCCGTGACTCGCGCCACAACTTCTCTCGTGCTGGCTTCTTCTTCTCCGCGAAGGCAAGAATTGATCGGTTTGCTCGGCTTGCCGGTGCGAATCGTTCCGAGCGGAGCGGACGAGAATACGCCGGCGGAATGGTCTCCGCGCGAGATCGTCGAGGAACTGAGCAAGCGCAAAGCGCTCGCGATCAAAAAAGAGCTAACCGAATCGACGGATGAATCGTCTATTATCGTGGGAAGCGATACGATCGTCGTGTTGAACGGGCGAATCATGGGAAAACCTAGAGACGTGCAGGAGGCCGTTCGCATGCTTAAGCTCCTCGCAGGCAACGTTCACGAAGTCTACACCGGCGTGTCCTGCGTGCGGCTCTCCGACGGCAAGACGGCGACTTCCCACAGGGTAACGAAAGTTCGGATGAGAGCTCTGTCCGAGGATCAGATCTCCCGCTACGTCGCCACCGGGGAACCGATGGACAAGGCGGGCGCGTACGGCATCCAAGAGTTCGGCTCCGTGCTCGTCGAGTCGATCGAAGGCGATTATTTCAATGTCGTCGGTTTGCCGGTGTCTCTCCTCGCCGTGCTTCTGGAGCAATTCGAGATTACGATTCCTTGAACGACGAAGCCAATTCCGCGGCCGACGCGGCATAACGAAAGCGGGTTATCGCATGGAGCAAAGATCGTTTCGCTTGAGGGATCTGCCTTTCGGAGAACGTCCGAGGGAGCGCATGCAGCGGCATGGCGCGCAGGCTTTAAGCCATTCCGAACTGCTTGCGATTCTGCTGCGGACGGGAACCGCTAACGAATCCGCGGTGCATCTGGCCCAACGCATTCTGAACGAGTGCGGCGGGCTCAGAAGACTGGCGGAGAGCGGGTGGGAGGATTTGGTCCATATCCGCGGAATCGGTCCGGCCAAAGCGTTGCAGCTTCAAGCTTCGATCGAGCTCGGCCGAAGAGTCGCCCGCTCCAAGCTTCCGGAGACGGTTAAAATCGCTTGCCCGCAAGACGCAGCCGACTTGCTCATGGAAGAAATGAGGCATTACCGGGAGGAACATTTCGTCTGTCTGTTCCTCAATACGAAAAATCACGTCATCGGCCGTCAGACGTTATCGATCGGCAGCCTGAACGCATCCATCGTTCATCCGAGGGAAGTGTTCAAGGCGGCCATCAGACGCAGCAGCGCATCGATCCTTTGCGCGCATAATCACCCTAGCGGCGATCCGACGCCGAGCGCGGAGGACCTTCAATTGACGAGGCGACTGGCGGAAGCGGGCCAATTGCTTGGCATCGAGCTTCTCGACCATTTGGTAATCGGTGACAGTCGTTTTATTAGTTTGAAGGAGATGGGTTGCTTATAATATAATAAGAAAGATTGTCCCGCAGACTGGAGCGCATTCTAAGCGTCAACCTAGCAGTCGCGGTTATAGCAGGAGGTAGCAGAATGGTTGGAGGATTCACGCGGGATCTGGGCATCGATCTCGGAACCGCGAATACTGTGGTGTATATGAAGGGCAAAGGAATAGTGGTCAGAGAGCCGTCCGTGGTTGCTCTGCGTACCGATACAAAGAAAATCGAAGCGGTAGGTTCCGATGCGAAGAAAATGATCGGACGCACGCCCGGCAATATCGTGGCCATTCGTCCGATGAAAGACGGAGTGATCGCGGATTTCGAGACGACGGCGACGATGATCAAGTATTTCATCCGCAGTGCGCAGAAGCCGCGCGCGATGTTTCCGCGCCATCCCGACGTGATGGTATGCGTTCCTTCCGGCATTACGGCCGTCGAGAAACGCGCGGTGGAAGACGCCACGAAGCAGGCCGGAGCCAGGGAGGCCCATATTATCGAAGAGCCTTTCGCCGCGGCGATCGGCGCGGACTTGCCGGTGTGGGAGCCGACCGGGAGCATGGTCGTCGACATCGGCGGCGGCACGACGGAAGTCGCCGTCATTTCGCTCGGCGGCATCGTCACGAGCAAGTCGATCCGCATTGCGGGCGACGAGATGGACGATGCGATCATCGCTTACATTAAACGCCTGTATAACCTGATGATCGGCGAAAGGACGTCCGAGCAGCTCAAGATGGAGATCGGCTCCGCTATGCCGCTCGATAAGGTCGAATCGATCGAAATTCGCGGCCGCGACCTCGTATCGGGATTGCCCAAGACGCTTGCGATCACTTCGGACGAGATTACGGAAGCGTTGTCCGATACGGTCAACTCGATCATCGAGGCGGTCAAGGCGACGCTGGAGAAATGTCCTCCCGAGCTGTCCGCGGACATTATGGATCGCGGCATCGTATTGACCGGAGGCGGAGCGCTGCTTCGCAATTTGGACAAGATGCTTGCCCGCGAGACGGGCATGCCCGTGCTGGTAGCGGAGAATCCGCTCGACTGCGTGGCGATCGGAACCGGCCGCGCGCTCGAGAACATCCATCTGTTCCGGTCCAAGGGCGGAGCGTCCCGATCCAGCCGATAAATTCACAGGACGGGAAAGCAGGTGAGCGCGATCTTTCGCTTGATGCGCAATAAGCGATTGTTCATTCTCATGATCGGGTTGATCGTGTTTATCGCCCTCATGGGGTTTACGTTAGGCCGGACCCGGCTGACCTGGCCGGAGAAATTCGTCAACGACGCTTTCGGGACTGTGCAAGGAGTGCTCTACCGGCCGGTCGGAGCGGTCGCGGATTTCTTCCGCGATCTCGGCCGGCTTTCCGACGTCTATAAGGAGAACGAGCAGTTTCGCCAGACGGTTGCCCAGTATACCCAGGACCAAATCAGGTTCAATATGCTCGAAGCGAGAAACAAGGAGCTGGAGACGCTGCTTGGCTTCACGGAGCGCCAGAAGAACATGGACGATTATCGCTACCTGCCCGCGCAGGTCGTCGGCAGCACGTCCAATCCGTACGAGAAGACGATTACGGTCAATCTCGGGAGCAAAAACGGAATCAAGCCGGATATGGCCGTCCGTACGGCGGACGGGCTCGTCGGACTGGTCAGCAAAGTTAAAAACTTCACGTCCACCGTTACGTTGATCACGAACCTGGATCCGAGTTCTTCCAAGGGTACTCCCGTTTCCGCCACTTTTTTAAGCAAACCGGACTCTTTCGGAATTATCGAGTACGACGAGGAAACGAAGACGCTGCACATGTCCAAGATCGAGGAAAGAGACAGGCCGGCGGACGGCGACACGGTCATTACTTCCGGGTTGGGCAGCTTGTTTCCGAAGGGAATCATTATCGGCACCGTCAAGAACAGCCAGGTCGGAGACTTCGGATTGACGTATACCGCGACGATCGAGCCGGCGGCCAAATTCGAGCATCTCAGAGACGTGTTCATCATCGTCATGCCAGAGGTGGATGAGCCGTGAGCATGCGCATCAACTGGGCGATTCTGCTGGGACTCGCGCTGGTGATCGCGGAAAACGCGGTCGTGCCCTGGCTGATTCCGCCGGGCTGGAGCGACAGGCTTCTGCCTCATCTGACCTTCATACTTACGATATTCGTGGCCGGCTATGCGGGACGCCATCCCGCGTTCTTGTTCGGTCTCGGCTTCGGGCTTCTCCAGGACGTGTTGTCTTACGGGCATCTGATCGGACCCTACGGCTTCGGCATGGGATTGATCGGTTACCTCGCTGGACTGCTGTCGGAGTATAAGAGCTATTCGATCAGTTTGTTTTCGTGGGCGGTTCTCGTATTCGGAGCGCTGCTCGATTCCATCGTGTATTCGATTTATAATTTATTCCGCCTGACGGAATTGCAATTCGCCCACGTGTTTTACTGGCAGGTGGCGCCGACCGCGCTCCTGCAGCTTTTGATCGCGCTTCTGATGTACGTTCCGGTGCGCCGCTACTTGGTCAAAGCTTCGCTATCTCCGGGGGAAGACAATCCGGAATAGGACGTTGTTTAACCCGGCAGGCAGGAATTCCGCTTCGCGAAGCCGAATTTCAATTAGCGTAGGGAGGAGCGGGCATCGTGACGGGCAAATCTATCATTACGATTAAAGGCGTCAAAGAGGGCTTGGTGTTCCTTCTGGACGACCAGTGCGATTTCGTCGAGCTGCTGGACGAATTAAACGCGAAATTGGATAAGCACGGCCAGCAGTTCAACGGGCCTATCGTGCATATTTTCATAAAGCTTGGGGCTAGACGACTGGACGAAGAGGACAAGGAACGGATCAAAGCGGTATTCCGCAAGCAGGGCAATCTGCTCATTCAATCGATCGAGAGCGATCCGCCGGAGGTCGATCCGGACGCCAAGCCGGTTCCGTTGCTGCACACGATGACCGGCATGGTGAGATCCGGCCAGACGGTCGAATACGAAGGGCATCTGCTTCTGATCGGCGACGTCAATCCGGGCGGCACGATCCGTTGCAGCGGGGACGTGTACGTGATGGGAGCGCTTAGGGGAAGCGTGCACGCGGGAACCCAGGGCAACGAGGAGGCGATCATCGCCGCTTCGCTCATGAGACCGACCCAGCTGCGCATCGCCGACGTTATCAGCCGCCCTCCGGACGAATGGACATCCTCGGAGCCGTGGATGGAATACGCGTTCCTGCGCGAGGGAACGATGGCCATCGACAAGCTGACCAGCCTCGGGCGCCAGCGTAAAGAAGTTATGCTGTTCAAAGGAGTGTAGAGATCATGGGAGAAGCGATCGTTGTCACATCGGGCAAAGGCGGAGTCGGAAAAACGACGACGTCGGCGAATCTGGGCACCGCTTTGGCGATTTTGGGCCAGAAGGTATGCATGTTGGATACCGACATCGGCTTGCGCAATTTGGACGTGGTCATGGGGCTCGAGAATCGGATCGTCTACGATCTGGTCGACGTGGCCGAAGGACGCTGTCGGGTCAACCAGGCATTGATCAAGGATAAACGCTTCGATGAGCTGTATATGCTTCCCGCGGCGCAGACGAAGGATAAGAACGATATTTCTCCGGAGCAGGTTCGCCAGATCGTCGAGAGTCTGAAACCGGATTTCGACTATATTATCATCGACTGCCCCGCCGGTATCGAACAGGGCTTTCGCAATGCCATCGCGGGCGCTTCCCAAGCGATCGTCGTGACGACTCCGGAAAATGCCGCCGTCCGCGACGCGGACCGCGTCATCGGCCTGTTGGAGAAGAGCAATTTCCCCTCCCCCAAGCTGGTGATCAACCGCATTCGGCCGGGACTCGTCCGCAGCGGGGATATGCTCGAGGTGGACGACATCTGCCAAGTGCTCGCCATCGATCTGCTCGGCATCGTACCGGACGACGAGTCCGTCATCAAGGCCGCGAATTCCGGCGAACCTACCGTATTGAACGCGAACTCCCGCGCGGCGATCGCTTACCGCAACATCGCGAGACGAATTTTGGGGGAAACGGTCCCTCTGTCCCATCTGGACGAGAAATCGGGCGTATTCAGCAAAGTAAAGAAGTTTCTTGGAATGGGATGATCGGGCTTGTTTAACCGATTGAAAAAAATGGATTGGATGATGCTTGCGATTCTCATGATGTTCATGGGAATCAGCTTTTTTACCATCCGCAGCGCGACGTATAACAACCCGCTTCCGGCGTATCAGAATTTGGACGTTCAAACGCTTTTCTTTTACGCCGTCGGATTTGTCGTCATCGTATTGGCCACATTGGTCGATTATCGGCTAATCCTGAAAACTTGGTATGTCTGGTACGCGATCGGGATTATCATGCTTGTGCTCATCTTCGTGCTCGTAGAGCCGAAGAACGGAGCGCGAAGCTGGTTCGAATTCGGGTCGTTCTCGTTCCAGCCCGCGGAGATCATGAAGCTGTTCCTCATTATCGGAATCGCCGCCATCATGGGAAGAAGACAGGGCGATCCGCTGAGATTGCGGACCGACGTCATGACCGTCGCGGCCTTCTCCTTCGTTCCCTTCCTGCTCGTCATGCTTCAGCCGGATCTGGGCAACGCGATCATCTACATTTTCATCGTGCTCGGCATGCTCTGGATCGGCAACGTCCGGTATTCCTATGTCATGATCGGACTGGCGACCGTAGTAGGAGGCCTCGTGCTGTTCGTTACGCTGTTCAATTCCTACAATGCCGAGATCGAATCGTATCTGAACGATCGCAAGCTGGGCCACTGGTACGAAAGAATCAATACGTACATCCACCCGGAGGAGGCATCGGCCGACGCCAGGCGCCAATCCGAATACGCGATGATCGCCATCGGCTCGGGAGGACTGTCCGGAGACGGCTATTTGCAGGGCGAATCCAAAAACCGGAAGTTCATTCCGTATACCTATTCGGATTCCATCTTCGTCGTCATCGGAGAGGAGTTCGGCTTTCAAGGCTCGGCGCTGCTGCTGCTTCTCTACTTCCTGTTCATCTACCGGATGATCCTGATCGCTTATCAGTGTTACGACCGAAGAGGATCGTTCATCATAATCGGCATCGCGACGATGATGGTGTTCCAGATCTTCCAGAACATCGGAATGATGCTCGGGATGATGCCGATTACGGGCATTACGCTGCCGTTCGTCAGCTATGGAGGCACGTCATTGCTTCTGAACATGCTTTCGATCGGCCTCATATTCAGCATCAAAGCGCATCAAGAGAAGTATCAGCTGGATCAATGACGTACGGCAACATAGACCGGCCGAAGCGGGCCGTCCTTCCGACATCCGAAGAGGGGTGCGAGGACGGCCCGTTTCGGCGTTCGCGCCTCTCGCTCAGGTCTATTCCCTTCTTGTCCGCCATAAAGTAATAAGAGAAAAGAGGACAAGGGAGGGGCTGGCGATGCACATACGCGATAACGTGCGCGAACGGAGACGGGAGAGGATTGCCCAGCTTATGGAACGTCAAACGGCAGAGCTTCGGACGATCGCCCCGGCAGTCCCGCCTCGCGATGAGTCGGAGCCGAAACCGGTGTCCGTGCCGCAGGACGATTCGCGGCTTGCGAACAAGGGAGAAGAGCAGGCGCCCCCCGCGTTCGATCCTTTGCGCTTCGATCCGGCGAAGGAACCTTTGCGTCAAAAAAGCGGGTTGTCCGACCCGGATCCGGAGCTCTGGTGGAGAGAGCGGGAGAAACGGCTGAAGGCGGGACAAGTTCCCGGATGGCAAGGCCTTAAGGGCATTCCCCCGACCTCGGCGCCCGCAGGCGGGGGTTCTTCGGAAGAGCCGCGGTCCGGGAGCTTTCTTCGCGGAGCCGGCATCAGGCTTATCGTTTCGGCGGTCGCCCTAGCCGGCTTCTGGGGCTGGATGAAGCTGGACATGCCCGGAAGCTCGCAAGCGAGAGACTGGATGGTAAGCTCGGTTACGAGAGATATGGATTTCCGCGCGATCGAGGCATGGTATGGAGACACGTTCGGAGGCTCGCCTACTTTCTTGCCGTTCGGCCGCACCGAGCCGAAGACGTTGGAGGCTACCGCGCTGCTGGACCCGTCGGTCACCTCGGCTCCGATCCGGGGAAAGATCGTTCAGACTTACGCCGAGAACGGCAAGGGAGTGCGGGTGGCCGCGTCGGGCGATGGAGAGGTATACGCCGTTTTTACCGGCAAGGTGCAGCAAGTCACGCGCGATTCGTCGGGCGGCGTGACGATACTCGTTCAACATCAGAACCGGGTTTTGACGGTATACGGCGGTCTTGCGGCCGCGACCGTCAAGCCGAACGATTGGGTGGAAACGGGACAATCGATAGGAAGGCTCGAATCCGCCGCGGACGGACAATCCGAAGCGGTGCTCTATTTTGCCGTGCAGCATGACGGAAACGTACTCGATCCGGCGGAAGTGGTTACCTTTGATTAGATGGAAAGGGATCGCTCTCAAGCTGCATCCTCTGTTCGTGCTGATCATGATCGGCTCGATCGCGACCGGACGCTTCGCCGAGCTTCTCGCCCTGTTTTTTATCGTTCTGTGGCATGAGCTGGGACATCTGCTGGCGGCCTTGCGCTTCGGCTGGAAGGTGAAGGAGATCAAACTGCTCCCTTTCGGAGGAGTGGTCGAAGTCGAGGACGCCGGCTCGGTCCCTGTTCGCGAGGAGCTGTGGGTCGCGTTTGCCGGACCGGTTCAGAACGTCGTTCTGGCGGCGACCGGCATGCTGCTGGCATACGCGGGCTGGATCGACAAAGCCTGGGCGGACGATTTCGCGCGTGCCAACGCGCTGATCGCCCTTTTTAATTTGCTGCCGGTTTTGCCGCTGGACGGCGGGAGGATGCTGCAGTCGTGGCTCAGCCTGAAAATGCCGTATCATCGGACGCTGATATGGAGCGCGAAGATCAGCTTGATGTTCAGCGCGCTGATGGTCGCGGCTTCGCTGTATCCGCTCGCGCGAGGAGGATTGCTTCATTTGAACTTATTGGCCGTCGGCCTTTTCCTTTGCGCGTCGAACTGGACTTATTTCCGCAACGTCCCGTTTGTTTTTTTGCGATTTCTCGTGCAGCGCAGCGAGAGGGCCGAACGGCATTTTGACCGGGGGAAGCTGTCGATGCCGATCGTTATCTCCGAAAATCGCCCGCTTGCGCGCATTCTCAAGCTGTATATGAAAGAACAGTATCATTTGGTCTACGTGATGAAGCAGGGCAAAATCGTCGGCGTCGTTCCGGAAAAGGCGATTATCGACGGTTTTCTTGGACGTTTGACATCCGGACATGCGGATTTGAGGTTTTTCATGTAAAATAAAAGGAGCGAAAATATGCGGAGAGATTAGGTTTCCATTAGGGAGGTTGGCATGAAGCAGCTGTTTATCCATTGTTCGAATAGCGTGACTCAGTCGGCGCTGCTCGAAGACGGCATCCTTACGGAATTCGCCGTGGAGCGGACGGAAGGCGCTTCGCTGATCGGCAACTTGTACAAAGGACGGGTCGTCAACGTTCTGCCCGGCATGCAGGCCGCGTTCGTCGATATCGGCCTGTCCAAGAACGCTTTTCTCTACGTGGACGATGTGTTGCACCCTCACCTGGACAAGCAGCCGAAGGAGAAGCCTCCGATCGGCGAGCTGCTGAAACCGGGCGACGAGCTTCTCGTTCAGGTCATGAAGGAGCCGCTCGGAGGCAAGGGCGCGCGGGTGACGACCCATTATTCGATTCCCGGAAGATGGCTGGTCTACATGCCGGATGCGGACTACATAGGCATCTCCAAGAAGATCGAACAGGAGCTGGAGAGGGCCCGGCTCAAGAGCCTGGCGGAAGCGATCCGGGAGGAAACGGAGGGCGTAATCCTCCGAACGAACGCGGGAGGGGAAAGCCGAGAGGCGCTCGAGGAAGACTTGAACGGCCTGCGGAGGGTCTGGCGGAGCATCCTCGAACGCAGCAAGCATGCGAAAGCTCCGTTAGAGCTGCACAGGGATTCGGGGCTCGTGGGCCGGATGGTCAGGGACGTGATCACTCCGGATACCGAGCTGCTGATCGTCGACGACGAAGCCAGAGCCGAGGAGGCGAAGTCGTATTTGCGGCAGACCGCCCCGGCTCTCGAAGAACGGGTTCGGCTTTATCGGGAACCTAAGCCGATGTTCGAGAAGTTCGGCATCAAGGAGCAGCTTGACAAGGCGTTTCAATCGAGAGTGTGGCTGCCGAGCGGGGGCTATCTGGTCTGGGAGCAGACGGAAGCGCTAACGGTAATCGACGTGAATACGGGCAAATACACCGGCTCGGTCGATCTGGAGGAAACGGTGTTCCAGACGAACGGGGAAGCGGCGGACGAGGTGGCCAGACTGCTCAGGCTGCGCGACGTCGGAGGCATTATTATTATCGATTTTATCGATATGGAAACCGAGGAGCATCGTCATCAGATCGCGCACCGGCTGGAGACGCGCATCAAGCGGGACCGCACGAAGTGCCAGGTCGTCGGCTGGACGCGGCTCGGACTGATGGAGCTGACGCGCAAGAAGGCGCGGGAGAACGCGATGAAATATTTCTACGAAACTTGCGCGGCCTGCAAAGGCAGCGGGAAGATTTACATTCGCTGAGCGGGGCGATGTTCTTCGGCTATTGCGTCTACGGTGCTTGAATAAGGCGGGAATGGCGGGAGTGGCGGGAGTGGCTAGAGTGGCAGGTCGATGTTCTAAGAAGTCGGTTATCGTGGTTTACAAAGGTAAGGGAACGGAAATGGCCATGCGCCGAATGTTAGTTAACAAATTTTAGCCAAATGGTTTCCAGTTACACGAAATTTGTGTTATTTTTATGGGTGGAATATTAATCGATTAAGGTGAAGCACACGCCGTTTTCTCCCTTTGCGGAGTAAGCGGCGTTTTTTGCTTTTTCTCGAGTTTTACATTTTCTGAGGAGGGATTTGGCATGGACGGGTTTGAAGAGGAGTTTTAGAGGCTTCTTGTAGAGCAGAAGACAGCGGCAACGGGGCAGAGACGAGAGATGTTGAATCGGAATTTGACCGGGACGAAGCTGCTACTGAAACATCTGCTCCTTCCGGTATTCGGGAAGAGCGACGGTATGTTGCTTGAGTACGAGATGAAGGGCCCTATGGGAATATCGATTTTTGGAGATGTCGGTTTGCCGTCGCTGCGCTTGATTATTGAAGAGGACTATTACATTACGCATGCGGAGAAAGTTACGCGCGATCGCTTCTCGTTCGAGAGGGCGCGGGCACGCTCGGTAGCGGTGAACGGCTTCGTCTATTTCTCGTACAGTCGGGACGAACTGGAGAAAAGACCGGAAGAGTGTCAGCGCAATTTGTATGAGCTGTTGGGGAAAATCGGCACGAAGGAAGGGACCGGATTGATGAAGCTGCCCGTGGACGAACGAGAGGTGCTGAGATGCGCGTGGTTGAGGGGGCAAACTTTTCGCTTGGGGCATGTGAGCGAATGGCTGCTGCTCGGAAAGGAAACGAGCAGAAAGATCATCGCTGAAATGCAGAATAAGGAGCTCGTGTGCACCGTGGGAGGGAGCTCCAAACGCTGCTATGAATTTCACATTTCGGAGACGGCGCTGCAGCTCTTGATGAAGATCATTTAATGCTGAATGCCAGTAGAGTTACCAAGCTTATTAATACGAAGTCGGGCGGAGCGAGGAAACAAGCGAACTTCAAGGAAACGGGACAATAGGAGCTTGAGATTTCAAAGCTAAGCCATGATCGAGGGAGTGGATAATGGGAGGAAGATTACACGAAAAGCCAAGCCATGATCGAGGAAAATGGGGAAGCGGGGAGGCGAGAGTTGAAAAGCCGAGCAGCGTAATAATCAAACAAATTTCTTGTATTCCCAATGCCGATGTGCTAAAATCCTATAGTGCGTGCAATCTGAGGATATGCAGGCTACAACCGCACTCCACCGGGTCGACAAGATCGGCGCTGCCCTAGCTTACCCAAGCCGCGGCATCCGACACCCTATGAGG
>JAEZZE010000227.1 GCA_023418755.1 Bacillota bacterium | reverse complement strand
TCGGAGGAGAAGCTTCTTCTCGCGCTCGACGCCGCGAATCCCGACGTCGCCGAAGCGGCCTTGCGCCGGCTCGGCGCGGCGTGGCTGGCCGCGGGCGCGTCCGAGCAGGAGATCAAGACCGGTTTCGCCGCGCGATTGTCGGCGACGTTGTCCAAGCTGGCGCAGTCCCGTCCCGAAATCCGCGATTACGTGCAATCGCTCGATTCGGAGCTCGCTTCGCTGTCCGAGGAGTACCGGTATAATCTGCTGATCGCGCGGTTGACCTCGATATGCGCGCGCGTGGCGGAGAAGCTTCGCATCGCCGGAGCCGGACCGGACATGCAGGTTCAGAGAATGATCGAGCTGATCCGCCGCAACAGCGCGGAAAACTTGAAGCTGGAATCGCTGGCCGAGGCGCTCGGGTATAACAGTTCTTATCTCGGCAAGCTGTTCAAGAGCGCCACGGGCGATTATTTCAACACGTATCTGGACAAGGTCAGAATCGAGAAAGCGAAGGAAATGCTTCGAAAAGGAATGAAGGTGTACCAAGTCGCGGAGCTGGTCGGCTACGCGAATGTCGACTATTTTCATGCCAAATTCCGCAAATACGTCGGTTTGTCTCCCGTCGCTTATCGCAAGAACGCCTCCGATTCCCTCTGAGGATCGGAGCGAGGTAAGCGTCGGAGACGCTTGCCGACTCCAAGGCCGTCGCCCGACCGGGGAGTCGGCTTTTTTCGTTATTCCGAGAGCGGCCCGACCTCTAATTTTGGCATGATTATTTAACGGATCCTCGCTGTAGCGGCAAGAATGCGTTTTCATTATGATGGATTCATACAGCAGGGAGGGAAACTCATGAAAGCGATGCCCAATCATCCGACCGCCGTTCAACCGCTCGCGGCGCCCGTCCGGGGAGGAGCGCTTAGACGCGCGTTCCGGAACCGCTACCTTTACTTGATGTCGCTGCCTTTCGTCGCCTGGGCGTTCGTCTTTACCTACTTGCCGTTGTGGGGATGGCTGATGGCGTTCCAGAAGTACAATCCGAAGCTCTCGGTATGGAAGAGGGATTGGGTCGGATTCGACAACTTCCGAATGCTTTTCCAGGACGAAACGTTTTATCTGGTCATGCGCAACACGCTGGCGATGAGCTTAATGTCCTTGATCGCCGGTTTTACGATTCCGATCCTATTCGCGCTCCTGCTCAACGAAGTGAAGAACATGGCGTTCAAGAAAACGGCGCAGACGATTTCCTATTTGCCCCACTTCGTTTCTTGGGCCGTCGTAGCGGGCATCGTCTCGAAGATGCTGTCGACCGACAACGGCGCGGTCAACGATTTCCTGATGTGGACCGGCCTTCTGAACGAGCCGATCCAATGGCTGGCTAAGGGACAATACTTCTGGGGCATCGTCACCTTGTCCGACGTCTGGAAGGAGACGGGCTGGAACGCCATCATCTATTTGGCGGCGATGGCGGGAGTCGCGCCGGAGCTGTACGAGGCGGCCAAGGTCGACGGAGCGAGCCGCTTGCGTCAGATGTGGCACATTACGCTGCCCGGCATCCGTCCGACGATTATCATCCTGATGATTCTATCGATCGGGAATCTGATCAACATCGGTTTCGAGAAGCAATTTTTGCTCGGCAACAATCTCGTCGTCGACTACTCGAAGGTACTCGATCTGTACGCGCTGGAATACGGCATCAAGATCAACCGGATTTCCTTCGCTACGGCGATCAATATGTTCAACTCGGTCGTCGCGATCTTCCTGCTTTTCACGGCGAACGGGCTGTTCAAGCGATTTACGAAGGAAAGCGTATTCTAGGAGGGGACCCCATGACCGAACGCAGCACGAGTAGAGGCGTCCCCGGATCCGACCGGTTCGTCGACGCGCTCATCTATGCCGCCCTAATCGTTACGTCGATCGTCACCATCTACCCGTTTCTCAACGTGCTGGCCATTTCGCTGAACGATGCGACGGACAGCGTGCGCGGAGGAATCACGATTTTCCCGCGGGCGTTCACGCTTGAGAACTATAAAGCCATCTTCACGTACGACACGCTGGCTACCGGCTTCAAAATATCGGTGCTGCGCACGTTGGCGGGCTCCGCGCTGGGCCTGATCAGCGCGTCGATGCTGGCTTACACGCTCGCCCGGCGCGATTTTCAGGGACGCAGATTCGTCTCGACGTACTTGGCCATTACGATGTACGTGACCGCCGGACTCATTCCGTTCTATATTCTGATCAAGGATCTGCACATGATGAACACGTTCGCGGTCTACGTTCTGCCGGGCGTCGTCAGCGCGTTCAACGTATTCGTCGTCCGGTCGTTCATGGACGGTATTCCGTACGAGGTGCAGGAATCGGCGAAAATGGACGGAGCCAACGACTTCACGATCTATTGGCGAATCATCCTGCCGATGACGAAGCCCGCGCTCGCGACGATCGGCCTGTTCCTGGCGGTCGGCCAATGGAACTCGTGGTTCGACACTTACCTGTACAACGGGTCGAGCGAGCATCTGACGACGCTCCAATTCGAGCTTGTCAAAGTGCTGCAGAGCACGACGAACAATTCCGGAGACTATCGCTCGCAGAACATGACCGAGGTGATGTCGACCGTCTCCCCGGATTCGGTGAAGATGGCGATTACGATTTTCGTCTCGGTGCCGATCCTGCTCGTCTATCCGTTCTTGCAGCGCTACTTCGTCAAAGGCTTGACTCTCGGTTCGGTCAAAGGCTGAACGCTATCGCGGCCGCCTGTTAGGCCAGGGCCGGGATTTGAAACCGGTATCTTCGGGCTAGTCCCGTTATACGCATATCGCAATCGTACATTATTGAGGAGGGTACAACATGGCAGCAAAGAAAAAATGGCCAAGCCTCGTCCTAAGCGCCGCGCTGATTGCCGGCTTGCTGGCCGCATGCGGCAACAACGACAAAGGGTCTTCCAGCCCCAGCGCGTCCCCTAGCGCGTCAAGTTCGGGCACGGCGTCCGCTTCCCCGCCGGAGGAGAAGCTTGAACCGCTCACGCTGTCCTATTACAGCGAAGACGTCAATCCCAATTGGGGCAACAATGAAGACGATATCGGCAAATTGCTCAAAGAAAAAACGGGCATTTCGCTCAAGGCGGAATTCGCCGTGGGAGACGCCGTGCAGAAATCGGCGCTTATCGCCTCCAGCGGCGATTATCCGGACCTGATCAGCGCGAAAACGAGCATCAGCAAATTCGTCGACGCGGGCGCCGTGCTGGACCTGACGGATCTGATCGAGCAGCACGCCCCGAATCTGAAGAAGCTGTTCGAGGGCCAGATGAACCGTCTGAAATACAGCGAGGCGGATCAGGCCATATACGTCATTCCGTCCTACGACGGAATCAACCAGCAATATTTCGAAGCGGGCGGGGGCATGCAGCTGCAGCACCGCGTCGTCAAAGAGCTCGGCTATCCGACGATCCGGACGGTCAAGGATTTCGAGAACGCGATCAAAGCGTACTTGGAGAAACACCCGAAGGACGAGAACGGGAATCCGAACATCGGCTTGTCGCTTATCGCGGAAGACTGGCGGATGTACATCGGCGTCACGAACCCCGCGTTCGCGTCGACGGGAGGATCCGACGACGGCGAATATTACGTGGATATCGACACGCACGAAGTCACGTATCATTTCCGTCGGCCGATCGAGAAGGAATATTTCCGCTGGCTGAACCACATGAACGCGGAAGGGCTGCTCGACAAGGAATCCTTCGTTCAAAAGTACGACCAGTACAAGGCGAAGATCGCGACCGGCCGCGTGCTTGGCCTGATCGACCAGAAGTGGAGCTTCGACGACGGGCAGAAGGCGCTGAAAACCGAAGGCAAGTTCGATCAAGCCTACGGTCATTATCCGGTGACGCTGTCCGAGGAGTACAAGCACACGGCATTCTGGCCGACGGGCTTCACGGGCGGCTCGGGCGTCGCGATCTCGGTCGACAACCCGGATCCGGTGCGCACGATCAAGTTCCTGGATTATCTCGCTTCCGAAGAAGGCCAGGTGCTCGTGAACTGGGGGATCGAAGGCAAGCATTACAACGTCGAGAACGGCAAACGCGTCATTCCGGCCGACGTCGCCGATCGCAAGGTGAACGATGCCATCAACTTCCAGAAAGAAACGGGAATCGGCAACTATAATTTGCTGAGCGCGCACTACGGCGACGGCGTTCAGGACTCGTCGGGAAATTATTATACGACGAGGTTCCCCGAGCAGTTGATCAGCGATTACAGCGACGTGGAGAAGGAAGTGCTCGCGGCGTACGGCGCGTCGATCTGGAAGGATCTCTTCCCGAAGGAAGAGGAATTCAAGATGAAGCCGTGGGGCGCGCTCTGGAACATTCCGATCCCGAGCGAGAGCGACCTGGTCGTACTCGAGGAGAAGCTGAAAAACATTACCTGGAAGCGTATCCCGGAAGCGATTCTCGCCAAGCCGGAGCAGTTCGACGCGCTGTGGGACAAATATATGAAGGAAATCGAAGCGGCGGGAGTCGAGAAAGCCGAGCAGCTTCGCCAGCAACTGCTGAACGAACGTTTGGCACTGTGGGGGTCTTGATTTAATCGAACGCCTCGCGACCGGTCGGCATAACCGGAATCGCGAGGCGTTCGTTCTGTTATTGCGGGCGCGCGCGCGTATGTATTGACAATTAAAATGAAGAGGAATATACTGTGCATTATTCGCAACAGTTTCTCGTTTTGACGGAATAGCGGCGCTTTATCTTCAAAATTCCGGGGGTGAAATCCTCCAGGTCGGATTAAACGAATAACTGTGCTGATATTTACACAATTAAATTTATCGTGTGAACGGAGGAAAATCCATGTCAACCATGCAAGCCGTGCAAACCCCGAGCTATGCCGATGTCGTGATAGGACGCCGGTCCGTCCGCCAGTACGACCCTCATTTTAAAATCTCCAGGGAGGATTTGACCGAATTGTTCGAGGAGGCGCTTCGGGCCCCATCCTCTTCCAATCTTCAGCCTTGGCGTTTTCTCGTGATCGATTCCCCGGAGCTTAAGCAGAAGCTGCTGCGGATCGCGAACAACCAGCAGCAAGTCGCGGACGCGTCGGCCGTCATCGCCGTGCTGGGCGACGTGGAAAGCTACAAGTTGGCCGACACGATCTACAATCGGGCTTACGAAGCCGGGTATATGCCCGAAGCGACGAAGGAGATGTTCATTGCCAATTCCACGAAAATTTACGGCAACCTGCCGCCCGAGATCGCGCGCAAGATCGTCTATACCGACGGCGGGCTCGTCTCCATGCAGATTATGCTGTCCGCGAAAGCAAGAGGCTACGATACGGTTCCGATGGGCGGATACAACGCGCAGAAGTTCGCGGAGGAATTCGAAATCGGGGAGCGCTACGTGCCGATCATGCTGATCGCCATCGGGAAGGCCGCTCAAGAGGGCCATCCATCCGTTCGCCTAACGGTCGACGAAGTGGTCAGATGGAACGAATTCGATTTCTAAATTCAAAAAAGGATCTCTCCGTGTTGCCGGGAAGGCTGCGGAGGATCCTTTTTTCTTCCGTTCATGGGGTGGAGCCTGCGGTATCTTTGGCGTCCTTCGTTTTGTCTGGCTTGCCGCGGTAATAAAACCAGCAATCGTTCAGCAGGCGGATCTGCCTGCGGTCTTTCTTCTGAAAAGCGGACATTAATTGGTTGCAGAGCCATTGAGGCATCGAAAATCGTCCTCCTCCCATCTCATGCTGTATTCCTAGCATATGGGATTGGGCGGATGACCGTGCAGGTCCGAACCGGATTTGTGCTTTCTAGAGCAGCTCCTCTTCCTCGTACCATTGCTCGAGTTGGGCCTGAAGGGCGCGAATCTCGGTCAGCAGCGAGATGATCGGATAGGAACCTTCGCGGATCGCGGCGAACGTGCGCTCCAGCTCGTTGACGTACTGCAATCCCCCGACGGGCGATTGCTTCTCGTCGAGCAGATCGAGCGCGCGAAACTCGGCTATCGCCCGCGGCAGCTTCGGCACGTTGTCGGCGGTCAGCTTGGACAGCTCTTTATGAAGACGCAGGTTCAAGGCGCTTAGCTGGTAAGCATGGGACGCGGGCATCTCGACGAAATCGAGATTTCCTTGCTCGTGCTGCAGAAGAACGTAGGACATATCAGGCATGTAAAGCAGTCTCCCCTCCACCATTTCTACTTGACAGTGTAGCCCAACCCGGGGCTACAATTCAAGTAGGCCAAGCCGGGAAAGGCGATTGCGAAGCCGACGGCAAGGCGGGGAGGGATACGCGAAGATGAAAGACGAAGAGCTGCAGCGGTGGGTCGAACGAGTGTCGTTGGACTACTTCGACCGTCCGTTTCTGCACAAGGCTGCTTTTAATTCCCGGCTGCGCGCGACCGGCGGCCGATATTTTACGAAAAGCCACAATATCGAGATCAATCCGCATCAATTGGAAGCCTTCGGAGCCGAAGAGACGGAAGCGATCATCAAACACGAGCTTTGCCATTATCATTTGCATTTGCAGGGCGGAGGATTCCAGCATCGCGACGCGGATTTCAAAAGCCTGCTCGTTCGAGTCGGCGCCACCCGGCATTGCCGTCCCCTCCCGGGAGCGGAAGCGAGGCGGCTGCCGGTCAAGTATTTGCTCGTATGCGCGGCTTGCGGCATGAGTTATCCCCGCAAGCGCCGCACGGACCCTCGCAAGTATGCCTGCGGCCGCTGCCGCGGGAAGCTTAGATTGTATCAGGCGAAGCCCCAGAACCCCTCTTGACCGATTTGGGCGCGCCGGGAAGGGCGGTTTTGCTTCGGACGAACAAGGCGATGCCTAGGAACGCTAGACCCATCATCAACGCTCCGGCTTCAAGGCTCGGGACGATATGGCGGGCGAAATCCTGCGGCGACCTGATGACGTCGCCCGATTGGAAGATCAGGCCGCTGATCGCGATGCCGAATACGCCCCCGAGCTCTCGGGTGGCGTTGCCCATGCCGCTGGCTTCCCCGGCCGCGTTCTCCGGCACGGACGAGATCAGGCCGTGGGAGAGCGGGGTGAAGCTGAGGCCCATTCCGGTGCCGGCCAGCATCATCGGTCCGAGCAAGCGGATAAACGGGACATCGAAGCCTTGCGAATGAATGAGCCATGCGAACCAAGCGAGCGCGGCGCCTTGGAACAACAAGCCGCTAAGCAGGACGGTTCTGTTGCCTAGGCGGCTGATCGCAAGACCGGCCAACGGAGCCGCGATCATCGTCATCGTCGTCCAAGCCATTTCTTTGACGCCCGCTTGAAGCGGCGTATTGCCTTGCGCTTGCTGCAAGAACAGGGTCAGCAGGAAAATGGCGCCGAAGACGCCCGCGTTCATCCAGAAGCCCGCGAACGTATAGAACGTATAAGCCCGGCTGCGGAAGAGGTCGAAGCGAATGAACGGAGTTTGGCGCGATTTCTCCCAGAAGTAGAAAACAACAAGCAGGATGCCGCCGAGCGCAAGCGAGCCGTACACGGTCGGCGTTCCCCAACCCAACGAATTTCCTCGCTCCAATCCGAATACGATCCCGAACAAGCCCGTAGTCAGCAATAACACGCCGAGCGGATCAAGGGGCTTGCGAACGCCGCGCGACTCGTCGAGCCATTTTAATCCGAGCAGAAAAGCAAGTACGCCGACCGGAACGTTCACATAGAAAATGACTTGCCACGGAGCGCCTTCCATGATCAATCCTCCGACGAGCGGTCCGATGCTGAGGCCGAGCCCGGATATTCCGGACCACAGACCGATCGCGGCCGCCCTTTTCTCGGCCGGAAACGCGTTGTTGACGAGCGTCAGGCTTAACGGGACGATCGCGGCCCCGCCGACGCCTTGCAGGGCTCTGGAGAGGATTAAGGCGATCGAGGAGTCGCTAAGGGCGGAGAGCAGGGAACCGAGCGTAAAAATGACGACTCCGGACAGGAATATTTTTTTTCTTCCGATGGAGTCTCCCAGGACGCTGAAAGGAATCAGCAGCACGGCAAATGCGAGCGTGTAAGCGTTCATGAACCATTCCAGATCGGACATGGTCGCGCCGAGGTCTTCCTGAATAGAGGGCAAGGCGACTCCAAGCACCAGGTTGTCGAGCATGGCCATGAACAAGGCGATGCACGTTACGAATAATAAACGTACGCGAGCGGGCGTGAACAAAACGAATCTCTCCTTTGATTTCTTTATTTATTGATAAATAAGTAAAAATTAAAAATATAGGGAACTGTCGTCGTTGCGCATGGGATCATTTCAGACCGGCCAAAAGGATCGCCGCTAGAAAGATAAGTTGCAGCACTGTTCGGAGAAAAAGCTTGGGTACGGATCGCCCCCCGATCGTTAATCTTTCCTTGGCCGCCCGCACATTAGCAGGGAACATGGCTACTAACATTACGGCCAAACATATGGAAGCGGCTTTGGCAGTGGCAGGAAACACGATGCCGATCGCTCCGGCAATCTCCAGCAAACCGGTGATCGTCACGATCCAATCCGGCCTAGGAAACACCGATGGAACCATACGAATCAGGTCAAGACGTTTACTTCCCCAGTGCGCGGAAGCGGTAATCAGTAACATAATGGCTACCGCTCCCTGAAGCGAAGCATGCCAGTCTTCGAAATAGGACAGGCCAACCAGACCAAGAACCTTGAACAATAGAAAAGCCGCAA
>JAEZZE010000225.1 GCA_023418755.1 Bacillota bacterium | reverse complement strand
CGAATCGATAGTCCCGGATGGACCGGCGCCGTCGATTCGTGCCGCCAATGGAAATGAATGCTGTAATAGTCCGTCCGTTCCGCCGCGAACAGCTCGTGAGGGCATTCCGGGCCGTATAGCGCGCACTCTCCGCCGCGAATCCCGTACGTTTTTCCTCCGATGGACAGTTCCGCGTAGCCGGACACGACGTAGAAAAGCTGGCTGTCGGGAATGACGCGTCTCCCCCACTTCGTATCGGCGGACGTCGTCGCCCTGCTGGCGAAATTAACCGTAGGCGCAAGCTCGTCAAGCGACCGGATCGTCATGGTTCTTCCTCTCTCGTTCGTTGTCGTTTCCCCTCATCATAAAGAGGAAGACGGCTCTCCGCAAGTCTTTCCGATAGGGAAAGGGCGCTGCAGCTATGCGGATAAGCTTCCGAGGTGCGGACAACTCGTTTATCGCGGTGAAATCGGAAGAAGGAAGAAGGGAGCCGTTAAGCTGCAAGCATAGGCGTAAGAAATCGCCCTGTTACGCTGCAAGCATAGGCGCAAGAAATCGCCCCCCGTTAAGCGGCGAGCATAAGCGTATGAGAACCGCTCCCGTGCGGGGCTCCCGCCTGGCGGGAGACGGACGCGCGAAGCCGTCTCGAATGCAGCATGCCGATCGCGGCGGCCGGCTCGGAGTCGATCGCCCGGAACAGGACCAGCATCGCTTCCGCGTCGCCGGATTCGTAGGCGGCGGCAATCGCCCGAAGATAGGCGGTCAGGCCGGGCTGAACGTCGGACGCCGGTTCTTCTCCGTTCTCCAATTCCTCCCGGACGCGAGGAAGGTTTTTTCTGGCCCTGTGCAGGGCGGCTTTCGCCGCTCCTTCCGTCACGCGAAGCAAATCGGCCGTCTCCGCGCTCGAATAGCCGAGCACGTCCCGAAGCAGGAACGCCGCTCGCTGCAGCGGCGGCAGATGCTCGGCCAGCGCGCGGAAGGCGGCTTCGATCTCCAGGGTGCCGCCGCCGGCCTCCTCCGCTTCCGGAGGACGCTCGGCCCTCAGGATGCGGGACAGCTTGGCGCCGCGGCGGGCGCGATCGATCCACGCGTTCTTCGCGATCCGCAGCAAGTAAGCCTCCGCGTTCGGGTGCTCGCCGAAGCGGGGGCCGCCGAGCGCCTTAAGCCAAGCGTCTTGGGCCAGGTCCTCCGCGTCCCAGGCGGATTCCGCCAGGGACAGGCAATATTTGCGCAGCGCGGCGTGAAGCTCGGCGACGTCTCGCGTCGACGTCGGCGTTTCCTTCTCTCTCTCGCTTTCGGTACAGTTCGCGTACATGTCGCTCCCTCCTTGGGAATAGGGCGTAATTCGTCTTGCTGCCGTAAACGAACGAAGCGCGCAAAAGGATACGCGCAAGCGTAAAAAAAAACTGCGATTGACCATGGAAGGCCTCGGTAGGGCAGGTTTGCTCGAAAAGTTTGAAGCAAGAAATGGGCATGAAACTCCCTCCGCCTTGTCGCCTTCCGAGCGACATGATGCGGTTTCCTTACAGTGTATTCGATTTTCGCTTCCGGGCAAAGACGAATCGTCGGGCCGCCCGTATCTTTCCCGAGCGTTCGTTCGTCTACGGGGTGAATCGCGATTCTCAAATTCGAACAGGAAAACGGAGGAACGAGCTATGTCGAATTACGTGCCGTACGTCGTGGAGCAGACGAACCGGGGGGAGAGGTCGTACGACATCTATTCCCGTCTGCTGAAGGACCGAATCATCTTCTTGGGCTCGGCGATCGACGATCAGGTCGCCAACAGCGTCGTCGCCCAGCTGCTGTACCTGGCGGCGGAGGATCCGGACAAAGAGATCAGCATGTACATCAACTCGCCGGGAGGCTCGATCTCGTCGGCGTTCGCGATGTACGATACGATGAGATACATCAAGCCGGAGGTTCATACGATCTGCATGGGGATGGCCGCATCCGCCGGCGCCTTCCTGCTGCTTGCCGGCGCCAAGGGCAAGCGGTTCGCTCTTCCCAACAGCGAGATCATGATTCATCAGCCCAGCGGCGGGGCGCAGGGGCAGGCCAGCGACATCGCGATCAGCGCCCAAAGGATATTGCGGACGAGGGATAAGCTGAACCGGATTTTCGCGGACCAGACCGGCCAGCCGCTCGAGCGGATCGACAAGGACGTGGAGCGCGATTATTACATGTCCGCCGAAGAGGCTCTGGAGTACGGCATTATCGATCGCATCATCGCGTCGGTCGACATGCCCGGCTGACGTCTTCCCCAAAATCCGCCGGAATTCCCGAAGACCCCTGCTCCCTGCGAAGGAGAGGGGTCTTTCTTCATTCCCAGGCGCGATGAGACAAGGAAGAGGGACTATCCGTTGTCGCCGGGCGCAGGCGCTTCAAGAAGGCGGAGCGCGCGTTCGCGGAGGAGCTCCCAGTCCAGGGCGCCCAGGACGCCGTCCGAGATCATTCCCCGGCTGTCGACGAAGATCGTCGTAGGAATCGGGCGGATCTTGTATTTGGCCGCGACCGCGCCTTCGGAATCAAGCGGGACGGGAAAGTTGAAGCCGAAGTCGCGGGCGAATTTCCGTGCCTCCTGCTCGCTATCCGCTGCCGTCAGATTTACGGCCAGAATGCTCAGTTGCTCCCCGTACCGGTCGTGCAGCTTCGCGAACAAGGGGGCTTCGTCCCGGCAGGGCCCGCACCACGAGGCCCAGAAGTTAAGGACGACCGGCCGTCCTTTCAACGCTTCGAGCGAGTAGGTGCCGCCATCCAGACCGGTCAGCGAGAAACCCGGAGCGGGGTACCCGATCGCCGGTTTTTCGGGAAGCGCCGCGGCCGCTTCGCCGGACGCCGGCTTCTCGGGGTTCCCGCGTTCGGAGATCGCCTGCCGATAGAGGATCGAGCCGAGTAGCAACAAGGCCGCGAGCGCGATCATCCGGTTGCGCCATCTTTTCATCGGACTTTCCTGCTTTCTAAGGGACTAAACTTAGTCATCCCTCTCATTGTTGACCACACTTTCGGCGCTCCATACCTGATCCGGCCCAGGGAACGCGGAGCGAGCGCGAGACCGGGCGCCGTTCTCGGAACTCCTTTACGAATTTCACTTGACGCTCCCAGGTTGGCATGCCATAATGTACACGCGTACATTAATCGTTTTCAGACAGGAAGATGACTTTGACGAATCGTAAAGAAGTCGCCAAGCTGGCCGGCGTATCCGAAGCGACCGTGTCCCGGGTACTGAACGGAATCGGGCCGATGAAGGAGACGACCAGACAGCGGGTGCTGCAGGCGGCCAAGCAGTTGAACTACGAGCTGAACGCGGTGGCGTCGAGCTTCGCCAGAGGCCGAAGCGGGAATCTCGGCGTCGTGCTGCCCCATGTGCCGAAAGTTCATCTGTTCTCCACGTATTATTTTTCCGAGCTGCTCGGAGGCATCGGGGAAGCCGTTCACACCGGCGGATACGGGCTGCTGCTGCTGTTCCGGGACCCGACGGCCGTATACGACTACGTCTCCCTGTATCGGACGCAGCGCGTGGACGCTTGCATCATCCTGGGCTCCAACGCCGCGGATACGGAGAGGGAGGCCGTTCACCGGCTGGCGGACGAGCGGCTGCCGTTCTGCGTCATGGACCAGAGATTCGACCATCCGCTGCTGAACATCGTGGCCGCGGACCATGAACAAGGCAGCTACGACGCGGTCAAGCATCTGATCGATCAAGGGTGCACGAGAATCGGTTTTCTGAACGGCGCTCCGCAGTATTCGAACAGCCGGGACAGAATGGCGGGTTACCGGAGAGCGCTGCTCGAGGCCGGAGTTTCCGAGGGCAAGATGCTCGTGTACGAAGGCAACTACAGCCGAACGAGCGGACGCAGGGCGGCCGGGCAGGTATACCGGGATCTCGGCCGTCTCGATGCCGTCTTCGTCGGCAACGACCGGATGGCCATCGGGCTGATGCAAGGGCTGAGGGAGCTGGGCTGCCGCCTGCCGGACGATCTGAAGATCGTCGCTTACGACGATTCCGACGCGGCGAGCTTTACGGAGCCCCCGCTGACGACGGTGAGGGTTCCGTTTTACGAAATGGGCAGGCTGGCGGCGGATCGCTTGCTGAAGCAGCTTGCGGACAGGGATAAGTCCGACGCTCCGGCTCCGCTTATTCGCGAGAAGCTGCGGACCGAACTCGTCATCCGCAAATCTAGCGGCAACTAATTCAACGGGAGGAAGACGGATGAAAAAGGCATTGATCGTATGGGGAGGCTGGGACGGACACCAGCCGAAGGAAGTGGCGGAAATTTTCCGCGGCCAGCTGGTCGAGGAAGGCTTCGAGGTCGAGGTGTCGGACACGCTGGAAGCTTTCGCCGACGGAGAGAAGCTGAAAGGCCTGGACCTGATCGTACCGGTATGGACGATGGGGCGCATCTCGCAGGAATGGGTGAACAACGTCTCCGCCGCCGTGCAGAGCGGCGTTGGGCTCGCGGGTTGTCATGGCGGCATGTGCGACGCGTTCCGCGAAAATACGGACTGGCAGTTCATGACCGGGGGACAATGGATCGCGCACCCCGGCAACGACGGAACGGAGCACACGATCGAGATCAAGGCGGGCTCCAGCCCGCTGGTCGACGGGATCGAGGATTTCACGGTGTCGACGGAGCAGTATTACCTGCATGTCGATCCGGCGAACGAAGTGCTCGCCACGACGCGTTTTCCGGTAGCGCCGGGACCCCATACATCGAACAAGGCGGTCGATATGCCGGTCGTCTGGACGAAGCGCTGGGGCCATGGCCGCGTCTACTATAATTCGCTCGGCCATCAAGCGAACATCATGGAAATTCCGGTCGTTAAAGAGCTGATGCGCAGAGGCTTTAACTGGTGCGCGGAAGGCAAGGCGCTTGCTCCCGCGGGAGAGCCGGCACAAGCCTACACGGGTATGCAGGATAACCAACTCTAATAGCGGGAAAGAGGAGTCAACGTGGAGAAAATCAAAGTCGGCATCATCGGTACCGGGAACATCAGCGGCATTTATTTTCAGAACGGCAAACGCTTCGAATCGATGGAGGTCGTCGCGTGCGCCGACCTGGACGTGGAGAGAGCCAAGGCGAGGGCGGCGGAATTCGGAGTCCGCGGCTGCTCGGTCGAAGAGCTGTTGGCCGATCCCGACATTCAAATGG
>JAEZZE010000041.1 GCA_023418755.1 Bacillota bacterium | reverse complement strand
TTCTGGCCAAACGGGCGAAGCAGGACGCGCAAAGCGCGGAAACGACGCGGATGCGCGACATGCTGCAAGCGGAATTGCCGCGCATGAAGGCCGAATTGCTGGCGGCCCGGACGGACGCCGCCCAAGCCGCGGAAGCGGAACGGGATCGGATTGTCGGGGATATCCATGACGTCGTCGGATACGCGCTCACGGCCATGATCGTGCAGTTGGAGGCGGCCGGCAAGCAGCTTCTGACGGACCGGGATGCGGGGATGAAACGCGTGGAACAATCCAGACGGTTAGCGCGCCAAAGTCTAGACGACATTCGCGAGACGCTGGGACAGCTGAGAAACCGTTATCCGGCTTTCAGCGACGGCGAACCTCCGCGCGATCTGGCAGGCTTGATCGAGCGCTTCGTTCAAGAGGCGGAGCAAGCGGTGGACATTACGGTCGAGCGGCGCATGAGTTTGTCCGCGAAAATCGAGGACCCCGCCTCCATCAAGGCGCTGATGAACGCTTTGCAGGAAGGCATCACGAACGGCGTGCGCCACGGCGGAGCCGACAAGTTCATCTTGAGCCTCGATGACGGCGGCGGCGACGGACTGCGCTTCGAACTTTGGAACGGCGGCATGCCGTTCGACGGCGCGCAACCCGGAAACGGACTATCGATCATGAACGAGCGAATCGGAGGATTGGGCGGCCGAATAGCGCTCGCCGCTACGCGCGATCCGGACGGCACTCGGCTCGCGATTACGCTGCCCCTTCCGGGCCGGACGAGAACCGGCGAGTCATGAACCCGCCGGCGGAGGTGAACCGCAATCCATGAGAATCTCGAAAAGCGATATTCGTTCGCGGCGGCCGGATACGCGGCGGCCGATCGCCTCGTTAGCTCTGGCGCTCCTGCTTGCGGGGGGATGCGCCGGGGGAGCGGCGACGCCCGACAGGCAGACTGCCGGCGTCTTCGCCCCTTCCGTCGACCCTTGCGGCGAACCGATCGTCATCACGACGGCGAAAGCGTTGCGCGAATACGACATTTTGAAGGGCAACGATACGACGGAGAATAATCCGATCACGAGATGGGCAAGGGAACGGCTATGCGTCGTGCAGACGAATCAATGGATGGTCCCCGATCAGGACCATGCGCTTGGAGACCGCATCCGCACCGCTCTGTCGAACGGGGAACCCCTGCCGGACGTGCTCTTCCTGAGGAGCCAGGATTTGCCTTCGAACCTGCGGGATCTGATTGCCGCCGAACGGATACGGGAGATGGGATCCGTATTCGAGGAGTATGCGTCCGACCGGCTCAAGGAGGCCTACCGGCTGAATCCGGCCGTCTGGAAGTCGGTTACCCTGAACGGCAAGCGCTGGGGCCTACCCCAAATATCGGCCGCCAGTCTGGGAGACCCGATTTTGTGGATCCGGCAGGATTGGCTGGATGCCCTCGGCCTGAAGGCGCCCGCTACCTTGGACGAACTGGAGACCGTCATGGAAGCGTTCGCTAGCCGGGATCCGGACGGCAACGGACTCGACGATACGGTCGGACTCGCCGTGGCGGGCCAGAATACGCTGAACGGCTGGATGGGAGACGTGAGCTTCCTGTTCGGCGCATACGGCGATCAACCGCATCAATGGAATCGGATGAAGGACGGCAAGCTCGCGTACGGTTCCGTTCAACCTTCCGTCAAATCGGCTTTGCAGCGCTTGGCGAAATGGTACGAGGCCGGCTATCTGGCGAGCGATTTCGGCACGCATGACGAGCAGGATGCCGCGGCGCTCATGACCTCGGGGATCGCGGGCGTCATCTCCGGTCCCGGCTGGATGGGGGGCTGGCCGCTCGGCGAAGCCGATCTGGAAGGAGCCGTCTTCAAGCCGTACCCTTATCCTTCCGGCGACGACGGACGGATCGGACGGTTCGGCACGCGGCCCTCCTACGGCAGTTATCTGTTTCGCAAGGAATTCGATCATTTCGATAAAATCTTTGCCTATTACGACAAGGTGTACGGGATGCTGGTCGAGGACCCGGAGTCGGATTTCGCGATCGGACTGGCCGAGGGTTACGACTATACGATCGAGAACGGAGAACCGGTATACGACTTCCCCGGGGTAACGAGCACGATCGGCAATTTCTTTCTCGTCGCTCCGGGCAGCACGCCGCCGAAGGTCATCCGGGGAGATAGCCTGGAACGCCGCGTCTATCACGGGAAAACCGACAGCTACTACGAGAAAAAAATGGCCGCCACCGCTTCCCGTACGTATCTGGAAGGCACGCTTGTCGCGGAACTCCAGCCGGACATTTCCTATCCGGATCAATTCGTCGGTCCGCAGACGCCGACGATGGCTTTGAAATGGCGGCTGCTGAACAAGCTGGAACAGACCACCTTCCTGCAGATCGCTTACGGATACGCGCCGCTCGACGACTTCGATCGGTTCGTTAAAGCGTGGCACGATAACGGCGGTTCGCGGGTGACCGCAGAGGTCAACGAGTGGGATCGGCTGTCGGATTTATAAGCGGAACGAAGCCAGGAGGCTATTTCTTCGTCGTGAAGCAACGACGGGGAGATAGCTTCTTGGCGTTTGCGAAAAATAACAGGCGGAAAGACACAAATGACAAAAAAGATGACAACGTGTAACTAGGGGGGGCCCCGACATTCTTTTACAATAAGAATAATGATTTTTTTTATCTCTATGGGAGGAATGGACATGAGCTTCATGGATAAAGTGAAATCCGGCTTCTCCGAAGCGGGAAGCAAGGCGAAAATCGTCATGGAAGTCAACAAGCTCAAACTGCAAAACGGCAACAAGCAAAAGGAAATCGAGAAGCTGTACCAGAACATCGGCCGACTGTTTTTCCTGAACGCGGTAGGCCGGCTGTCGGACGTCGCGGATTCGGACTACCAAACAAACGTGACGGACATCGTAAGGCTGGAAAACGAAATCGAGGAAAACAAAAAGCAAATCAAATTGCTCGCCAATGAAAAGGATTGCGTTTGCGGCAAGCCCGCTCCGCTGGAGGCCCGGTTCTGTCCGTCCTGCGGGCATACTTTTTCGGCTTCGGACGGGTAGGAACGGAGGAACGCTATTCCATGAAAAGCTGGCTCGCGAATAAGAACGCCAAGATCGCCCTTCTCCTTCTGATCGGCGCGCTCTTGGCGTTCGGCGCTATTATCGTATTCGGCAAGGATAGCCGGGGCCCCCGCGGCTCAACCGTCGATTCGATCGCCCCTGGACCGTCGAAGAGCGCCGAAGCCGTCAAGAATCTGCCCCGCAGAAAATCGTATCCGATCGGCAAGTGGGACATCGCGATCCCTTACTTGAATCCCTTCGGCTCCCAAGGCAACTATCAATCCGTCGACTACTCCCCGAACCAGACCCAGGAACTGAAATACGTCGATGAAGACAACATGGAGATGTCCCGAATCACGGGCGGGGACCTGTGGCAATTGCAGGTGCAATGGAAGGATTCGCAGACCGATCCCTGGGAGGACCTGAGGCTGTACGTATCCGAGCTCGGCGGACAATTCTATATGGGCGCCGCGGAAGACAACTGGGTGCTGCGCGCAGAAGATCCGGAAGGGACGGTCTGGTGGGGAATCGCCTCGAAGAGCGGCGAGGGCTACCTGTTAAAGGTATACAAGGAGTTTAGTCTGAAGCACGGGCAGCCCGTCACCTTCCGGACGTCCGACTACCCGAACCAGGAAATCTATTTTATGACGACCAATGAACGGCATAAGTACCAGAGCCTTAAAGTCGACCTGGCGGAGGGCCAAGTCCGGCTGGCGGGCAAAGGCTTCTATTCGCAAGGGCAATACCGTAGAGACCTGTCTTACAATCAGGATCTGTTCGCCTACAAGACGAATCACTATACGCTGAACGATATTCCGCAGGATACGTCCGCCCCCTTGCTGTGGAAGCTGGCCTGGAGTCCGGACACCGACCCGAAGGAAATCGTCTTCACGCTGGACGAAGGGGAAGATATCCGTACGGTCAAGGACGGGGAGCGGCTGGGAGCGCTCAAGGTGCGCGGTGACATGCTGGGCCTGATCAAGGTTGAGCCGCCTCCGGGGGTTACCTTAACACATCCGGAGCTTCATCTGAAAGGCGACAGGACGCCGGAAGGAGACACGCTATTCTGGCTGCCCTCCGGCTTCTGGAACGTCGTTGCCGTACCGGAGAATCGAACTCCTCTGAACACGAGGCTGGTCCCCGTCAGCGCAGGAGAAATGACGGAGCTGGAGTTCAAGCCGCTGCTTCAGGGCGCGTACCGGAACGATGGGATCGGCGACGCCAGCGGCGAAGAGAGCAAGCTGAAAATCGAGGAAACCGCCCTTCAGGGCGATCAGGCCCGCGTTACCTTCATGCTGCTCGATTCTCAAAGTCCCAAATTCACGCCCGATACGAAGGACATCGAGATCGTGGAAGGAGGACGGCAAGGAAAACTGCTGAAGCTTGATCGGATCGAGACGCCGCCGAGCGTCGTCCTCGCGCTCGATTCGTCCGGTTCCATGTCGAAGTCGATGGCGCAGGTGCTGGAATCCGCTAAAGCTTTCATTCAAGGGCTGCCGGACAACGCCCATATCCAGGTCATCGATTTCGATTCCCAGATCCGGGTGCTGGAAGGCACCAGCAAGAAGGAAGTGCTGGCGAATCTCGGCCAGATCAAGGCGCAAGGAAATACGAAGCTGTACGATTCGGTCATCGAGGGACTGAGCCTGCTGAAGGAGAAGCAGCGGCCGACGCTCGTCGTATTCACCGACGGCGTGGACAGCAACGCCGAGAAGGCGGGCACCGGCAGCAAGGCAAGCAAGAGCGAAGTCGAGCAAGCCGTTCAAAGCTCCGGCATTCCGATCTACTCGATCGGCTTCGGTCCGGACCACGACAACTCGACGCTGCTGGAGCTGGCGGCGATGTCGGAAGGCACGTATTATTCCGCGCAGGACACGGCCGCGCTGAAGCATGTGTTCGCCGCCATTAACGACAGGCTGGGCAACCGGTTCGAGCTCACTTACGAGCGACCGAGAGAACAGTCGCCGTCCGACGTTCCGGTTGTCGCCATGACGCTGGACGTGAGCGGTTCGATGGATGTCGACCCCGCTTCGGGCAACGGCGCTTATCGGATCGACAAGGTGAAGCATCTGTTCCACGACTTCATCGGACAGCTTCCGGAGAATAGCTTGATGCAATTGCTCAGCTTCACCGCGTATCTGGAGTTCGAGCAAGTGTTCACCTCCCGCAAGGCCGAGCTGCTGCAGGCGCTGGGCAATCTGAAGGCGGTCGGGGGAACCGAGATTTTGAATTCCGTCTTCGAGACCTATCATTCGTTAAAGCAAATCCCTTCCGAAAAGCGCGTCATCGTATATGTGACCGACGCGGCGCTTGATGTCGACGAGAGCAAAAAGGCTTTTTTCGGAGAGATACTGAACGGCATCAAAGAGGAAGGCATCCTGGTGCTGTGGGTGGGCCTCGGCACGGACGACAGCGAGGAAGCGTTCAAGTGGGCCGCGGAGAAATCGGGAGGCAAATATGTCATCTCCGAGGATCCCGCCGTATTGGCCAAAGCGTTCCAAGAAGCGCTTGCCGAAGTCCAGAAGCGGCCCTCCGAGCAAATCCCGCTGACGCTCGCCGTCCGCAACGATTCGAATGACGGCCCCGCCCGCATCTACTCGGACGACCGCTTGGTCGATTTCCCCGTGCTGCTCGACGCAGGCGACAAGGTCGAATTCCAGACGATCGGCTTCGAGACGGGCAAGAAGGTCGCGCAATACGAGCAGGCGACGGCCGCGCTCGTCTACGGACGCGATCTGCCGAGCGAGGAGGTCAAAATCTACAAGCGCGTTCCGCTGAACAGCCAAGGGAAAAACAAGGCGGCCGAATGGACGGCCCGGGAGCTCCTCTTCCTCAAAAAGCTAAAAGGCGTGGATGCGCCCGGGAAACGCAGTTTTGCCGCAATCGAAATGGAGCTTAAGAACGTTCATCCGGACGGAGCCGACTATTTGATTCCGGACTTCGCCTCGCATTTCTTCATGAACGTAAACGGCAATGGCTCCTATCCGGCTTCGACGGCCACCTGGCTGACGGAACAGCCGCTGGCGGCGCCCGGAGATGGAGAAATCACGGTCAAACGAGGCGAGACGGTCAAAGGAATGCTTGTGTTCCTCGTACCCGACGAGGAGATCGAACGAGCTTCCGTCCACTACTACGACGCCGAATTCGGACATATGTCGCTGGCCCTGGCAGGCCCTCTTCCGAAGGAGGACGCCGCCGTTTTGGAAGGCTTGCCGAAAAGCGCAACGGGCAAGCTTTCGGACACCTTCGAACTGGCCCTGACGAAGGTCGGCGAGGCAGACCGGATCGAGAAGGTCGCATTGACCCGCAAAACGAGCGCGTTCAAAATCGTGGAAGCCGAATTGAAATCCCTGGTTCAGGCCGATCTGAAGATGAACCCGCAGGATCGGTTTTATTTGAACATCAAAACCGCCGAGGGGCCTTTCCTCGTTCCCGTTCACACGGCCACCGCCCTGCTGCCTTACGGCTTGCTGCGGCCCGTGACGCTCGGCCCTGGCTCCTCCAACAAAGTCCGCCTGGCCTTCCAAACGCCGAATGCGCTGGGGGCTATGCCGACGGAGCTTTACGTCGATCTATTCGGAGGCGCGACGGTGCTTCCGGTGAGCGGCGGCTCTGCGGAAAACTCAGGCGCCGGCGGCGCAGCGGTGATCCCGGGCAAAGGCGCGTCGCTGACCGTCAATTCGCTGTCCCGCATTCGCGACATCGAGTCCAGCAACGGAAACTTCGTCGTGGTCGACGCGACTTTGGCCGACGAGCCTGACGGATTCGGATCGTCCGGCTTCCGCGAGACGTTTAAGCTTGTGCCGGTTCAAGCCCCGGCAGGACGGGAGGTGTCGGAGCTGCGGCCGGACCCGGTCACCGACGAGCTGCTCCTGGGCATCGATAAGGATTGGGCCGTATTCGACGGGACTTCGCGCCGAGGATTGCTCGTGTTCTCGATCCCCAACAATCAAGCGGATCTGAACTGGACGCTGCAATCCGATCTGTTCGCCGGTCTGAACCTTCCCGTCGGGAATGAAACCTATAAGCAGGAAGGACTGCTGGTCAAACGGGTGGAGCCGCCTCTGGACGAGAAATTCGACATCCAGCTCCAGATGGCTCTGGCCGAAGCGATCAGCCGTCACCGCTCGCTGGAAGCTGCCAAGGCGCCGGCCGGCGTCTTTCAGAAGGTCGATTTCGATGCCGGCCAAGGCCGCAAGGAAGAAGTCCCCGCTCCCTTGTTAACCGTTCGCGGCATGATGCAGCTGGAATCGGTCAAGACGTGGGCCGACTTCCAGACGCTGGTGGACGGATTGAGATGGCTGCCCTCCGCGGATCCGTATTCGACTTACCGGAACTCTCCGGAAGCCGTGCTGGCCCAGGGCTGGGGAACCGAAGGCGACCTGGCCGCCCTGACCGGGGGCCTGCTCTCCAAGCTCGGTTACAGCCCGTCGCTTAGAATGGTACAGGTAACCGATCGAGGAAGGAAGGCGCTCGAGGAGTTGGGCGCGGTAGATTCGGTCAATCTGAAGCATCTGCCCGCATGGACTTACCCCGACGAACAAGGGAAGACGAAAATATTCGTCGTTCCGTTCATGAAGGATCTGTCGGAGCTGGATGGTCTGGCCTTCTTCCCTGGAGGTCAGGAAAGCAGGCGGATGACGTCCGCGCAAAGCACGATCAGCGTCTATTTCATAGCCGAAGAGAAAGAGGACCGGGGAGTGGGCGGCATCACCGGAGACATCGGAGGCGCGCTCGGCGGAGGCGGCGGCGACGCGAGTCCGTTGATCGAGGAGGTTCGCGTTCTGGAAGCCGCGCTCAACCTCGATCAGTTGAGCCGCGAGCCGGTGGATATCCGCGCAGGCGGCTCCGAAGGCAAGTATACGGCAGTGCTGGAAAGCCAGACGACGCAGATCGTCGGCAACCGCCTGATCGACGCCAATAAGCAGAAGATCGTCGGCATGCGTATCGAAGTTCAGCTGCCGAAGAAGAAGCTGACGCATGAAACCTGGCTGCAGGACGGAGAAGGGATCGCCGATGTCTTCCATACGGTCGCGATCAATCTCCCCGATCTATCCGCCGAGGCGGTCGAAGAGCTTCAGCAAGCAGGCGACCGGGTCCACAAGGCGGCGGCGAAGCCGGACGATCACTCTGCGCTCGTCTGGTATACCCGGAGCATTCTGTATCGGATTATCGCCAATCAGACTGCCTACGAAAGCGAGCTCGCCGAGCAGCTGGACGTCACCGCGGGCCGCGTCGACAAGGAACGGGTAATCTTCGTGACCGTCAGGAACGACCGGACGCAATCGAAGCTCAGAACAAGCGTCGACCTGCAGC
>JAEZZE010000378.1 GCA_023418755.1 Bacillota bacterium | reverse complement strand
GGCTTCAGGACATCGTGAAGTTCGACCCCTCCGTGCTTCAGCCTCTGGTGGAACAGCTTCAGAACGCCTATTACAGCGCCGAAGACAGTGCTTATCAGTTGCGCGATTATAAGGAGAACATCGAATTCAATCCCGAGCGTTTGGCGCAGATCGAGCAGAGGTTGGACGTTCTGCACGGATTAAAGCGCAAGTACGGCGAGACGATCGAGGAAATTTTGCTATACCGGGACAAAATTCAAGCGGAAGCGGATCAGCTCGACAACCGGGAGGAGCTGCTCGAGAAGCTGACGGCACAGGAGGCCCAGCTAAGGGAAGAGTTGCAGGAACGGGCGAAGAAGCTGTCGGAAATCCGAAAAGGCGCGGCAAGAGTGCTCGCCCGGCAGATCGAACAGGAATTGGCCGAGCTTCAGATGGAGCGTTCGGTGTTCGAGGTCAAGCTCGGCACGTCCGAACTGACGGCCGCGGGAACGGATACTGCCGAGTTCATCCTGTCGACGAACCCGGGGGAACCGCCCAAGCCGCTCGCCAAAATTGCATCCGGGGGAGAGATGTCGCGGGTCATGCTTGCGCTCAAGTCGATTTTCGCCCGCATCGACGAAATCCCCGTACTCGTCTTCGACGAAGTGGACACCGGCGTCAGCGGCAGGGCGGCGCAGGCGATCGCGGAGAAGCTTAGTTTGCTGTCCCGCCATTGCCAAGTGTTCGCCATCACTCACCTTCCTCAGGTGGCTTGCATGGCCGATCGCCAATACGAAATCCGCAAGCAGGTGAACGAACGTTCCCGTACGCACACGTCGGTTCTGGAGCTGTCGCCGGAGCAGAGAATCGAGGAGCTCGCGCGAATGCTCGGCGGAGTGGAAGTAACGGAAAAAACCCGTCATCACGCACAAGAAATGCTTAGCCTGGCCGAGATTCGAAAAAACGCGTAACGACGCGCAAAATCAATCGGGTAGGAAGCTTTTTGAGAACATAAAAGAAGCATGCCACGGTTACCTTATAGGTACGTTATCGGCGACATACAGAGAGCCGATTCAGACTGTAAGGGAGCGTGAGATCTTGTACCAGCAACACTCCAGGAAACGCCGCCGCATCGGACTTGTTGTCGTTCTTATGCTGATCGTCACCGTTTGCTCGACTCCGTTTCAGCATTTCGCGGAAATTCCGAATCGGGTCAGACTTTTTCAGGGGCAGCCGGTATCCTTGCATTACGCGATTCCCGTACATGCCCAAGTCAGCTTGAATCCGCATGTAGCCGCCGTGAACGGCAGCGACGACGCTTCGGTTCATGTCGATCTCAGGCAGCCTTTATCCATTCAACCGAAATCGAGCGGCGTCACCCATTTGCAGATGAAGCTGTTCGGGAAAATTCCGTTCAAAACGGTTCGTTTGCAAGTCATTCCCGACTTGCGAGTCATTCCCGGAGGCCAGACGATCGGCGTCAAGGTCAAATCGGCTGGAATTATGGTCGTCGGCCATCATTTGGTCAGCACGAAAGACAATTCGAAAATGTCCCCGGGCGAAGCGGCCAAGCTTAGACTGGGGGATCTGATCGTCGAAATCAACGGTCAGCCTTGCGATGACATATCCAAAATCGCAGCCTATTCGGAAGAAGCCGGACGCAGCGGCGAAGCGCTGAAGCTGCTGGTGCAAAGGGGAAAAGAAAGGTTCAAGACCTCGATAAACCCGGCGTACGATGAAGAGGACAGAGCGTGGCGCCTAGGGCTGTACATCAGGGATTCGGCGGCCGGCGTCGGAACGCTGACGTTCTACGCTCCGGATCAAGGCGTGTATGGCGCGCTCGGTCACGTCATAACGGATATGGACACGCAAACTCCGATCGTCGTCGGCAGCGGCGAGATTCTACAGTCGAGCGTCTCCTCGATCAACAAAAGCCAAAGCGGGGAACCGGGCGAGAAAAGGGCCCATTTTCTGAAGGAAGGCCGTATTCTGGGAAGCGTGGAGCGCAACACTCCGTTCGGCATCTTCGGCAAAATGAGGCAATTGCCCGAGCATTCCTATAATCCCGAGCCGGTCTCGGTCGCCTTTGCGGAGGAAGTGAAGGAAGGTCCCGCGCAAATCTTGACGGTCGTAGAGAAACAGAAGGTCGAGAAATTCGATATCCAGATCGTTCACGTCTCCAAGCAGTCGTCTCCCGCCACGAAGGGGATGGTCATCAAAATAACCGATCCGAAGCTGTTGGAGAGAACCGGAGGCATCGTACAGGGGATGAGCGGCAGTCCGATCATTCAGAACGGCAAATTAGTCGGCGCCGTCACTCACGTATTCGTTAACGATCCTTCGTCGGGTTATGGCTGCTTTATCGAATGGATGCTGCAGGACGCCGGAATCATGTTGAATCCGGAACAAACGATTTCTAAGGCGGTCTAACGCCTTAGATTTTGTTTATTTACCGAAAATCCGAACGTTTGTCGAAAATGTACGAAACAAATCATGATTTGACGTGTTGTGACGTAAATGATTAATTATATTCGATTTCCAATAATAAATAAAGAAAATTTTTTTAATCGAGAAGGAATCCGCCAAGGGGATGTCGAAAACGGATTATCAGAGAAACGTGAGCGTTTTTCGTCAATATATTCTTGCATAAGAGAAAGGGAGGACCAGACATTGCCACGTATTGAAGTGTTCTTAGCAGACGACAACCGAGAATTTACAAACTTGTTATCAGAGTACATCCAAGAGCAGGATGATATGACGGTCATCGGTGTGGCGTACAACGGAGAAGAGGTCATCCGTCAGCTTGAAGAAACACGAAGAGTACCGGATGTCATGATCCTTGATATTATTATGCCGCATCTGGACGGGCTTGGCGTTCTGGAGAAACTACGGGATATGAATTTATCGCCCATGCCCAAGATCATTATGCTTACGGCTTTCGGACAAGAGAACATTACGCAGCGTGCGGTTCAACTTGGCGCTTCTTATTACATACTCAAACCGTTCGATATGGATGTTCTGGCTAATCGCATTCGTCAACTGGCCGGCAATTCCGCGGCTTCTTCGGTTACCACGTCGAGCGGGCCCAGCGGAAGCTCCGCGCGTTCCAACGTCGTGCAGATCGGCAAGCCGAAAAATCTCGACGCGAACATCACGAGCATCATTCATGAAATCGGCGTTCCCGCGCATATTAAAGGCTACCAATATTTGCGCGAAGCGATCACGATGGTGTATAACAACATCGAGATTCTCGGAGCGATCACGAAGACGCTCTACCCCGCCATCGCCGAGAAGTTCAAGACGACGCCTAGCCGCGTCGAACGCGCCATCCGCCACGCGATCGAGGTCGCCTGGACGCGCGGCAACATCGACAGCATTAGCCACCTGTTCGGTTATACGATCAACATCGCGAAGTCTAAGCCGACGAATAGCGAATTCATCGCGATGGTGGCCGACAAGCTGCGGATCGAGCATAAGGTAAGCTAAAGCAGTAACGTAAGCGCGACGCATTCTTTTTCCGGGAAATGGTCTTAACGGCCATTACAGGGATTCTCTCCTATGAGGGGATCCCTTTTCATTTATGGAAATAAAAAGGGATGTTAGGTATGATTGTCTATATGATTTCGATGATCAGGAGATGAGGATATGTTGCATCTGACGAATTACCAATGGCAAATGACGGTTAATGTGCTTCAAGATCTGCTGGATAAAGGAGTGATCAGCGATAGATCATGGGTCGAGAAAGCGGAGATGAGAACGCTGACGGCTAGCGAATTATCGTGGCTTAATCTGATCATTTTGGCGCGGAAGTAGGCGTTTATCCCCGTATTATACATAGCATGAATGGTTTGTTTTTCAGACTCGCAAGGGAATGTCCCGAAAGGTCAAAAATCCGACCTAAGGGACGTTCCCTTTTTTTTCGTTAATGGCTGCAGCATCTTTACAAATACGTCCATCTGCCGGCCGATGGCGAATTCGTTAGCAACGGCGAAAACGGTTCGATCCGGTAAGAAATCCGTTCGATTTTTTCCAACGGAGGTCCCCGGGCTGCGGCCGGCATTCGCTCTCGCCTATAGCCGGGGGCGGGTTAAGATGAGGACGCGCAAGAAGAAAGACGAAGAAGGAGTCCTCGCGATGGATCACTCGCCGCTCAAAGCGATGCGCGCCGGTACGGCAATCGGCGGGCGCATCCGGCACTTTCCGAACAGTTATAAGCTGTTTCTTATGGCTTTTCCGTTTCTAGTCGTCACCTTCGTTTTTTACTACCTTCCGATCGCCGGATGGATTTACGCGTTCTACGATTTCACGCCCGGCATTCCGCTGTCGGACACGCCGTTCGTCGGTTTCAAATGGTTCCGCTCGATCGCCCAAAACCGGACGCAGCTCGAAGAGGTCGTGCGCGTCATGACGAACACCGTCGCGATGAGCACGCTGGGCATCGTCACCTCGGTGCTGCCGGTCGCCTTCGCCATCCTTCTGACGGAAATCCGGTCGAAACGGTTTCGCAAGCTGGTTCAGACGCTGACGACGATTCCGAATTTCATCAGCTGGATTCTCGTTTTTTCGCTGGCATTCATGCTCTTCTCCGTAGACAACGGCATCGTGAACCAGCTTCTGATCAAGCTGGGCTTCATCGACGAAGGCATCAACTTCCTGGCGACCAACTCCAACGTATGGCTGACCATGATGGCCTGGTACTGGTGGAAATCGCTCGGTTGGGGCGCGATCCTGTATTTGGCCGCGATCGCCGGCATCGACCAGCAGCTGTATGAGGCCGCAGAAGTGGACGGGGCGGGGCGTTTCCGTAAAATCTGGCATATCACGGTGCCGGGCATCGTGCCGACGTTCTTCGTGCTGCTGGTGCTTTCGATCGGCAACTTCATCAACAACGGCATGGAGCAGTACTTCGCGTTCCAGAACCCGATGAACAAGGATACGATCGAGGTGCTCGATCTGTACGTGTACAATATCGCCTTCGCCAACAACTTTCCGTTCGCGACCGCGGTCAGCATGCTGAAGTCGGTCATCAGCGTCGCGCTGCTGTTCTTCGCCAACTCGCTGTCGAAGCTCGTCCGCGGGGAAAGCATCATTTGACCGACCAGTGAGAGGAGAAACCGGATGAAATCGGGGAGAAGAACCGGAAGCGGAGATTGGGCCTTCCGCATCGCCAACTATGCCTTTTTTGCCTTGTTTACGCTGACCTGCGTCTTTCCTTTTTATTATTTGTTCATTAACACGATTAGTTCCAACGACTTGAGCGCCGCGGGCTACGTTACGTTTTACCCGAGGGAGATTCATTTCGGTAACTACAGGAACGTGCTGCAAATCGACGGATTGGCTCAGGCGGCTTACGTGTCGCTATACCGGACGGTCGTCGGGACGCTGTTGACGGTCGGGGCCTCCGCCTTTCTCGGCTACTTGTTCACCAAACGAGAGATGTGGCTTCGCAAGCTGTGGTACCGCATGGTCGTGGTCACGATGTATTTCAGCGCCGGACTGATTCCCTGGTACATTACGATGGACAATCTGGGACTGACCAACAATTATTTGGCTTACGTGCTTCCGACGATTATCGTTCCCTTCAACATTATATTGGTCAAGACGTTCGTGGAAGCGTTGCCTTCTTCGCTGGAGGAATCCGCGGCTCTGGACGGGGCGGGTTACTCGCGGATTTTCGCCAGTATCATCGTTCCGCTCATTACGCCGATTCTCGCGACGATTACCATTTTCTCCGCGGTGAATCAATGGAACGCGTTTATCGACACCGCTTTTTTGATGACGGATACGAAATATTATACGCTGCAATTTCTTCTGTGGCGCTATTTGAACGAATCGACGTCCTTGGCCGCTCTAATCCGAAATTCCCAGGATATGGCCGCCAGTCTTCAGCACATGCAGACGCCGACCTCCGTACGAATGACGGTGACGATGATCGTCGTGCTGCCGATTCTGATCGTGTATCCGTTTTTCCAGCGTTTCTTCGTTAGAGGCATCCTGATCGGCGCGGTCAAGGGCTGATCGGATCGGAGATGGATCGGTTGCGAGCATCGGGTTTTGCCCTTTACCGGGGTTTGAACTATAAAGATGAAGCTATAGGGAGGCATTCACGCTATGAAAGCAAAAAGATGGATGATCGTATCGCTCGCGTTCGTGCTTGTGTTCATCGCGGCGGCGTGCAGCAAGGGGAGCAACGGCGGTACAAGCTCGCCTTCAAGCTCGCCGTCCGCATCTCAGGCTTCGCCGGAGGCGTCGTCGTCCGAACCGGCCGCATCCGATAGCGGAGAGTTAGATCGGTCGGAGACGCTTAAGTTGACGGTATTCTCGACGACGGCGAATTACGCGGGCAAGCAAATCGGTTGGTTCGCCAAGGCGGTCAAGGACAAATTCAACATCGAGCTGGACATCGTGGCTTCCAACCTGACCGGAGGGGATACGAAGATCGCCGCGATGATGTCGTCGGGGGATCTGGGGGACATTATCGTCTGGGGAGACGACAAAAACCATTATCCGAACGCGATCAAGGGCGGCCTGCTGCTCGATCTGACGAAGGACGGCTTGCTCGAGAAGCACGGCAAGGACATTCTGGAGCGTTATCCGAAAGCCGTCGAGAAAGCCAAGATTGCGTTCGGAGGAGGCTCGTCCGTATACGGGATCGGCAATAACGTTGCCAGCAACCCAAGCGGTCCCTCCGAAGGCAAGGACATGACCTGGGGGCCGGATCTGCGCTGGGATCTCTATCAACAGGCCGGAGCTCCCGAAATCAACGGCCCGGAGGACTACTTGCCGGTGCTCAAGAAAATGCAGGAGCTTGAAC
>JAEZZE010000299.1 GCA_023418755.1 Bacillota bacterium | reverse complement strand
TCTTCTGCTCTTCGTTAAGAGCCGTCGCTTGCTTCAGCGCGGTTTCCCGATCGGTAAGCAGCGCGTTAAGCTCGTCCAGCTTCGCTTTGGCGTTGTTCACCGACAAAGCTTCGTCCGTTTGCGCTTCCGGCGTTTGCGGGCTGTCCGGATTCGGCAGAATCGATCGAATGACCGGTATTTTGTTGCCGATCTCGAGCGCCGCGTTGCGCCAATCCGCATTGAACATTAACAACAGCACGCCCAGCAATACCGCAGTAAACAAAATCGGGGTAATAAAAAAGAGAAACCGCTCGAAGCCGCTGTAACTGCTCTTTTCCACATCCGCGCTCGCCACGAATTTCCCTCCCTTCTCCCGCGATCCGGCAGTCTGTCCCCGTTACCTGCGCGAGGAGGAGGCCGCCCTTACGATCGCGATTTCGTCCAGTTCGTTTTGTTCCTTGGCCAACCGGTCGCGCCGGAATCGCTCCAACGCGCGATCCCGAGCGTTCAGCCACACTTTCTCGTCCACCATCTTGTCCGTCAGCTGACCTTGGCGCTTGCGCACCTGGTCTTCCGCGGAGCGAACGCCCTCATGCTGCCTGCGGATTCTTTCGTCCACCACCTGAATATACCGCTCGGTCGCCAGCAGCTCGGTTAGAGGCGTCGCCCGCTTGGCGGTCGACAACATGTCCTCCTCGAGGCCGCGGCGTTCTTCGTACAGCTTCCGGAGCCGGTCTTCCTCGGTTCTAAGCTTGCCGAGAGAAGCGGCGTATTCCCACTCGGCCATCGATTTCTCGCTGCCCTTCAGATCCACGATCTTCTGCAAAGGATATCGGAATGCCATAGTCGCTTATCCTCATCTCTTGTAAAAATCGATCACGAGTCGTTCCTGAGCCTCCTGCAGCGTTACTTTTTCGTTCGTTCTCTGCTGCGTATAGGTCCGGATCAGATCGTAATATTGAATGGCCTTGTCGATCTCGGCGTTGGAGCCCCTCTGGTAAGCCCCGATATTAATGAGGTCTTCGGAATCCCGATAGACGGCCAGAAGCTTCTTGAGCTGCTCGGCGGCTAATTGCTGCTCCTCGGTCACGATATCCTTCATGACCCGGCTTACGCTCGACAGCACGTCGATGGCCGGGAAATGCCCCTTATTCGCCAAGTTGCGGTGCAGCACGATGTGTCCGTCCAAGATTCCGCGAACGGCGTCGGCGATCGGTTCGTTCATGTCGTCCCCGTCCACGAGAACGGTATAGAAGGCGGTAATCGAGCCCGTCGGCCCCGTCCCCGCGCGTTCCAGCAATTTGGGCAGCGCCGCGAATACGGATGGCGTATAGCCTCTCGTCGCCGGCGGTTCCCCGATGGCCAATCCGACTTCCCGCAGCGCCATCGCGTACCGGGTGACCGAATCCATCATGAGCATGACGTTCATCCCGCGGTCGCGAAAATACTCGGCGATCGTCGTGGCGATCAGCGCGCCCTTCATCCGGATGAGCGCCGGCTGGTCGGACGTCGCGACGATGACGACGGAACGGGCAAGCCCTTCCGGTCCAAGATCCTTCTCGACGAACTCCAGCACCTCGCGTCCGCGTTCGCCGATCAGCGCGATGACGTTGACGTCGGCGGAGGTGTTCCTGGCGATCATGCCCAGCAGCGTGCTCTTGCCGACGCCCGAACCGGCGAAAATGCCGATCCGCTGCCCTTGCCCGACGGTCAGCAATCCGTCGATCGCCCGGACGCCGACGCCCAAGGGCGTCGTTACCCGCGGACGGCTGAGCGGATTGCCGGGAGCGTTGTTGGTCGAATAGTGCGGCATGCGCACCGACAAGCGGGTCCCGTCAAGCGGCCGGCCGAGGCCGTCCAGCACTTTGCCGAGCAGCTCGGAACCGACCTGCACCGTAAGCGGATTTCCCGTCGCCACGACGTCGCAGCCGGGGCCCACGGAATGCAGATCCCCGAGCGGCATGAGCAGCACCCGGTTGTCGCGAAAGCCGACAACCTCCGCGAGCACCGGTTGGCCGCCCTTCATCGGGTGGATCGAACACACGTCGCCGATGCTGGCGTCCGGCCCTTCGGATTCGACGGTCAGTCCGATAATCTGGATGACTTTGCCGTTCACCCGCACCGGATCCAGATTCCGAAGCGTGTCCGAGTAACGCCCGATATCAAGGAGCGCCATCCGAATCGCCCCCCTCTCCGCGATGGGCCGCGACTTTAAGCAATTGCTCGCGGATCGCTTCGAGCTGCGTATCGACTCTTGCATCGATGCTGCCGAAAGCCGATCTGACGATACATCCGCCTTCTTTAATGGAAGCGTCGGGCACGACCTGCAGCTCCGCCTGCGCGTCCAGCACGAGCGCGAGCTCGTCCTTCGCCGCCTGCACGTATGCGAATTGCGAGGGCGATACGCATAGCACGATTGCCCCTTGTTCCTTCCTTCTGGCCAGAGCCTTCTCGAACAGCTTCATCGACATCTCCGGAGCTTTCGACAGCTTGCGCTGCACGATTTTCTCCGCGATCGAGCAGCTCAGCTCCACGAGGAAGGACTCGCCTTCTGTAATGATCGATTCCTTGGTCTCGTAAGCCTGGGCTACGATCGCCTCCGCTTCCCGAAGCCGCTCCTCGTATTGCCCCTTGAGCTGTTCCTCCGCCTCGCGCGCTCCGTTGCGGTAGCCTTCGTCGTAGCCTTGCCTGCCCGCTTCCTCGCGCACTTGGCCGTCTTCCTCGCGGCGGGATTGCCACCACGCTTGCGCTTCCCGCTCGGCGGCCGCTTTCAGCTCCGCCGCTTCGTCCCTCGCCTGCCGTACGATCTCCTCCGCCGTTTGCTCGGCATCGGAAATGATGCGTTCCTTTAACGATTGTGTTTCGACATCGGGAGCTTGATTTCCTTCGCCCTCCGTGCCGGATCCGGAAATATTTTGCGGAACGGGCGCGATTCGCTGAATCAGTTCCAATCTCTTCAGATCGTCAAGCGACACGACATGCGAAGATTTGATGAGATTAGACAATGATATCGTCTCCTCCGCCGCGAGCGATGATGATCTCTCCGGCCTCTTCCAGTCTGCGGATCGTCGCTACGATGCGGGTTTGCGCCTCTTCCACGTCGCGCAGCCGCACCGGCCCCATGTACTCCATCTCTTCCTTGAACGTCTCGGCCATCCGCTTCGACATGTTCCGGAAGATCGATTCCCGTACTTCCTCGCTCGCGACCTTGAGCGCGAGCTGCAAATCCGCGTTCTCGATGTCCCGAATGATGCGCTGAATGGAACGGTTGTCCAGATTGACGATGTCCTCGAACACGAACATCCGCTTCTTGATCTCCTCCGCCAGCTCCGGGTCCTGGATTTCCAGGGAGTCCAAAATCGTGCGTTCCGTGCCGCGGTCTACGCCGTTCAAAATTTGCACGATCGCCTCGATGCCTCCGGCGTTCGTGTAATCCTGCGTGACCGTGGAGCTGAGCTTCTGCTCCAGCACCCGCTCGACTTGAGAGATGACGTCGGGAGACGTGCTGTCCATCAGCGCGATTCTTCTCGCGACCTCCGCTTGCTTCTCTTGCGGCAAGGACGAGAGAACCGCGGACGATTGATCCGGCTGCAAGTACGAGAGCACGAGCGCGATCGTCTGCGAATTCTCGTTCTGGATGAAGTTCAAAATTTGCGAAGGCTCGGCCTTCCGCGCGAAATCGAACGGGCGAACCTGCAGCGTCGCGGTCAGACGGTTCAGAATGTCCATCGCCTTCTGCGAGCCGAGCGCCTTCTCCAAAATTTCCTTCGCGTACGTAATGCCGCCTTGCGTTATGTATTCCTGCGCGACGCAGATTTGATGGAATTCGCCGAGGATGAGCTCCTTCTCGCTGGCGTCCACCTTGCGCACGTTGGCGATCTCAAGCGTCAACTGCTCGATCTCGTCGTCGCGCAAGTGCTTGAACACTTGCGCGGATACTTCCGGTCCGAGGGTGATGAGCAGAATGGCCGCCTTCTGCCTCCCGGACAATTGAAATCCTTTCGCCACCGCTGCCACCTCTATTCATCCACCAGCCAAGTCCGGAGAAGATTGACGAATTCATCCGGCTTGCGCTTGGCCAAGCTTTCCAATTGCTTGCGCACTTGGCTCTCGTTCGTAACGTTGTCGATATCGATCGTCGGCATCTCCACGCGCGGGACTTCCTCGATCGCCGCCGCTTCCTGCGCGGCTTTGCGGCGGCGATAGATGTAGTAGCCTCCGCCCCCGAGCAATGCCAGCGCCAACAGTCCCGCTGCCGCCATCCACAACGTCGAGTTAGACGCGTTGCCGGAGACCGCTGCCGTGCCGTCAAAGGATTGCGACAGAACCGAGACGCGTTGCGTCAAAGCTTCGTCCGACAAGTCCAATCCGGACTCGGCCAGAAGAACCCTTACGTTCCTTACCAGCATCCCTTGGATCTCTTCGAGTCTCTCGGGAGTCATGTTGGCGGAATTTACGCCGACATTTATGGATAAGTCCTTCACTTTATAAGGTCCGTAGTCGATATTATTAGTAATGCGGGTCACGTCGTAGTTGACGGTGCTGGATACCTTCTCCGAAGAGGAAGAACCGGCTCCGCCCGCCGAAGGGTAATTGGCGACATCCGTCTCCCCGGTTCCCGCGACGCCTCCGTTCTGGCCGTCTTGGCCCTGGTACGTTTCGCTGGATTCCACCCGGCTGATCTCGATGCCTTTGTTGTCGTTGTCCGGCAGCGGTTGCACGATCTGCTCCTGCGACGACTTCTTGTCGAAGTTCAGGGAAGACACGACGCTCACGACCATATTGTCCATGCCGACGATGGGATTCAGAAATTGCTGGATGTTTCTTTTCAGCGTATTCTCGAATTCGTTCTGGATCGCGAACTGCGTCTCGT
>JAEZZE010000341.1 GCA_023418755.1 Bacillota bacterium | reverse complement strand
TAGCGAGAATACTTCACCTGGGGAGGGGTAGAGCTGTAGTACCAGTCGGTGATCGGCACCCGTTCGACCGTCTCGCTGATGAAATCCCAGATGGACTTGTACAGCCTCTCGCCGTATTCGCCGTTATCGGTAAAGACCGTCGTCCATGCCAGCCAATCGAGCTTGGTATAATCCGAGCGCGAATCCAGCGGCACGCCGTAACGGTTCATTTTTTGGCTGTACAGCCGGATCTCGCTTTCGTATACCTCCCGGTCGAACAAACCGACTTCCAGCAGCTTGTCCCACACGAGGTTGTATTTGAGGCTCCAGGAGTCCGGCTGGTCGAAGGCCAGCAGCGAGCCTTCTTCTTTGCGGGCTTCCGCGCGCCATCTGTCGGCCATCGCCTTCGCGGCAAGGATATACTTCTCTTCCTGCACGAGCTTGCCGTATGCCCCCAGCGCCACGATCGCCTTCATGCTCAGATTGCAATTGTGGGCCAGATGTCCGGCGAAATCGTCCGTACAGAGCTGATTGCCCGGGTCGTAGCCGTTCTCCAGCAAATAATCCGCCCATTTGTCCAGCAGCGGCTTCTCCTTCAGGGCGAATTCGCTCGACCCCTCGTAGCGGCACAGCGCCGCGACGGACAGCAGCATATTGCCGCATTCCTCCACGGGCATTTGATATTCGAGCTTGTTCTCGCCGTATACTTGTCCGTTGCACAGCGGATATTGGCCGCAGTCGTGCGGGGCGAAATCGAACGTCCAGGCGTCGGTTCGCGCGTATTCCAGAATCGGGCGCAGCATCCCCTTGACCAGCTCCGGATTGTACTTCAGGAACAGAGGAATGGAAGGATAGGTAACGTCCAGCGTGGCGATGCAGCCGTTGCTGAAGCACTCCTTGGACAGGAACAGAGCCTCCCCCTCGTGCAGTACAAGCTTATGAGCCGCGATCGTCTGCCGATAGGCCAGAGCCGCAATGTCCGCGTAATAACGGTTCACCTTCTCCGTTTCGCCGCGAAGCTTCTCTTCGAACTCCGAAGCAAGGGAACGAACCTGCTCGTAGTCGGATACGGCTTGCTTCAGCATGTTGTCGAAGGTTCCGTATTCCTTCTTGTAATACGCGTCCAACGGCTTCCCGAAATATTCGATCGACTTGATGTCGTCATAAGCCAGGCAGATCGTATCGGACAGCTTGTCGCTGATCAGCGCGATGCAGCGGTATTCGCTGGCGGGCAGCGCCGTATCGCCGTCCGTGTCCACGCGGGCGACTTCCTTGCCCGTCAGAAAATGATAGCGTCCGTCGTAGTCGGTTACGAACGCTCCCGGATGCGCGACATGAAGATAGCCCCAGTCGATGCGGATGTTGTCCCCGCTGGCGTTCAGCGGCTTCTGCTCCGCGTTGCCGCAATACACGGAATCGGCGCCGCGGCGGAAGACGACCTTCTGATCCATCGTATTGACGCAGCATTCGCCGGCAATGTCGAAATACACTTCGATTTGGTGCTCCCGCCCGTCCTTGATCGCAATGTCGTAAGCGATGTAAGAGGCGGGGCGAGACAAAACGTGTAATCGATCCGGAAGCAGAGGCGTTAAAAACTTCAAGGTCAGTTCGACCTGTTCGTTGGCAAACGTGTAGATCGTAGTCAGCGGTTTTACTTCCGCCTTGACTTGCGGGATGACTTGGGGCTCGGCGTAATAGCGTTCGCCGAAGGCTTCCAGCTTCCCCATGAAACGATACGCCACGCCGTCGATCTTAAGCAGGCCGAGCATGCCGTTGCGCTGACCTGTCCAGTGGCGCGTATGGTCGTCGTACAAACGGTCGGCGAACGACCAGATGCTGAAATACGGATCTACGGTAATCAAGGGAACTGCCGACGGTCTGAAGCTCATTCGATCATCTCCTGTTCTCTGCGATTCACATATAGTATACTGACGTGGATGATGGCAAGGGATAGATAAAACCGATGATCGAATGAGGAAAATGCGCATGAGAGAAGAAATATATCCTTTCAGGGAAGCCGCTGCCGGATCGTTCGGATTGCATTTCGAATTGGCGGGGAAATCTTTTTGCGACGGGACTTACCGGATCGCGAGGCCCCGTTCCTCGGTAAGCAGCATCGAGTACATCATCCGGGGACGCGGAACGGTCAAGATCGATTCCAAGGAGTTTTATCCGAAGGCCGGGGATACGTATTTTCTGCACCAAGGCCGGGATCATTTGTATTTCTCGGACAAGGACGATCCGTGGATTAAAATCTGGGTTAACGTCAGAGGAGATTTATTGACGGATTTGATTCGCAGATACGGGTTGGAAGGATGCTACCATATCCCGGATTTCTACTCTATGAACTACTTGCAGCAAATCGTCCATAACGCGCAAACGAGCGACGACAATTCCGTGCTGAACTGTACTTTGGCCGTGCATGAGCTGCTGATCAAGATCAACGAGCACTTGTATGCGCCGGACGTTCAATCGGAGGCGATGAGGCTGAAGACGTACCTCGATCATCGCGTTTCGGAGAACGTCTCCCTATCGGAGCTTGCGGCGGTCATCGGAAAGTCCGAGTCGCAAACGATCCGAACGTTCAAACGGCACTATGGCGTCACTCCCTATCAATATCATCTTCACTTAAAGCTGGAATTCGCGCAGAAGCTGCTTAGAAGCACGGGCATGACCGTCCGGGAAATCGCGGCGCATCTTTCCTTCGCGGACGAGTTCTACTTCTCCAATCTGTTCAAGAAGAAAATGGGGATGGCGCCCTATCATTTCCGCAATGCGAGGCATGAAGACGGGCTTGCCGCGGGAAGAAGCCGTTAGCCGAATCGGAACGAGGCGCTTCAGGTCACAATTTTAGCATTCCAGGTCACAAACGGTGTAGCGGCCGTTCGACGATCTGTTGTAAGATGAGAAATCAATCAAACGTCGCACCCGGAGGATACGCGCATGAACCGACCCGTCAGTTGGAAAGCGCTTGCAGTTGTCGCCGTTCTGCTTGCCGCTATGCTGTTTATCGGAATATGGGCATACGAACGCGGCGGGGAGCCGAATTCCCGCGGTCCGGAGCCGCCGCGGACGACCGCCGATTCGGACGGCGACGCGCAGGCGAACGCCGACAAGCTCGTCATGGTGTTCCCCGCAGGCAACGCTCCTCGGGACTTAAAAAGGGTCGAACAGGCGATGAGCGACTATTTGCTGACCAAAATCAATGCGACGCTGGATATCCAGACGATAGATAGGGGCTCGTGGTGGGACAAGACCGGGCTGATGTTCGCCTCGGGCGAGCAGATCGACCTGATGTTCACCGCGGGCTGGATGAGGTTCGCCGACGAGATCGCGAAGGGCAAGTTCGTGCCGCTCGACGATCTGCTGGAGCGGTACGGCAAAGGGATCAAGGACATTCTCGACCCGTCGATCCTGGAGGCGGGCAAGGTCGAGGGAAGCATCTACGGCATCGTCACGAACAAAGAGTTCGCTTCAAGCAAAGGGCTCGTGCTCCGCAAGGACATCGTCGACAAACTGCGGATCGACCTCTCGGCGATTCGCGAGCTCGCGGATTTAGGTCCGGTGTTCGAAGCCGTCCAGGCAAGCGAGCCGGGCATGGCGCCGCTTCAGGCCCGCGCCGACCGGAGCCCGCTGACGTTCCTGATGCAGTACGGCATGTTCGACATGCTCGGAGAAGGGCCGGGCGTGCTTCACCGGGATAGCGTCGAAGGCATGGTCGTGAACCTGGCCGAGACGGACGAGTTCATGGCTTACGCGAAGCTGCTGCACGAATGGAATCGAGCCGGCTATTTCAACGCGGACGCCACGACGTCCAAGGACAACGAATTCGACGCCGTCAAAGCGGGCAAAGCGTTCTCCTACGCGGAATCGCTGAAGCCCGGCTTCGAGCTGCACGCCTCGCGCGACACGGGCTATCCGATGGTTAGCGTGGAACTGACCAAGCCGTATACGACGACGGCCGATACGACGAGCGCCATGTTCGCGATTACCCGGAACGCCAAGCACCCGGAGAAAGCGATGATGCTGCTCAATCTGCTCTACACCGACCCTTATCTGCTCAATCTGCTCGATTGGGGCCTGGAGGGCGTACACTACGTCAAGCTAAGCGACAACGTCATCCAGTATCCTCAAGGGGTCGATTCCAAGAGCGTAGGCTACAACCTGAATCAGCCGTGGATGTTCGGCAACCAGCTCAACTCTTATTTGTGGCAGAACGAGAACCCGCGGCTGTGGGAGGAATACCGCAAGTTCAACGAATCCGCGGATCAGTCGAGGGCGCTCGGCTTCGTCTTTAACCCCGAACGGGTGAAAGCCGAGATCGCCGCCTGCTCCTTGGTCGACAAGGAATTCATGCCCGCTCTCAATACCGGGGCCCAGGATCCCGAGAAAATCGTTCCGATGTACCTGGAGAGGCTGAAAATCGCCGGAGCGGACAAGGTCGTGGCGGAAAAACAGCGGCAGCTCGACCGGTGGCTGGCCGCCGAACGGCAGTCGAACGGCCCGGGAGGACGAACATGAGACCTGCGACGATGCGCTCCAGATTGATTCTCGGCTTCGCTCTCGTCACCGTCCCTCTCGTCATCGCGCTGCTGTGGAACAACCTGTACGCGACCCAGGTCGTTCACTCTCAGGTGGCCCAGTCGAACCGCAACATGCTGACGATGTATATGAACGACATGGATCAGGTGCTCGGGGAAATCGAGAACTACCTGTACAAGACCGCCGAGCAGGACCAAAGCCTGATCTCGCTCAGCCAGTACGGCAAGACGAGCTGGGAGTACTATTTGGCGACGACCCAGACGGCGAACGACCTGAACTTGAATATCAACTACTACGATGCGGCCGACATTTTATTCGCTTACGGGGAGAAGCATGACGAGCTTCTCGTCGCCCAGCAGCAATCCGTGACTTACGAGAGGAAGCAGTCGATCCAGGAGAAGCTGCGGGACATCGTCGCAAGCTCGGATAACGGAAGCGGCAGGCGTTGGAGCCTCGTGGAGCAAAACGGCGAGTATGCGCTGACCCGCATCGTCGATACGCACTACGATTCCTTTATCGGCGCGTGGGTCGATCTGAACCGGCTGATGGAGCCGATGAGAAGATTGGGGCAGGACGGCAAGGGCGAAGCGCTGCTCGTGTCGCGGGAAGGCTTGCCCCTGTCGTCGACGGGAGCCGCCATTCGGGATTCGCTTGGCTCGACGGACTTATCGGCCTATCTGGACGACGGCAAAGCCGCCTACAATATCGTCAAGCTGGACAAGCCGTATTTGTTCGTGGCGAAAAGCTCGAGGATGGCCGACATGGACCTGCTGCTCATGCTTCCGGAGCGGTCTCTGCTGGAAGGGCTGCCTTTTTTTCGCAACCTGACCTACTTGATCCCGATGCTCGCGGCCGTGATGCTGGGCCTGTACCTGCTGTTCCTGCAAAATTCGATCGTCAAACCGATCCACCAGTTCATTAAGGGCATGCGCAAAATCCGCTCCGGGGACCTCAGCGTGAGAATGGAAGATTACAAGCTACAGGAGTTTCTCGCGCTCAAGGAGACGTTCAACGGGATGGCCCGGCAGATCGAGCACCTCAAGATCGACATTTACGAGGAGCAGATCCGGACGCAGAAGGCGGAGCTTAAGCATCTGCAGGCGCAGATTCATCCCCACTTTTTCATGAACTCTCTGAACATCGTCTATCAGCTCGCGCAAATCCGCGACTACGAGGTCATTCAGAGCATGGCGCTGCACCTTGTCCGCTATTTCAGGTATACGACCCGTACGCAGGTGTCGACGATTACCGTCAAGGAAGAAACCGAGCACATCTACCATTATCTATCGATCCAGAAGTACCGGTTTCCCGAGACGCTGGAGTTCGAATTCGACGTGGCGCCCGGGACGGAGGAGGCGGAAATTCCGCCGCTGATTATCCAGCCGCTTGTCGAGAACGCGATGGTGCACGGCTTCTCGATCCGTACGGGCAGCCCGTTCCGCATCCGCGTGAAGGCGTCGCAGGAAGGCGAGGGCAGCGGCCGAACGCTGCTGATCGAGGTCGAGGACAACGGCAAAGGCCTGTCGGAAGATCAGGCGACGCAATTGCAAGCGAGGGTGCACGAGACCGAGCCCGGGGAACGCAGCCTGGGGTTGTGGAACGTCGTTCGTCGAAGCAGGCTGTACTTCAAAGGACCGGTGTCCATGGCCTTCTCGGCGGCGGAGCCCCAAGGGGCGCTCGTTACGCTGCGGCTGCCGATCGGACAAGGACAAGGACAAGGACAAGGACAAGGGGACTCCAAGGGGGATAAAAGATGATCCGGGTGCTGATCGTGGACGACGAGATCTACGCGGTCAAAGGGCTGATCTCCGGCGTCGGATGGAAGGAGATCGGCGTGGACGAGGTCTATGAAGCGTATCATGCGCCGATGGCTCAGCGGCTTCTTCGCGAACGGGAGATCGACATCGTCGTCTGCGATATCGAAATGCCGGAGATGAACGGGCTGGAGCTGATGGAATGGGTCAAGGACGAGGGGCTGCATCCGGAGACGATCGTGCTGACGTGCCATTCGGAATTCGCGTACGCGAAGGAGGCGGTCCGTCTCGGCAGCCTGCAATATTTGCTGAAGCCGGTCGTCTATTCGGAGCTGGAGCAGGCGCTGCTGGCGGCGATCGGGAAGGTGAACGAACGGAGAAGGTTGAGCGAGGCCGACGAGCAGTACGGCAAAATCGTCGAGCTGTGGAACAGCCGCAAGCCGCTCTTGATCGAACGCTTCTGGCAGGACGTGCTCGAACGCAGAATTTCCCCTTCGCCGGAATCGGCCGAGCGGGCTCTGTCCGCCTACGACATGGATCTATACGCGCTGCGGGAGCTAAGGCTGATCCTGATCAGCGTGGAAGGCTGGGACAAGCCGCTGAACGAACGGGACGAGCTGGTCATGGAGTTCGCTTTGCGCAAAGCCGCGGAAGAGGTGCTGCTGACGGGCTTGGCGGGCAACGCGATCGAGGATCACCGCGGCAATATTCTCGTCGTGCTGTACGAGGGCGGGAACGAAGCTTCGGAGGAAGAACTCGAAACCCGCTGCCGCGAATATTTGGAAGCCTGCAGGCGGTATTTCTTCTGCCGGGTTTCCTGCTACGTGGGAGAGACGACGGAGCTGGCCGGCGTCCTGAACGGCTATTTAAGCCTGTTGGACCGGGAGTACCGCAACGTCGGCGTCGCCAATGCCGTCATCCGGAGCGCCGCCCCCGATGATTCGGCGCGGACGGGAATCGCGCCGAGCTTGACGGAGCCGATGCTGGTCTGGGCGGATTTGCTCGAGCAGGGCTTGACGGGCGAATTCTCGCTCGGACTGGACGAATGGCTGAATCGTCTGGACGACGGCACGGCGACGGTCGATACGCTGATCTCGTCCTACCATTCCTTGCTTCAGGTCGTCTACTACGCCATGCACCGCAGAGGGCTTCAGGCCAAGCAGCTGTACGAGATCGCCGATTGCCCGGGAGCGGACGAGGCGACCCGGTCGGTGGCCCGGTTCAAGGCATGGGCCGGGTGCATCGCCGGGGCCGCGGGCAAGCTGTTTTCCCAGCCGCAGGCGTTCAGCCCCGTCGTCCAGAAGGTCAAAGCCTATATCGCCGACCATCTGGACGAAGACTTGACGCGCGAGCAACTCGCTTCGGTCGCCTTCGTCAATCCGGCGTACCTGTCCCGGCTGTTCCGCAAAGAGACGGGCACGGTGCTGACCGATTTCATCCTTCGGGAAAAAATGCGCAAAGCGGCCGAGCTGCTCGCCACGACGGACGAAAGCGTCAGCGAGATCGCCGACCGGCTGAATTACGGCAACTTCTCGTATTTCGCCAGACTGTTCCGCAAGGTTCACGGAGTTACCCCGCACGATTACCGGAAGCCTTTTCGCAGGGCGTAGAAGTAGGCCAGCGGACGGATTTAGCCGATTCAATCCATGTAGTCGCGAATTTCGGGAACGGGTCGCGAGAGGAGCGGAGTGCGGCGCAGCTTAAGCGGTATAACGACGAGCCCGTCCGGTATTCCGCTCACGCCTGGGAGTCTCCGTGAACATCGGGGAAAAGGCCGAAGGAGATTCGGACTATCGTGCCGACGCGCGGGACGCTTCTGACCGACAAGCCGCAGCGCGGCCCGTAGTACAGCTTCAGGCGATTGTGAACGTTGTGCAGTCCCATTCCGTTGAAGCGATGCTCGGAGTCCCCCGGCTCGAGTCCCCCGACGATTTGCTTTACCGTGCTCCTGTCCATTCCGATTCCGTTGTCGCGCACATAGAGGACGACCCGTTCCCGTTTCATGTGGCCGTATACGGCAATGCGACCGACGCGCCGGGTCGGAATAATGCCGTGGAAAATGGCGTTTTCCACGATCGGCTGAATCGTTAGTCGGGGAAGGTGGCAGCGCATCAGGTTCTCGTCAAGCCGAATGTCGCATTCGATTTTGTTGCCGTAGCGGATATTTTGGATTTGCAGGTACATCCCCAAGCCTTCCACTTCTTCCCGCAGCGAGTTGTAGACGGAGCTGTTTTTTTTCATTACGATCGATAGCAGCCCCGTCAGATTGCCGATCGTGCTCTGCACGTCTTCCAGCTTGTGCTGATAAGCCAAGCTGTTGATGCAAGCCAGCGTGTTGGACAGGAAATGCGGGTTGATCTGATTTTGCAGCATTTGAATTTCGAATTCCTGCTTGCGCCGCTCCGATTGGAGCAAGTCGTTCGTCAAAGATTTGATCCGTCTCATCATGGCGTTGAAGCTGTTCGCAAGCTCTCCGAGTTCGTCGTTGCGATTCATATGAACCTCGGATGAGACTTGCACGTTGTGAACCCGGTCCATTTTGCGCATCAGCATTTTAATGGGAGACGAGAAGTAGCGGCTAATAAAGACGGAAGTGAAAAACAGAATGGCAAGCCACAGAAAGAGGGCGTTGCGATAGCTGATCTTCAGCGTATCCACGCTCTGCTGGATCAGGCTTCGTTCATCGATCAATCCGATAAATTGCCATCCCAGCCGGTTGCGGCTCGACTTCATCGCCAGCAGCTGTCCCGAGGCGCCTTGAACGGTCTCCACGTACGCCCCGACGGACTGCAGCTTTTGCACAAATTCCGAGTCTACCCGCATCGGATACTCTCCTGTCCGGTAGGGCAGCAAGCGGTTGCGGATTGGCTCCAGAATCGGCCTGCCGTTCGGGGACAGCATGAGAAAGGTCTGGTACGGAGTAGAGGATAGAGACGACAACGTGTTCATGAGGGAGTGCAAATCGATTTCCAGGACGGCCGTCCCGAGAAACTCCCCGTCGGACCGATGAACGGGGCGGACGAAGGCGACGGTGTTATGGGCGAGCGGGGACTCGTACGGCTCGCTCCAGTTGATGCCGCCGTAATTCCCTTGCGCCAGCTGCTGCAGGCTGTCCAGCCGAGGATGCCCGAGAATCTCGTAGTACAGCTGATTGTTGGAGAACACCTCGCCGTTCCGGCGAATGATGAACAGCGCGCCGACGATCTGGCCGTTCAATTCGGCGTAGTTGCGCAGTTCGTCTACGACGAGCTGCCGATCGCCGGAGACGAACAGTTCCTCCTGAACGGATAGCAGCAGGAGGATGTTCTGAATATTGTCGAAGTAAAGATTGATAAAATCCTCGGTCCGGTTCAGGATGAGCACCCAATCGCGAATCATCTGGTCCCTATAGACGCTTTCCGCTTTATTCATGTTGTAGTAAGCCAGAGACAGGAACAGCAGCAAGCTGGACGCGAACAAAAAAATAAAAAGCCGGGTCGCCAAGCTGATTCTGCCCCATCGGAACGTCCTTCCGCTCAACCTAATCCGCCTCGTTTCATCTGAGTGGGGGAGATTCCGATCCATTTACGGAAAAGGATCGAAAAGTAGCTGTAATTCGGAATGCCTACCTGCTCGGCTACCGTGTATACTTTGAGATTGGTCGTACGAAGAAGCTCCATCGCCTTTTGCATGCGCGTCCGGGTCAAATATTGCTTGAAATTTTCTCCGGTTTGCTCAAAGAACAGCTTCCCGAGATAGTCCGGGCTTAAGCCGACTTCTTCGGCAATTTGCGAGAGCGTGACGGGCTTGCTTAAGCTTGCGGCGATGATCTGTTTGGCCGCCGCGATTTCTTTGCGCATACCGGCTTGCGGCTGTTCCCCGATGACATGGATGAGCGACGGGACGAGCTCCTCCAGCGTCTCGGCCTTTCGGCAAGCCGATTGGAGAGCGCTTTCAAATTCCTCTTGCGGATGCCCTTTCAGAAAGAACCATTCCAGCAGAAAGGCTGCCGTCAATTGCTTCAAATCCTCGGGATACAGCAGCCGTTCGCGGCTCCAGCGCATGAAGTCTTCCCGAAGGAAGAGCATCAGCTCGTCGGTCGAGCCGCTTTTTCCGCGCGCGGCTTCGCGTAGCTTCTCCTCCGTCTCCCGGTCCGCGCGGTTTAACGCCGGGGGGCCGCCGACGGCGATCGGCCGATCGCGAAAGTAAAACAAGTAATGAATCCAATGGAAGGACTCGCGAAAAGCCGTTCTGAACTGCGGCCTGTCGGCTATGGCATCGGTAACGGCGGCGAATAGATAGAAATCGTTGCCGATAAAGGGCAGCTGCCGTTGCACGGCCTCCCGGCACGCCTGCATCCATCGCTCCAGCCGATGCTCCAACGCGCGAGCATCGGCTCTATGGACATAGATCAAGTAGTCGCCGGTATGAAGCGGGAACCAGACAAGATCAGGCTCCAGCCGCCGAAGAGCGGACAACTCCTTCTGAATTTCATAGTCGATGAAGATTTCGTCTTCCCGGTTGCTATGCAGCGTTAGTCTGGCGTATCGCAACGGGAAGCGCAGCCGGTCGGCCGCGCCGCACAGCAGCTCGCCCAGCCCCTGCTCCATCCGTTCGTCTTCGCAGGCAAGCAGGCTGCGGAATTGTTTGGCCTGACGCTGGCGCAGCTCATTGTCCGAATGCTCCTTAATCGTCGCATGGTCGGCAATGGCCGAGCGCGCCTTTTGCAAGGAATGCCGCAGCTCTTGCGGCTTCAGCGCCATTTTGAGCAAGTAATCGGTGGCTCCCAGCTTGATCGCGGTTTGGGCATACTCGAACTGGCTGTGGCACGTGAGCAAAATAACCTGAATATGCGGCAGCTTCTCCTTAAGCACGGCAAGCAGCTCCATGCCGTTCATGATCGGCATCGTAATATCCGCGAGCACCACGTCCGGATTAAGCCTGAAGCAGAGATCGAGCGCCTCTTCCCCGTCCTCGGCTTCCCCCTCCAGAGCGACGCCCAAACTTTCCCAATCGAACATTCGCAGCTTGGCGCGCAGCGGTTCCTCATCGTCGGCTATGATCATGCGAATCCGTTGCTCTGCAACACTCACGAGGGCCACCTCCCGTCACCGTTTTGGCAACTCCAATTATAGCAAAACGAAAATGGCCGCGGCATATTCAAAATCCGTAAAAACGTTTGCGAATCCGGAATCGTAAAAGAACGACGCCGGGCCGCGCGGGAAAATCCCGGATTTTCAAACGAATTCGCGGGAACTGCTCCTATTTTGCGCTTTTTGCCCCGTGCTATAATCCGGAAAAAGCCGCTTAGGCAGAAGGATTGGAGGTTTGAAATGACCATGCCGTCATGGGGGCGGATAAGAAGATATTACCCGCTGTATCTCATGCTGCTGCCCGGAATATTGTATTACGCGATTTACCGCTACTTCCCCCTGTACGGTCTGACTATCGCGTTTAAGGATTACGGCATGCTGGACGGGATAACGGGCAGTGCTTGGGCCGACCCCTGGTACAAGTATTTCAGGGATTTCTACTTATCGCCTTACTTTTATCAGCTTATCGGAAATACGTTGTTGATCAGCGTTTATAAAATCGTCTGGTCTGCGCTTCCGCAAATCGCGCTCGCCGTGCTCCTGTTCGAATGCCGTTCGTTGTGGTTCCGGGGAACGATTCAGACCTTGAGCTATATGCCCCATTTTCTTTCCTGGGTCATCATTAACGGTCTGGCCGTCGCCTTCCTGTCCAGCAGCAACGGGCTAGTTAACAAAACGCTGGAGAAGATCGGCTTGCACTCGATTCCGTTTCTTACCTCCAACGACTGGTTCCGGGGATTGCTGGTCGCTTCCGACGTATGGAAGGATCTCGGATGGGGGGCGATCATCTACCTGGCGGCGATGTCGGCCATTAACCCTACGCTGTTCGAAGCGGCGAAGGTCGACGGAGCAAGCCGGCTGCGAATGATCTGGCATATTACCTTGCCGGGCATTCGCAGCGTCATCGTACTGCTGCTGATTTTGAAGCTGGGCCATCTGCTGGACGCCGGCTTCGAGCAAGTCTACATTATGTACAACATTTCCGTGTATCCGACCGCCGATATTATCGACACGTGGGTATTCCGGACCGGGCTTGAGCAGTTGAACTTCAGTCTGGCCTCCGCCGTCGGACTTTTCAAATCGGTCGTCGGTCTCGTCCTGGTGGTCGGGGCCAATCGGCTGGCGAAGAGATGGGGGGAGAACGTTTGGTAAAGTCCGCCTCGGACAGATGGTTTTCGATTGTCATGTACGGCTTCTTGGCGGCGGTCGGGCTTTCCGTGCTGTTTCCGCTGCTCTACGTCGCATCGGTGTCCCTGACGCCTTATTCGGAAGTAATGAAGCATGGCGGATTCCTGATCATTCCGAAAGAAGTCACCTTTGCCGCCTACAGGGAGCTATGGAAGCAGCCGTTTATTTTTCAGGCCTTCAACATTACCGTCTTCATAACGCTGGTCGGGACGCTGCTCAATCTGGCGCTTACCGCGTTAATGGCTTATCCGTTAAGCCGAAAGGACTTGCCGCTTCGGAGCCTGTGGTTGATGATGGTCGTGTTTACGCTGATTTTCAACGGCGGCATCATCCCGACCTACTTGATCGTGCAGGCGACCGGCTTGCTGGACAGCGTGTGGGCGATGATCATCCCTAACGCGATCTGGAGTTTTAACCTGCTTATTCTCAAAAGCTTCTTTGAAAACCTGCCGAAGGAGCTGTTCGAATCGGCCCGCATCGACGGAGCGCATGAATTCAGAGTGCTGCTGCAAATCGTCGTGCCGCTGTCGGTTCCCGCGTTGATCACCGTAGGTCTTTTTTACGGAGTAGGGCATTGGAACGAATTTTTTCAGGCTATTATGTATACGACCAAGCCCGATTTGAAGCCGCTGCAGGTCATCGTCTACAACTTGTTGATGCGCAGCCAAGGGCTGATGGACAATCCCGACGAGGTCATTCCGACTCTGACCTTGCAGATGGCCGCCGTTCTATACGCCGCGCTGCCGATCATCGTCGTGTATCCGTTCATTCAGAAGTATTTGACCAAGGGCATGATTCTCGGTTCCATTAAAGGCTAGCCGCGATTGCCGCTTTTCCTTCCGGCTCTGCTCCGGAAGGAAGCTGCACAAAATATTGAAAGAGGGATGAAGATGAAATTGGGATTCAAGGCAACGGGATTAGGGATGGCGGTCGTTATGCTGACCGTAACGGCCTGCTCGGGAGGCCAGGGCAAATCGTCCGGGCAAGCGGGACAGACGGGCGAAAGCGGGAGCGATCCGGTAAAAATCGAGGTCGTTTTGCAGAACGGCTCCTTGCCGCGGCCGGAGGAGGACGCGCTGAAGCAGGAGATCGACCGCATTGTCGGCATCGATCTCGTGCTGAACCCGACGCCCGCCAACGAGTATCAGAACAACCTGAACGTTCGGCTCGCCGCGGGCAATTATCCGGATGTTTTTCAAGCGCTTTCCCCGATTCAATTGAAGGAGTACGCCGATAAAGGGCTGCTGCTCGACCTGACGCCTTATTTGCAGGAGCTGAAGCCCGTCATGGACTTTCAGGGCGACAGTTTTACCAAAGGGCAGATCGACGGCAAGCAGTATGCCATCATCCGCCACGCCGACGTGCCGTTTACCTCGTACTGGATCCGCAAGGACTGGCTGGACGAACTGGGGCTGAAGGCTCCGACCACGCTGGAGGAACTGTTCGATGTCGCCAAGGCGTTTACGGAGCAGGATCCGGACCGCTCGGGCGGCAAAAACACGCTGGGGATCACCGGCTTCGAGTTGAGCAGCTTCTATCCGATCCTCGGGGCGTACGGGGTCGGGGAGCCCTCCCATCTGTACATTAAAGACGGCAAGCTCATGACGGGCGTTCTTGATCCGAATATGCCGGAGGCTCTCGCCTACGTGAAATCGATGATGGACGCCGGCGTCGTCGATCAGGAGGTAATTACGAACAAAAACCTTCTGGACGTGGAGAAGGCGTTCCAAGGACAAGCGGGCATTCTGTTCCAGGGATGGACGAACATTTCGAGAAAGACCTCTTACGAGCAATATAAAAGCATCAACCCGAATGCCGAGTGGATCCAGTTGGACACTCCGGCCGGACCGGGCGGCAAGTACGCCGAATCCTACGATTACGCGAAGGCTGCCGCCTACTGGGCGGTGTCCAAATCGGTGGAGAACGATCCGGAGAAGCTCAAAAAGATTATCGAATTGTTCAACTTCCTCAGCGCCGAAGAGGGGATCAAGCTGGTTTCTTACGGAGTGGAAGGCAAGCATTACACGATGGAGAACGGCGCTGTCGCGGTTCAGCCGCTGCTGGAGGAAGAAGGCGCGTACTTCTGGATGTATCAACTGGCCGGCCGTCATGAGCAGGAGTATCTGCAGACGAGATTCCATTACGTGAAGGACGACATCGAGTTTGCCGTCGAGCAGCCGAGAATTAACGCCTTGAACGGATATATTTATCATTTTCCCGCCAACTACAACCGTTCGGATGCCGAGAGGTACATGATGGAGGAACTGATCAAATTCATTTACGGCAAGCGCCCGATAGCGGAATATGCCCAATTCCTGGAAACCTTGAACTCCACCTATAACTATCAGTCGTATCTCGATTCGGCCGAAGAGCAATTGAAAGAACGCGGCGTGTTGAAGTAGAGCCGACAGGGAGGGACCGTCATGACAGAAGGATCGTTGGCGACGGATGTTGCGGTTATAGGCGGGGGAACGGCAGGCTGCTTTGCGGCGATGGCCGCCGCTCAAGAAGGCGCCCGAGTCGTTCTTCTGGAAAAGGATGAAGCCGTGGGCGGAGTAGGCATGAGAGCCGGAATCAACGCCTATCATTTCGGCTCGCGCGGCGGTCTGCAGAACGACGTAGACAAGCAAACGCTGGAGCGGCAGAGAACGCTGGGCGGGTATTCCGCCCTCTACCATCCGGAGGCGAAGGGCTCGGTGCTCAGCGAACGGCTGCGGCAGCTCGGCGTGCGGGTGTTGTTGAACGCGGTCGCCTACGAAGCGTTGACCGACGGCAAGCGGGTCGTCGGCGTGAAATACTGCTCGGACCGCGGGTTGGGGGAAATACGTGCCAGGGTGGTTATCGATTGCACGGCGGACGGCGACATCGCGGCCCTGGCCGGGGCGAGCTTTACCGTCGGCAGAGCGTTCGACGGAGTTTCCCACCTGTACTCGCTTGCCCCCCGGGTGCTCAAGCCGGACGGCAGAACGGGAGGCAGGCAGCTCGGCGTGATGAATTTCGACGCAGGCTGGGTGGACGCGCTCGATGTCGCCGACGTTTCGCAAGCCTACATGGAAGGACGCGGGCATTTGCTGCGCATGTACGGGGAGGATGCCGATTCCGAACGTTCCGGCCCGGAAATGCTGGCGGCCGCTCCGCAGCTCGGCATTCGCGAGGGGCGGCATATCGTCGGCGATTACGTGCTGCAATTGGAAGATTATTTGTACGGCCGTCATTTTGCGGATGTCGTCATTCGTTCCTATTCCCACTACGATACGCATGCCAGAGATTTAGGCAACGAATCGGACTTCTCGCAGATCTGGCTCGTCGTCATGGACAGATTCGTCAAGGACGGCTTATGG
>JAEZZE010000335.1 GCA_023418755.1 Bacillota bacterium | reverse complement strand
GTCGGAGGCGGATCTGGAGCGGCTCGTCAGCCGGGAATCGCTGGAGGAAAGGTCCGACGATCGGTGTTTGGTGAAGATTGAACTCAGTGCGAAGGGAAGCGGACAATGAAAATCAAAACGAAACTCGGCATCGGCTACGCGCTGCTGCTGATATTGTTTGCCAGCATCACGGCGTTCGGTTATTCGCAGCTAACCCAGATGAACCGGTCGCTGGAGCTTTTTTACGATAATCGTTTCGAGAAGGTGAAAATCGCGCTTTCGGTGCGCGGAGAAGTGAATGCGTCCGGCCGTATCATCAACGATATAATGCTCGGAGATCAGGAGCCGGAACCGGCGATCGCGGACATCGCGAGGAGGCTAAGAAGCGCCGAGCAGCATTACCGCGTATTGGAAACCATGCAGCTCGGACCCGGAGAGCTGGATTCGATGGGCAGAATCGAACAGCTGACCGACCGTTACGGGACGTCGATCCGGCAATTCATGAACTATGTCGAAGAGGGGAAAGTCGAGGAAGCGAAGCGGCTGTACACCGACCAATTGCGCGAAGAGCAGCGCAACCTCACCGATTTGATGGACGAGCTCGTGTCCATTCAGGAAAATTCCTTGCGGGAGGAGGTGGCGGATTCCAAGACGACGTACGATTGGTCCGTGCGCATGGTCTCCGCGTTGACGGTGGTCGGCCTGCTGTTGGGGCTGGCGATCGTGCTTTGGGTGTTTCCAAGCATTAACCGGGGATTGAACTTGCTAGGCCGGATGGCCGATCGGTTCGCGAGGGGGCGCTTGCGCAGCTTTGCCCGCATAGAAGTCCATACCAAGGACGAGCTGGGCGAGCTGGCGTTGCTGTTCAAACGGATTGCCTTGGATCTGCACGAGAAGAACGAGCGCGAAGCCCGGCTTTCGGCGATTCAGAAAAGGCAGGCAAGGATCAACGCCCAACTGGCCAGAGTGACGGAGCTGCTGCAGGAAGGCAAGGACGCGAAGGGCGTCGCCCAGTCCTTCATCGCCGAATTCGCTCCCGTGCTCGGCGCCGCCCACGGCTTGATCTATTTGTCCGATCCGTCGGCGGCCGGCTCCCGGTTGGAGCTGTCCGGGACTTACGCGGCGATGGCCGGCGACGGGGAAGGAAGCTTCGCTATCCCGCAAGTCTTACGTTCCGGGGAAGGACTGGCCGGACAATGCTTTCGGGACGCGAAGACGATCGAAGTGGACAAAGTGCCCGGCGGCTATTACAAGATCGGGTCCGGGCTCGGGGAGATCGAGCCGGGGAGCCTGCTCGTGCATCCGATCGTCTATGACGATTCGGTCGTCGGAGTCGTCGAGCTGGCGTCCTTCGAGGCTTTCGAGCCCGAGAACCGCGAGCTGCTGGAGGCGCTGTCCGAGAAGTTGGGCACGATCCTGAACAATATTCGCTCCCGTCAGCGCGTAGAAGAGCTGTTAAGGGAATCCCAGGCGATGACCGAAGAGCTGCAGGTGCAGTCCGAGGAGTTGGTGTGTCAGCAAGAGGAACTGAGGGAGACGAACGACAAACTGGAGAAACGGCAGAACGACTTGAAGAAATCGGAGCTCAGGCTCCAGCAGCAGCAGGAAGAGCTGGAGCACGCGAACCGGGAGCTGATGCTGAAGACGGAAGCGCTGGAGCAGCACGTAGATCGCATGGAGCAGCAGAACGGCCAGATCGCGCAAGCGAACGTCGAGCTGGAACGCCAGGCGCTCCAGCTCGCGCTGACGACCAAATACAGATCCGAATTTCTGGCGAACATGTCGCACGAGCTGCGGACTCCTCTGAACAGCCTGCTGATTTTGTCGGAGTTTCTGACGGAGAACCGGGAAGGGAACTTGACGGAGAAGCAGCAGGAATACATGCGTACGATCCATTTGTCGGGCACCGATCTGCTGAAGATGATCGACGAGATTTTGGATTTATCGAAAATGGACGCGGGGAAAATGGAGATTCATCCGGAATGGACGGTGCTCGACGATTTGTCGGCGTTTCTGGAGCATCAGCACATGCCGCTCGCCGATGCGAAGGGGCTGTCGTTAAGCATTGTCCGCGAGAACGACATCCCGGATTCGATTCGGACGGACGGGCACAGGCTCAAGCAAATTATGCGCAATTTGTTGTCCAACGCGATCAAATTCACGGAAGCGGGCTCCGTATCCTTGACGATGCGCAGACCGTACCCGCGCGAGCTGGATTCGTCCAGGCAGGAGGAAGGAGCGGCTTACGTCGCGTTGTCGGTAGCGGATACGGGCATCGGAATTCCGCACGACAAGAGCGAGCTGATCTTCGAGGCGTTCCGCCAAGCGGACGGGACGACGAGCCGCAAATACGGGGGAACGGGATTGGGGCTTACGATCAGCCGGGAATTGGCCCATCTGCTCGGAGGCTGGATTCATCTGGAGAGCGAGCCCGGCAAAGGCAGCGCGTTTACGCTGGTCGTGCCCGAGAGCGTCCCCTGCCGGACGTATGCGCCGGAATCTTCGGTCGGCAGCGGCGATTCGGCCGAACGGCGTCCGGTCGATCCGGCAGCCGAATTGACGGCGGCCGCGGCGGAGCAGCCGGACGTTTCCGGACCGGCGAGCCGACCCGAGGACGACCGGGCATGCCTCGACCCGGAAGACAAGGTGCTGCTGATCGTCGAGGACGACGTCAACTTCGCCAAGGTGCTGCTCGAAATGGCTCGTTCGCGGGGCTTCAAAGCGATCGTCGAGCTGCAGGGGGACGAAGGGCTGGAGGCGGCGAAAGCGATCAAGCCCGACGCGATCCTGCTCGACATCCAGCTGCCGGTGGCGGACGGCTGGTCCGTCCTGAGCGCCTTGAAGAGCGATCCGGCGACGCGCCACATTCCGGTGCACGTCATCTCCGTAACGGAGCAATCCCCGCAAGGGTTGCGCATGGGCGCGATCGACCATCTGCAGAAGCCCGCTTCAAGAGAGCAGCTGGAGAAGGTATTCGTGAGCATCCGCGAGGTGCTCGACCGCATGCCCAAACATCTGCTGCTGGTCGAGCGGGACGAGGAGACGCGCCGGAGCCTGACCGAGCTGATCGTTCACGACGACGTCGCCGTCACCGCGGTCGGCAATGCGGACGCGGCCTGGGATCGACTGCAGGAAGAGACGTTCGACTGCATCGTATTGGATTCCGGACTGCCGGACGGGACGGGCATCGAACTGCTGAAGAGGATGCAGAAGTCCGCCGGGCTGCAGAAAATTCCGGTAATCGTGCATTCGGACAGCGAGAACGACGAGCAGACGTTAAGGAAAATGAAATTTTTCGCGGACTCGATCGTCCTGAAGAACGTCAGGTCCCCGGAACGTCTGCTGGAGGAGACGGCGCTGTTCCTGCATCGGGTCGAAGCCGATCTGCCGGAGGACAAGCGCAAGCTGTTGGACAAGCTGCATCGGGGCGAGGAGGCGTTCGAGGGCAAGACCATTCTGCTGGTCGACGACGACGTTCGCAACGTATTCGCCTTGTCCGGAGTGCTGGAGCATCGGGGGATGAAGGTGCTGTACGCGGAGAACGGACGCGAAGCGCTCGATAAACTGGAGACGGAACCGGGCATCGATATGGTGCTGACGGATATCATGATGCCGGAGATGGACGGCTACGAGACGATGGGGCGCATTCGGCAAAATCCCGAATGGAGGAATCTGCCCGTCATCGCGCTCACGGCCAAGGCGATGAAGGACGATCGCATCAAGTGCATCGAGGCCGGAGCGTCCGATTACATCACGAAACCGGTCAATACGGACCAATTGCTATCCCTGATGAGAGTGTGGCTGCACCGATGAAGGAACAAGAAAACCGGGACGAAGAGCTGGAGAAGATCGAGATCGCCCTGCTTCTGGAAGGCATCTATCAGAGGTACGGCTACGATTTTCGCAATTACTCGCACCCGTCCATCTACCGGCGTATCCGCCACCGGCTCAAGCTCGAGGGGCTGGCGGATATTTCGACGCTGCTGGGC
>JAEZZE010000150.1 GCA_023418755.1 Bacillota bacterium | reverse complement strand
AGGCTGCAGAGGACGGGCTTCGGCCGATTCTTCCGAAAAGAAGTTTCATCAGGTATTTGCCGAACACAGGTTAATCACCTCGCGCCGAAGGTTTGAATACGGTGGTTAAAGCAATGGACAACGTGAGCAAGGCTAGAAACGTAATGGGGATCAAGGAGTATTCGCCCAGGACATAGCTCTCGATGATCTTATCGACCCCATTATTCAGAATTAATCCGGCCAGAATTGCCCCCAACAGGATTAAAAGCGCCAATCGGCGCCGATTTCTCTTCACTGGCATCAAATCGCAGATAATGAACAGAAATAAGGAGATCCGGATAACGGCCCCTGCAAGCCATTGATACAAGGCCAGAAAGTCCAGGTGGTTGATGTATTTGGAGATGGTCACCAATTTCCACTGATCGAACGCCGCATAGCGAGAATGGCTGGCGACCTCGGGACCGAAATTGGCGATGGCCCCCATTAGAGGTCCGAGCGCTAACCCGCCGAGCAAAACGGCCAAGCCGGCAAGAGAGAGGTAGCTCGTTTGCCGGGCGAGATGGTGTTGAATGAAAATCAGGACAACCATCTCCATCAAGCCCCCTCCCGCGATCATCATGCTTTTCAGCATCGGCACGACGCCGTCTATGAACAAGGGGGTAAGCAGGGAATAATTTTTGTACCTTAGGTTGGCCAGGCCTACAAAATGACCTAACAGCCAGACGAAAGGAAGCAAGATGCCGGACATGACGGCAATCGAACGGAGACCGTTCGAAGCGATATAAATGCATAGGATGATCAGAACGAGGAGCACGACGACTTTCGGAGTTTGCGGCAAATAAGTCGCTTTGATCCAGGTCGTCGTTTCCCGCAGCGTAATCATGGCCATCGCGAAACAGAAAAGAAAGGCGGCGGCAAGAAGAATCCCCGCTCCCGCGTTGCCCAAACGTTTCTTGATCCACATAGGCAAGGATTGCTGGCGCGTTCGCTTCATGATCGCGAAATACAAGTATACCCAGATCAAATGCAAAAACGTGGCCAGCAAGACGCCCGCCCAGGCATCGCGCTTGGCGGTCAGCAACAAAAGCGGCATCAAGACGACGTGATTGGTTAGTCCCGATGCGAGCAGGAAGATGAAATAGACGTCCAAGATCGATATTTTTTTCGTAGGCGCCATGTCGCGAGTCTCCGGATCCGGTATGGGATTTTTTGCCGATCTTTATTATCCCTACGGTTTCAATATTTATGCAAATCTCGCGGGCGCTAAGGTATAATGGACAGAAGTTGTTGAAGAGGCGGATCGAGCCGTCCATAAGCTGCTGAGCGAAAGGAGTCGTCTATGATCCCGATCATCAAATCCGATGCAAGAGACAAGCTGCGGAAATTCGTTGGAATCGATGCGTATATCCACAGCGAAGCGACATCGTATGTATTCGTGCGGAACTTCAAAGCCAGAATAACCGAGACCTTCGTAGCGGGAGAAGGTCCGTATCGCGTCGCCCTCCGATTCGACGGGCGCGGCTGGCTGCGAATGGAGGCGCTTACCCACTACGAGACGGATGACCAAGGCCGTTTGCTGCTGGCCGGATACGACGACAGGGGGCGGATGAACGTCGCGCTTCACTTGGGAGAGGAGCCGTTCCCGGAATGAAGGATTCCAGAGCACGATTAAAACTGCTTGCGGTATTCGCGCATCCGGACGACGAGACTTTTATTTGCGGCGGAACGCTGGCGAAATACGCCTCCGAAGGCGTCGAAATCGCGCTGGTTAGCGCGACCCGCGGAGAGATGGGGCGCCGAATGGGCAATCCGCCGTATTTGAATCGGAGTCGATGGGGGCCGCCCGCGAATCGGAGCTGAGGGAAGCTTGCGAGCGTTTGGGGGTGCGGTCGCTTCGTTTTCTGGATATCCGCGACAAAACGGTTGAATTTATCGACGAGGATTCGCTGTCGGAGCGGGTAGCGGCGTTCATCCGGGAGTTGGAGCCGGACGTCGTTCTGACCTTCCACGAGAAGCTGGGCGGGCATCCCGACCACTGCGCGATCGGGAAGGCGACGACGGCCGCATTTCGTCGAACCGCGGTCAAAGGCTCGCTCTATTTTATCAGTTTCGGAGAAATGATGGCGCACCCCGAGCGCTTCGGTTATTCACGCGCAGACGTGGTCCGGGTCGACGTAAGCGCGCACCTGAAGGCGAAGCTCGCCGCTTTCCGAGCCCATCGCTGCCAAACCGAGATCGACGAATGGGTGTGGCTGCCCGACCGCGAGGCGTTGTCCAGATTCGGCAAGCACGAGTACTTCTTGCGCGGGGCAGGCAAACCTCGCGGCGGGGACTCTCGCGATTTGTTCTAGAGGCGGTGCTTGCCATTCGAGAGCGAATCGATTATTATGGACATAACAGATCTATAATTCATACGAGGATGGGAGGAGAACATGCAATATTCCAAAAGCACGGATTACGCCTTGCACGCCCTGCTTCATCTGGCTCGTCCGGAGCACCGGAGCAACGTCGGAATCAAGGAACTGTCCGCGATGCTGGGCGTTTCGGAGAGCTATCTATCGAAAATCATGTCCAAGCTGAGACAGGACGGAATCGTGCGCGCGGTGCCGGGAGCGAACGGCGGCTACGAGTTGGCGCGACCGGCCGAGAGAATCTCTTTTCTCGACGTGATCCAAGTGATCGAAGGAAGGCAACAGATGTTCGAATGCTCGAATTCGAGCTCGCGGCAGCACCGGCTGTTGGCTGAAGAAGGAGCCGGGCAGGAACCGGCGCTTCCGAGAGGGAGCGAATGCTTGGTCGAGAAGGTGATGAACGGCGCGGAGCTCCAACTGCATCAATATTTGCAGGAGCACACGATCCAATCGGTGCTGGAAGAGGCTCTGCAGCGCGGCAATTGTCAAGCAGCCAAGAAGCGATGAGCTTCTTGTGCTTTAATTATGGATATCAAAGATCCGTGGAGGTTGATTAGGGAATGGAAAAACAACTGCTCGATGTCGCGATTATCGGCGGAGGACCGGCTGGTTTGAATGCCGCGCTTGTACTGGGGAGAGCCAGGAAAAACGTCACGGTTATCGACGAAGGCCGTCCTCGCAACGCGGTAACCCGCGAGACCCACGGGTTTCTAACCCGCGACGGAGTGAGTCCCGGCGAATTTCGGCGAATCGCGAAGGAGGAGATCGGCGCTTACCCGTCCGTGTCCTTCCTGGCGGATACGGCCGTGTCGCTCGAAGGCGCGGACGGCCGTTTTCAAATTACGACGGCCCACGGCCGCACCTTATTCAGCAGAAAGCTGCTATTTGCGGTCGGGATGAAGGACCGCCCGCTGAACATTCCCGGACTGGCGGAGATCTACGGGAGGAGCGCCTTCGTATGCCCGTATTGCGACGGCTGGGAATTAAGGGATCAGCCTCTTGTCGTCATTAACAAGGGAGCCGAGCTGATGCATTTCGCGCCATTGATCTCCGGCTGGACGAACCGCTTTACGATTTGCACGAACGGCCCCGACGAGCTGACGAACGAGCAGCGCGAAGAGCTCCGGCGGCACGGAGTCCCCGTATTCGACTCGCCGATTCAAAGCATTGAATCCGATGACGGGATCGTGCGCGAGGTCGTTCTCGCGGACGGGACGACCGTTCCGTGCAGGGGGATCTTCTTTAAGCCGGAGCTGGTGATGGGATCGGACTTGCCGCAAGCGGTCGGATGCGAGATGACGGAAACGGGGACGGTAGCGGCCGACGTTCTCGGGAAAACGAACGTGCCGGGCGTCTACAGCGCCGGAGACGCGGCCTCGCGCATGCAGCAGGCGATTGCCGCCGCTTCGATGGGCGCGATTGCCGCGGCGGGGATCAACAACGAACTGAATTCGGAAGCTTGGGGGCGAGGCGAATGAACGACTTATATGACGAGGCAACGTGGGAAAAAGCTTGGAAAGACTACGGCGATTCCGTCGAGCGCAAGTTGGCCGGAGCCGGTATCGTTCAGTCCCGATCTTTCGATTCCAAAGCGAAGGTCTTCGACGAGCAATCCTTTAACGAAGAGGGAAGAAGGCGGACCGCGCGAATTATGAACTGGCTTGAAGTTCAAGGCGTAGAGCTCGATGGCGCCTCCGTGCTGGATATCGGTGCCGCTTCGGGCGTATTCACGCTGCCGTTCGCGGAGAGAGGAGCCCATGTTACGGCCGTAGAGTCCTCTCCCGCGCTAGTCGAATTGCTGCGCGCCAACGCGGCGGGGTTCGGTCCGGACCGGGTGACAGTCGTGGCGGAACCGTTCGAGAACGTCGACGCGAAGGCTCGGGGTTGGAACGGGAAGTTTGACCTTGTTTTCGTATCGATGTGTCCGGTCATACGCGATTGGGAGAGCGTGGAGAAGATACTCGGCTTTGCAAGAGGATTTTGTTATATCAGCCTGCCTGCCGGTTCGGCGGAGCATAGTCTGGCAAGCGAGATCTGGCCGCTGATCGTCGGCCAGCCGTTCAAGCCGGGCCCTTCGGCTATGGGATATCTGCTGCATCTGTTGTACCTCAAAGGCTATTCCTACCAATCGATCGTCACGCAGGAGACGAAAACGGCGGAGATGTCCCGGGAAGCGGCGCTTCAAGAGGCCATGAACTTGCTTGGCGGTCGCGGTTTGCCTGCCGAGGAGCAGAGCCGCCGTACGATTCGGGAGTACCTGGAGCGAGCTTACCCGTCCGGAACGGTAGTCGTCAGGCAGGGCGGCCGTTTCGGCAAGGTGCTGATCCGATTGCGGGATCCGTCTATGTATGGCTGACAAAGCGGCCCGCTTGACAGCAACGCATCGATTCCTTATCCTCTTATTAGACAGTTGTTCATTAAAATAACGGAGGGATTCTCGATGCGATTAAAAGGCAAAGTAGCCGTCGTCACCGGCGCCGCCTCGGGCATGGGCAAAGCGATTGCGGAGTTGTACGCGAAGGAAGGCGCGAAGGTCGTCGTATCGGACCTGAATATCGAAGGGGCGGAATCGGTCGCTTCCGGCATACGGACAAGCGGCGGAGAGGCCGTCGCGATCAAGACGAACGTCGGCGACCTAAGCGACGTCAGCGCGATGATCGACAAGGCCGTCAGCGAATTCGGCACGCTCGACATTCTGGTCAACAACGCCGGCATCATGGACAATATGGCGCCTGTAGGGGACGTGGACGACGAGAGATGGGATTTGATTTTCGACGTGAACACGAAGGGAGTCATGCGCGCGATCCGCAAGGCGCTGCCGATCTTCCTGGAGAAAGGGAGCGGCGTTATCGTCAATACGGCTTCCACGGGCGGCTTCAGCGGCGCCCATGCGGGCGCGGCGTATACGGAGTCCAAGCACGCGGTCATCGGCATTACGAAAAATACGGGCTTCATGTACGCTCAGAAGGGCATTCGCTGCAACGCGATCGCGCCCGGGGCGACGATGACCAATATCGCCTCGACGATGACCAACGTCAACGAATTCGGCGCTTCGCGGACGAAAGTGACGCAAGGCGTAATCCCTCGCGTAGGACAAGCGGAAGAAATCGCGCAAGTGGCTTTGTTCCTGGCGTCCGACGAGTCCAGCTTCGTGAACGGCGCGGTGATCGCCGCGGACGCCGGGTGGACGGCGGGCTTCTGAATATACCGATTGCAAAAGGCTGCAGGGAGCCGATTCTTCTTGCAGCCTTTTTACAATTCCCTCGTCCCGTTATATAATACAAGTTGAATTCGAGATATTGGACACATTCGCCTGAAGTGTTCACTAAGTCGTCGGATTGACAGGACTTAAGCGGGGAATGGGACAGATGAATCCAAACGATCTGCGCGTCATCAACACGAAGAAAGATTTGCATCAAGCTCTATTGGCGCTGCTCAAAACCGCTCCTCTCGAATCGATCTCGGTGTCTTCGCTTTGCCGGAAAGCCGAGGTAAGCAGAGGGGCTTTCTATCTTCATTATAAGGATGTCGGCGCGTTGTTCGACGAGCACCTCCGTCATCTGCTCCAGGATCTGGAGGACTCGTATTACGAACCTTACCGCCGCGTGCCCCGGTTAGTTCCGAGTCGCCTCGATCCTTCGACGATCCGCATTTTCCACCATGTGAAAAAATACCAGGCGTTCTATGAAATCGTGTTCGATAGGAATTCCTCTTTGACTTACTACTATTCGCTGTTCGGCAAAATCAAGAGCTTAATGCTGGACAGTTCCTCGCCCCATCCGTCGGACGTCCAAAATCTGTCTCTGGTGGTCGCTTATCAGACCAATGCGATCATGGGACTTCTTATCCAGTGGTACGAGGACGGCTTCTCCCATAGCCCCGAGTACATGAACGAACAGCTCGCCTTTTTGCTAGGATCCGGCTCCGGATAGCGGTGCAGGATCTCCTAGTCATCAGATCCTTGCACCGCCCCGGTTATCACCTCGCTTTCCCCTCGTTTCGGATTCGTTCAACCCTCATCCGCTAGAGACCGGTCGATTTAAATTCTCCATCCGCAATTGACAACAAAGCCGAAGGTGAGGCATAATATCGTCATCCTTAATAGTAATTATTACGATTAGAGAGTTGGAACGGAACAATGATCAAATTCGTTTTGCAGCGGCTGCTGCAGACCGCAGCGCTGCTGTTCGGCATTTCGCTGATCGCGTTCGGGTTGATGAGCCTGACGCCGGGCGATCCGGCCGAAATCCAGCTTCGCTCCGACGGCGTTCAGCCTTCGCCCGAAGCGGTTGCCGCGGCGCGGGTCGAGATGGGGCTTGACAAGCCGCTGTACGCGCAATATGGGCATTGGCTGCGGCGGGCGCTTCACGGAGATCTGGGCTTGTCCTTCGGCAGCGGCCGGCCGGTGACGGAGGAGCTGCTCAGCCGGCTGCCGGCCACGCTGCTGCTGACCGCTAGCGCCATCTCTCTGCTGCTGCTGGTCGCGCTGCCGATCGGCGTCGTCTCGGCCTTGCAGCCGGGTGGCTGGATCGACCGCGTTGGCCGGGCGTTGTCGCTGCTCAGCGTCTCCATGCCCGGTTATTGGCTCGGACTGCTGCTGATGTACTACGGAGCGGTAAAGCTGAAGTGGTTTCCGGTCACCGGTATGGACGGAATCGCCAGCGTGCCGCTGCCGGCTTTTACGCTGGCCTTCGGTATGGCGGGTACATACATCCGGCTCATCCGCGCGGGCATGGCGGACGTACTTCGCCGCGGCTACGTGCGTTCCGCCAGAGCGCGCGGCTTGCGCGAGGCGACCGTCGTCGGTTCGCACGCGCTGCGCAATGCGTTGCTGCCGGCCGCGACGCTGCTGGGCATTCATTTCGGCCGCTTGCTCGGCGGGGCCGTCGTCGTAGAGACGATCTTCGCTTGGCCGGGCCTGGGCAAATACGCCGTAGACGCGATCTTCGCCAAAGACTATATCGTCATCCAGGGTTATGTGCTGTTTATGGCCATAAGCGTCGTTGCCGCCAACTTGCTGACGGATATCGGCTACAGGTTTCTGGACCCGAGAATTCGTCTCGGCGAGCCGGCTTAAGGAGGGAGCGCGTATGAATGTCAATGCCGCGCCTTCCCGGACAAGCGCAGCCGTGTGGATTGGGGGCAGTCTTGTCGGTCTGGCGCTGCTGGTCGCTCTCTTCGCTCCGTATCTCATGCCGTCGGATCCGCTGACGATCAATCTGGACATCCGGCTGAGCCCGCCATCCCCGGAATATCCGCTCGGAACCGATCATCTCGGCCGATGCGTGCTGTCGAGGCTTATAGCCGGCACGCGGACGTCGCTGCTCTATTCGTTGCTGGCGCTGGGAGCCGTGCTGTTGATCAGCGTACCGGTCGGCACGCTCGCCGGTTACGTCGGCGGCCGGACGGATCAGGCCGTCATGCGCCTCGTCGATCTGCTGCTGGCGTTTCCCGGCCTGGTGCTGGCGCTGGCGATCGCCGGGCTGCTCGGACCGAGCCTGCCGAACCTGCTGCTGGCATTCGTGCTCGTAGGCTGGGCGGGTCATGCCCGCATCGTTCGCGGCATCGCCCTTCAGATCAAGGAGAAGGATTTTATGCTGGCCGCCCGCGCCTCCGGCGCTTCGCATCGGCAGCTGGTGCTGCGACATCTGATCCGCAACGCGGCCCGTCCGTTGCTGGTGCTCGCTTCGCTCGAGATCGGAACGATCATTCTCTCGATTTCGGGGCTTTCCTTTCTCGGGCTCGGCGCGCAGCCGCCGACGCCCGAGTGGGGGGCGATGCTCAGCGACAGCCGCGCCTATATGCAGACGGCGCCCCGGCTGATGCTGTTTCCCGGGTTGGCGATTATGGCGGTCGCGGCAGGCTTTAACCTGCTGGGAGAAGGACTGAGGAAGGATTAACCGCTTCACGGAGAAGGAGGGAGAACGGATGAACAACGGCGAGCTGCTGCGTATTCGCGGGCTGAGCGTGCAATTCGCAACGCCGAACGGGGCGGTGGAAGCGGTCCGGGAAGCGAGCCTGGACGTGTCTCCCGGTACGATCGTCGCGCTGATCGGAGAGAGCGGGAGCGGCAAATCGGCGACGGCGCTGTCCGTCTTAGGGC
>JAEZZE010000142.1 GCA_023418755.1 Bacillota bacterium | reverse complement strand
TTCGGATACGGCTCCTATCGGCTCGTCATTCGAGTCGACCCGGGGACGGAAACGACGTTCGGCATTCGCGTTTCCAGCGTGCGCAGTTCTTCGGCATTGTACGCCAACGGCCGGCTGTTGGCGAGTTCGGGGCTCCCGTCGGACGACGAGGCCACGTACGAAGCGGGGAACCTGCCTTACGGCGCTTCGTTCGTCGCGGATCGCTCCGGGGACATCGAGCTGATCGTCCAAGCGGCGAATTACAAAGACATCCGTGAAGGCGGGATCGTTCGATCGATCAAGTTCGGAACGGAAGCGGCGATCGCGCGCGAGACGCGGCTATCCGTGTCGATGCAGGAGCTGGCCATCGTCGTGTTTCTGCTTCACGGCGGATACGCTCTTGTCCTTTACGTGATCGGCAACCGGGAGAGAAGGTTGCTTTACTTTTCCTTGCTTACCTTCAGCGCGACGGTCATGGACTCGTTCGGCAGCAACGAGAAAGTGCTGCATCAATATTTGCCGGTCGATTACGATTGGGGCTTCAAGCTTGTTCATCTGGCCATGGCCGGCATCGCCTATTCGCTGCTGATGTGCGTGTCGCACCAATGGCCCGCTTTCTGGCGGAAGCTCGGTCCCTGGTTTTCCCGGCTATGCGGAGCAGCCGCCATTCTGGCGATCGCCTTGCCCGCGCGATACATCCTGACGATCCAAGCTTTGTACGCGGCAGCCGCCGCGGTCGCCATATTGATCACGGTTTTCTCCATGATTCGCGCGTCCGTCAAGGATGTGAAGATTAACGTTCCATTGCTGTTTGCCTTGGTCGCGTTCACAAGCAACTTCGCCTGGTGGGGCATCCAGATGGTCATGGGCATCAGCGTCATGTATTATCCGTTCGATCTGATCGTCTCCACCTCTTGTTACGCTTCCCTGTGGTTCACCCGCTATTTTCAAACCCATGCGGAGACGAAAAGCCTTGCCTCCAAGCTGCAAAGAGCGGACAAGCAGAAGGATCGGTTCCTCGCCAACACGTCCCACGAGCTGCGCAATCCGCTGCACGGCATATTAAACATAACGCAAGGCGTGCTGGAGAGAGAAAGACGCGCGTTGCAGGACAGGAGCGTCAAGGACCTGGAGGTCGTGCTGTCCGTAGGGCGGAGGATGTCGCTCCTGCTGAACGACTTGCTGTACGCGATGAGCCTGAAGGAGAATGCGCCTCGCCTGAACTACGGCAGCTTCTCCATCCATGCCGTCGCGACCGGCGTGCTGGACATTCTGCAATCGATGCGGGAGGGTACGCCGGTCAAGCTCGTGAACGGCATTCCGGAAAACTTTCCCCGCGTGTACGCCGACGAGAACCGGGTCGTTCAGATCGTCTTCAATTTGCTTCACAACGCCGTGAAGTTTACGAGCGACGGAGAAGTCGCCATTCGGGCGCGGGTCGAGGGAGACAAAGTCTACGTGTCGGTCGCGGACACGGGGATCGGCATGGACGAGGAGACGATGAAGCGAATTTTCGAGCCTTACGAGCAGGCGAGCGCGGACCAGACCATGATCGAGGGAGGCTTCGGTCTCGGGCTCGGCATATGCAAGCAGCTGCTGGAGCTGCACGGCGAGTCGCTGCAGGTCAGCTCGGTTCCGGGGCAGGGCTCGGAATTCGTGTTCTCCTTGAGCCTGGCAGCCGATACGGTCGACGCCGGGGAGGAAGGGAGAGCCGTCGCCGCCGCGTCGATCGCCATGGCGGAAGCCTCCGCGTCCCTGTCCGGGGAGTCGGTGAAGTCCGGGGACGAAGCGGCCAAGGCGCAGACGGATCGGCCCTCCGCGGATCGGCCGAGAATTTTGCTGATCGACGACGATCCCGTCAACCTGAAAGTGCTCGAATCGATTCTCTCTTTCGAGAGCTACGACATGACGTCGGTCACGAGCGGCAAGCAGGCGCTCGACGTTCTGGACGAGAAGGAATGGGACTTGATCGTGTCGGACGTCATGCTTCCCCGCATGTCCGGCTACGAGCTGACGCGCGCGATTCGCGACCGGTATTCGATCTCGGAGCTGCCGATCCTGCTGCTGACCGCAAGAAGCCGGCCAGAGGATATTTCCCATGGATTTCAGGCGGGAGCCAACGAATACGTAACCAAGCCGGTAGAAGCGCTGGAACTGCGTTCCAGGGTGAAGGCGCTGACCGACGTGAAGAAATCCGTCCGCGAACGTCTGCGGCTGGAGTCGGCCTGGCTGCACGCTCAAATTCAGCCTCACTTCCTCTACAATACCTTGACGGCGATCCGGGCGCTGAGCGAAATCGATCTGAACCGGATGCGCAATATGCTCGAAGCCTTCGGCAACCATTTGCGGGACAAGTTCAAGCTTCAAAATATCGACGGCCCCGTTCCGATCGAAGAGGAGCTCAGCCTCGTCCGGTCCTATCTGCAAATCGAGCAGGAACGGTACGAGCAGCGGTTGATCGTATCGTGGGAAATAGAGGAATGCAAGCAGCTGCGAATTCCGCTGCTGACGATTCAGCCGCTCGTCGAGAACGCGATCCGCCACGGCGTCATGAAACGGTCCGACGGCGGACGGATCGCGATTCGGGTGTCCGACTTCGGCGCTTACGCGGAGATCGCGGTGGAGGACGACGGGATCGGAATGGACGAGAATCCGCTCGAGCGCAAGGGGGAGGATTCGGATATGGGGGCCGGAGTCGGCTTGATCAATACGGACCGCCGGCTTAAGCGAATGTACGGCAAGGGTCTTCGGATCCGGAGTCTGCCCGGTCAAGGAACATCGATCTCTTTTATCGTTGACAAGCACGTCCCGGAGACGGACAGGCGGACGTAGACGGATGGGAGAAGAGGGGACTTTATCGGGCGAGAGAGCCGGAGCCGGAGCCGGATTCGCCGACTTTCGGCCGATTCGCGGAAATTGCGCTGGAGCGCGGCTCTTTCCCAAGGGATGCCCGTTTTTCTTCGGATAACGCCCGATAGGTCCTTCGTCCATTCCTTGTTCCCCCCTGGGAAAACGTCTACAATGGCGGTGAAGGAAATACGCCCGGGAAGTGATGCCGTTTGAAGTCGCAACGCGTGCTCGTCGATTACTTGAAAGGAAAATGGCCGTTCTACCTTCTCGCGATTCTGTTTATGGCCGCGGGAAATATCATTCAGTCTTTCTACCCGCGCATTATCGGCAGCTTTGCCGATCAATTGAAGGACGATCGGCTGACGTATTCGCACATCGTCGATTATAGCTTGCTGCTGCTGGGCGTAGGCATCGCTTTCGGCGTTCTGGCCGGAATGGGACAATACATCGTGATGAGGCTCGGACGCTTGTTCGAGTTTTTTACGCGAGGCCGGCTGTTCGACCATTTCATGACGCTGGGCGAGCATTTCTACTCCAAGAACGGCGTAGGCAAACTTCTCAGCTACGTCATGAACGACGTGACCGCGGTGCGCGAAGCGATCGCCAGAGGCATCAACCAGTCGACGAACTCCGGCATTCTGATCGTGTCGGCGGCGGCCATGATGCTGGCAAGCGACATTCCGCTCCGGTTGATCGCGGTGAGCGTGCTGCCGTTGCTGGCCATCCCCTGGATCGTGAGCAGATTCGGTCCGGTCATTCGCTCCCGATCGTTGTCCGTGCAGGAGGCGCTGGGGAAAATGACGGAGTCCGCGGAAGAGCAGTTCGGAGGCATACGGGTAACGAAAAAGTTTGCGTCGGAACCGGTCATGGGAGCGCGCTTCGGCGCTACGGTCGACCGGATTCACGAGAAGCAGCTCAAGCTCGTGCGAGTCTCCTCTCTGTTCCAAGCGCTTATCCCGTTTCTGGGAACGCTGTCCTTGATCGTCGCGATCGTCTACGGCGGCTATCTGACGATCCATCAACGCATTTCCCTCGGTAACTTCGTCGCGCTTACGCTTTACATTCGAATGATGGTCAATCCTTTGCAGCAGATCGGCGGCGTCATCAATACGATGCAGCGGTCGCGGGCTTCCCTCGACCGGATCAACGAGCTGCTGGCCAAGAAGGGAGAAATACGGGAGGCGGAGCAGGCTTTGGCGCGCGATCTGAAGCACGCCGGAATCCGGATCCGCCGTTTGACGTTCTCGTACCCCGATTCGGATATGGAAGCGCTGCACGACTTGAACCTGGACATCGAACCCGGCTCGACCGTCGGCATTCTGGGGAAGACCGGCAGCGGCAAGACGACGCTTATGAAGCTGCTGCTCCGAATGTACGATCCGCCCGAAGGCACGATCAGAATCGGCGGCACGGATATCCGACAGTTGACGCTGGAGAGCTTGCGCGATCAGATCGCCTACGTGCCGCAGGAAGGCTTTCTGTTTAGCACCACGATCAGGGACAACATCGCTTTCTACCGACGAGATTCCGCGATGTGCCGGGTCGAGGAAGCCGCCAAGCAGGCGCAAATCTACGGCAATATCGTCGAGTTCCCGGACCGGTTCGAGACGAAGCTGGGAGAGCGCGGCGTCACGCTGTCCGGAGGCCAGCGCCAAAGAACGAGTCTTGCCCGCGGACTGATCAAGCGCGCGCCGATCATGATCTTGGACGACAGCGTCAGCGCGGTGGACGCGGTCACGGAGCAGAAGATCATCGATACGATATCCGCGGAACGCGAAGGCCTGACGACGATCGTGATCGCGCATCGGATCAGCGCGCTTAAGCATGCGGACGAAATCGTCGTGCTGGACGAAGGACGAATCGTGCAGCGCGGCACCCATGCGGAGCTGGTCGGCCAGCAGGGCATGTATGCCACCCTATACGCCATTCAGGAGGAGGGAAGCCGCGATGCCGAATAATCCCGAAGCCGGCAAGAAAACGGCTTTTCGCTCCCTGCTCGCTTACGGCAAGCCCCACCGCCGGCAATTCACGCTCGTTTTCTTCCTGACGCTGCTCGCGGTGGCGGCCGATTTGCTCCAGCCGTACCTGGTGAAGGTCGCGATCGACGATAACATCATGGCCGGCAAGAACGATTTCCGAATGCTGCTGTTGATCTGCGGGCTGTATCTTCTGCTGTCGGTGTCGGGCTTCGTCTTCAGCTATTTGATGAACAATGTGCTGCAATACGCTTCCCAGAGCATTATCGCCCGCATTCGCAAAGACTTGTTCCGGCACATCTCCCGGTTGTCGATGTCGTATTTCGACCGGACGCCGAGCGGAAGCCTGATTACTCACGTATCCAGCGATACCGAATCGTTGAACCAGTTTTTCTCGCAAGTGCTGCTAAGCTTGATGCGAGACGGATTAACGCTGATTTTCATCGTCGCCGTCATGTTTCACCTCGATGCCGAGCTGACGTTGTACTGCCTCGTTCTTGTTCCGATCATCTTTCTGATCGCGATCGCTTTCCGCAGGCATATGCGCAAGACGTATCAGAGAGCCAGGACGGCGTTATCCCGGCTCATCTCCTTTGCGGCGGAGAACTTGGCGGGGATGAGCCTGATTCAGGCTTTTCATCAGGAGAAAGAGCAAAAAAGCCGGTTTGCGGACCGCAACCGGGCGTATTTCGGCGCCAATCTCAGCGAAGTGAGCACGAACGTTCTATTTAACCGTTCCTTCGACATTCTCGGAGGTCTTGCCGTCGCTTTCGTGACATGGGTCGGAGGGAACGCGGTGTTTCAAGGAAATGTCGAGTTCGGCGTGCTGTACGCCTTTATCACCTACATTCGTCTGTTTTTCCAGCCGATCAGCACGATTACCCAGCAATGGAACACGATGCAGTCGGCCATGGTTTCCGCGAACCGGATATGGGGCATTTTCTCGATCGAGCCGGAAGTGAAGGATCCCGCCGTGCCCAAGAACGTGGACATGAGAACGGTACGGGGACGAATCGATTTTCAACGGGTTCACTTCTACTACGGAGAAGGTCAACCGGTCATACACGATTTGAGCTTGCGCATCGAGCCCGGTGAGATGATCGGCGTCGTCGGCGCGACCGGGGCCGGGAAGAGCACGCTGATCGGCTTGCTATGCCGCTTCTATGACGTTCGCAAAGGAAGCGTCAAAATCGACGGAACGGATGTGCGCGACATCGCCCAAGCGAAGCTGCACAGATTGATCGGATTGGTGCAGCAGGAGCCGTACCTGTACTCGGGAAGCATCGTCGATAACGTAAGGATGTTCGACGAATCGATCTCCAGGGAAGAAGTCGAGCGCGCCTGCCGGTTCGTCGGAGCGGACGAACTGATCGGCCGCATGAAGGACGGCTACGACACCCGGCTGTCGGAGAGAGGGAGCGGGTTGTCCGCCGGAGAACGCCAGCTCATCTCCTTCGCGAGAATTATCGTCTTCCAGCCGAAAATCCTCATTCTGGACGAAGCGACCGCGAATCTCGATTCCTATACCGAGCAGCTCGTCCAGAACGCCCTTCGCGTCGTCTCGGAGCATCGAACGACGATCGTCATCGCGCACCGTCTGTCGACGATCCTTCACACCGACCGGATCGTCGTCATGCGCGGCGGGAGGATCGTCGAGGAAGGCACGCACGCCCGGCTGCTGGAGCTTCGAGGCTATTACGAGGAACTGGTCCGCCACTCCCGGGGCAAGGCGGGGGTCGGTTAAGGCCGGACCGGATCGGACCGGACAGGACCGGACAGGACCGGACAGGACTGGATTGGACAGGAGCGGACAGGACAGGAGCGACAGGACTGGACTGGACAGGAGCGA
>JAEZZE010000030.1 GCA_023418755.1 Bacillota bacterium | reverse complement strand
CCCCTCCCCGTAAATGCCTCTTACGGCCAAACCGACTTGGGTTACCGCCGACAAAATCCGGTTGATCTGCCCCGTCATTACGAGCGCGGGCAGGTGCATCATGACCGAGACGCGAATTCCCGTGCCGACGTTCGTCGGACAACTCGTTAAGTATCCGTGCTTTTCGTCGAAGGCGTAATCGACCTGCTCCTCGAAAACATCGTCGATCTTGCTCGCCGAATCCCAAGCCTCGTTCACCTGAAACCCCGAGCATAAACATTGAATGCGAAGATGGTCCTCTTCGTTAATCATTACACTGATATCTTCGTTCGGACTCAGAATAAGCGCGCCTGCCCGGGATTCGTTCGCCAGATTCGGACTGATCAAGTGTTTCTCGACGAGCACGAGCTTCTCCAGCTCGGTCAGCTCCGACAGCCGAATCTGCTCGATTTTGCCGAGCCCGTTCAGACGGCCGCTCTCCGCCACTCCGAGAAGCTGGTCCGCGACCGCCAAGGACTGTTCGGGGCTCGCCATGAGCGGAAAAGGCATATTCCGCAAGTTGCGGGCGATCCGCACGCGGCTGCTGATCACGACCTCGGATTCGGGTCCGTCCCCCTTCATCCACTGACTAAGCGCCTGCTTCGTGAATTTTCTTTTCGCCATCGTTCATCCCTGCCTTTCAGCCGCTCATTTCGCTCTCGAGCTCGCGGATCCGGTCGCGCAGCTGAGCCGCGGTCTCGAAGTCCTCCCGCTCGATCCTGCCCTGCATTTCCTTCTTCAGCCGATCGATCTCTCGCTTCGTCTTCAAGTGGCCGCCCGCCCGCTTCGGCACCTTGCCGACGTGGACCGTATTTCCGTGCACCCGCTTCAGCAGCGGGTCCAGCCGCTCGGAGAAGTGCCTGTAGCAATCGCTGCAGCCGAACCGGCCGACTTTGCTGAATTGCGTGTAAGTCATCCCGCAAGTGTCGCATTTGACCGCGGGCGGCTTGGCCGTCTGATTGCGGGGCTCGAAGTCCAGCAAACCGGAGAGCAGGTTGTGGATGGAAAATCCCCCGCCGGTTCCCGGAAGCAGCTCCCCCTTTTCCCTGGCGCACGTCTCGCAAATGTGCAGCTCGGCTTTCTCCCCGTTGACGAATTTCGTAAAATGAAGCGTAGCCGGCCGTTTGCCGCATTCTTGACATTGCATGGCCCTCAGCCTCCTCTCGTCATTTCGCAAGCAAGGCGATCAGCATCGCCTTGAGCAGCTTCGCCCGAATCTCGTCCCGAAGCGGAAGCTTCAGCGCCAGCGTGTCGCGCGAGACGGCCGCTTTCAGCAAATAAGCTTCCCGTTCGGTCAGAAAACGGGCTTCCTCCAATTGGTAGATCAATCCTTCCGCCGTCGTCTGATCGATCCTGTCCCCGACCGTCTGGCGGATGTGGCGCTGAACCGCCTCCAGCGAAGGAAGATCGACGCGTTGAATGCGGATATACCCGCCTCCTCCGCGTTTGCTTTCCACGAAGTAGCCTTTCTCGAGCGTAAAGCGCGTGCTGATCACGTAGTTGATCTGCGACGGCACGCAGGAGAATTTGTCGGCGAGCTCGCCTCGCTGGATTTCGATGGCGCCCCCCTGGCTGCTCTCCAGGCTCTGCTTCAGATAGTGTTCGATAAGATCGGATATATTACGCACGTCAGGCCTCCTTTCGGCGCGGATCTGACTTTGACTTTCTTTGACTATACCTCTATTATACGCCGTTTTCTTTAAAATGCAACGGAGGGGCTCTGAACACCCGGGCAGGGCCGGTGCGATAGGGTTTTTCGTAAAAAGCGCAGCCCTTTTCCCTTCGAGGATCTTTTTTCTTGCCGGGACAACGCACGTTATCGTATGTCTCCCCGGCAAGAGGAATGAGCGTGTACGTAGCGTTCATAAAAAGGGCGCCTTGAGACGAGAACTCTTCCGGTTGCCCAGGGAGGGGAAGCCTGACGCCGGTATCCCGGAATATTCGCTTTAATATTCGTAATTTTACGCATCGAGTCGGAGTCAGGAAGGTGTATGATGGAACTAACTTCCTTCGACAAGGAGACTATCCCTATGCCTTCCTCTTTCATTCGTTATCCGAAGTCTTTATCCGTCGCGATGAAACTGGGGCTTGTTGTCGGCATATTCCTCTTCGCGGCTTCGTGTTCCGCCGGAAGCCGGCCGGCCGAGACGGTCGTGGAAGCCGACGTCGGCTATGCCCCGGATCCGGCGGCAGCGGACATGGTGCGCCAACTTCGCGAGAACAGAAGACCCAACGCTTATCTGACCGACGTATACGAACCTTTGACTGTCATCGATATCCACAATCATGACGCCCATACGAACGATCCCGCAGGATGGTGGGGAGCCCAAGGGATGGATCGTCTCGTCTTGTTCGGGGACGTGTCCGAGCCAAGCGCGCAAATGACCGATGCGATGGCTTGGGGGCATTATCGCTCGAATCCGGAGCGCATCTATCCCTCGTTCGCCGGATTCCCGGTTTACGACGAGGAGGGGCCGCGGATCGTGGAGAGAAAGCTTGAACAAGGCTATCTGGCCATCGGGGAGGTCGTAGCCGCTTCGACGGCTTCCCCGGTCGTAAGCCAGGTGGAATGGAAGGCCCAGCACCCTAACGACGGCCATCTTCCCGATATCTACGAGCTGGCGGCCGTTTACAAGGCTCCGATCCTGCTTCACATCGACCCGCCGAACGGAATGCCGATCAGCTATTTCGTGCGCGCTCTCAGGGAGCACCCGGATACGATCTTCGTATTTGCTCACGCTAACGTGTTCAATCCTCCCTCTCATGTTGAAGGAATGATCAAGGAATTCCCGAACCTGTATATCGATTTCTGTCCCGGCTTCACCGCGTACGATCCCGGCAGCGGGAACAAGCTCGAAGATTTCGTTCCGTTGATCGAGAGCTACCCGGACCGCTTTTTCCTTTCCACCGACGGAGGCTACGGCATCGGCAAAACTCGCGCGGCCTACGCCATGTTCGAGATCATCGACCTGCTGTCCCCGGAAACCGCGGTTAAGGTCGCTTATCAGAACTATGAGAGGCTGATCGAGCAGCAGCCCCCGACGAAAACGCAAATCGCGAAGATCAAAGAGCTCTCGGCGAAGCTCGACGAGCCGAAACGGTACTCCCTGAATAAAAGAAAAGCGAACGAGCTCATATTCGAGCTTGAACGCCGGGTCGAGGGCTTGGGCGGATCTTGAGTCGATGGAACAGCGCGAGTAGCGACAAGGCGGATTTCCCGCCTTATTTCCGGGATCCGGGTCGAATCGGAGATAATAAAGCGGATTTTCCGCCTTATTCCTGCAGATTCGGCTGATTTCCGGACTTT
>JAEZZE010000014.1 GCA_023418755.1 Bacillota bacterium | reverse complement strand
GCAAAATGACCGCCCACATCGTATTCATGAGTCCCAACTCCCTGACCACCAGGAAGGTTGGAATCATGCCGCCGCTAAAAAACATCGTAAACACGATCATCATCATAAACGTCTTCTTAAAAACCATCTTGGCACGGGACAGGGCAAATGCCCCCATCGTGGATACCGCCAGGGAAATGAGCGTCCCTGTCGTCACGTAGTTGAACGTATTCAGATACGCCCGCAAAATCATCGGATCGCTGAGTACGCTTTCATAGGCTTTAATGTTGAATTCAACCGGCCACAGACCTACGCGATTTTGCATGATCGGTACATTGCCGCTTAATGAAACCGCAATCATATTAATGAACGGGAACAGCATGATCACAATGATGAATAGCAGAAACAGAATTTTCAAGCTTGTGAACAGGTGTCCGGTCATTGTCGTTCTGGTTACCATGTGCTTCACCTCACCACAAGCTCGTATCGCTGAATTTTTTGCTCAAATAGTTGGTTGTGTACAGGAATACCAGTGAGACCAGCGAAACAAACAGTCCGATCGCGGTTGCATAGCTGAAATTTTTGCCGATGATGCCTACCCGGTACACATACGTTTCAATGACGTCGGCCGTCTCGTAGGTCGCGGGGTTGTACAGCAGAAACACCTTTTCAAACCCGACCGTCAGCACCCAGCCCGTCTCCAGAATGAACAGCGTCATGATCGTCGGCGCAATACAGGGCAAGGTCACATGAATCAATTGCTTGAACTTGTTCGCCCCATCCATGACGGCCGCTTCGTACAGATGAGGATCAATGCCCGACAGCGACGCCAAATAAATAATCGCTCCCCAGCCCATGCCTTGCCAGATCCCGGATGCGACATAGATCGTCCTGAACCACTCCGGCTCCGCCAGAAAATGGATGGGATCTCCGCCGAACCAGGTAATGATCACATTAATGAGACCGGTGCGCGGCGCCAAAAACGATACGACCATCCCGCTGACGACGACGGTTGACAGAAAGTGCGGCAAATAGCTGACAATCTGCACAAGCTTCTTGAAGGAGGCTTTCTTCACCTCGTTCAGCACGAGCGCCAGCACAAGCCCTGCGGGAAACCCCCAGATCAAGGAATACAAGCCGATCAGAAAGGTGTTCCGAATCAGCTCCAGCGCATCCGGATTGTTGAAGAACATCTCGAAGTACTTGAGGCCTACCCACGGGCTCTCCGTAAAGCCTTTAAATAGATTGTAGTCTTTGAAAGCGATCAAGACCCCGTACATGGGATAATATTTGAAGATCAAAAAGTATAACAGACAAGGCAGAAACAGCAGCAGCAATTGTCTGCTCCGCAGGATCGATTTCAACACCTCTCACCCTCTCCTCCTTTCCTCGCATAATGGCTTTTGCATACCCGATCTTCCGCCGACCGGTTACGATGTCACTGTATAACGGTGGAGAAGCCGTCGTAAATCGGTTTGTTTCCCGATCCTAGTCGTCTGTTACGAATCGTAATGATCAACTATTTTCTAAAAAAGAACCGATTGCTTCTTGAAAATATCCGATCGTATGATGGTCATTATCGCCGTGACGATGGAGAGAGGAGATGCGGGGCTTGGAGGATTCGAATGGAGGGAACAGAGGCATGAACAAACTGTGGACGCATTCATTTATCCAATTAAATCTCGTTATGATGCTGCTCTGCATCGCTTTTTATTTGCTGCTGCCGGCGCTCCCGCTCTATATTCGTTCATTGGGCGGAAGCGAAGCGCAGATCGGCTTGATTATCGGTTTGTTTACCCTCTCCTCGATGCTCGTCCGCCCGCTGATTGGCGGGCTGATGATCAAGTATGGCCGAAGGTCGTTCATGCTGAGCGGCCTGCTGCTGTTCCTGCTGTCGCTGATCGGCTACGAGTTTGCCGTCGGCTTGCTCGGACTGCTGCTCCTGCGAATAGTGCACGGCATGAGCTGGGCGACGTCTACCGCCGCGATCGGAGCGACCGTCGCCGATATCGTGCCGCCGCATCGACGGGCGGAGGGCGTGGGCTGGTTCGGCACGGCTCCTACCCTGGCAATGGCCATCGGTCCGTTGATCAGCGTGTGGGTGATGGATGCCCAGTCGTTCCGTCACCTGTTCTGGTATGCGGCCTTGCTGCTGCTGGTCGCGCTGACGCTGGCCTACATCACCCGAGTTCCTTATGCCCTTCAGTCTGCGCACAGCGGAATCGTCTTTTTCGAGACCAGGGCCGGCCCGATTCTGGTCATCGTCTTCTTCAACGCACTGGCTTTGGGCGGACTGTTATCTTTCTGGCCTCTGTTCGCCGAGGAGATTGCGGTCAGCAACGACCTGTTCTTCCTGGCCTACGCCTGCGCTCTGCTGCTGTCCCGTCCGCTCACCGGACAGCTAGCCGACCGCTACGGCGAAGCCCGTATCGTCCTGCCCGGGCTGCTGTGCGCTGCCGCCGGCATGCTCGTTCTCAGCCTCGCCGATCAGCCGGGCCTTATCATCGTCGCCGCCGTCCTGTTCGGGCTCGGCTTCGGCTCCTCCCAGCCCGCCTTGCAGGCGGCCGTGCTGCGACTGTCGCATCCCGACCGCAAAAGCGTGGCCAACGCCTCTTTCTTCACCTGCTTTGATCTCGGCAACGGTTTGGGCGCCATCTTGTTCGGCGCACTGTCCCGGTACCTGTCGTATTCGCATCTGTTCCTGCTGGGCGCTGCCTCCTTACTGATCTCCTGGTGCGTCTTCCTGGCCAGTCGAAGCTTGCTCCGCAGCCGTCTGGACGAAGCGCGGGCCGTTCGGCGGCCGGAATAGCGACGCGGCAGCGCCGGCGCGTCTCGCCGCCCTGCCGATGCAGGCAAACCAAAGTCCCCGCATGCCGAACCTTGTTCGCAGGCTCCGGCATGCGGGGACTTATTTGTGGCTATGCTTGCGCGTTCAGGATGTCCATGACTCTGAGCAAGGCGACGATCGCCTCGGCCAAGGTCGCGCTGTCGGCCGGCTTGAATGACTTATCGCCGCGGCCAAGCAGCACGCCTTGCCTGTTCAGAGCGTACACGCTGTCTCTTGCCCAGGCCGACAACGACTTGTCGTCCGCGAAAAGCGACGTCGGCGAACCCGTGTCGGACGACGGCTTCAGCGCCCGGGACAGCGCGAAGGCCATCTCCTCGCGGGTCACTTCCAGCTGCGGCCGGAAGCTGCCGTCCTCAAAACCCGTGAGAATGCCGGCTTGCAGCGTCGCGGCAATGTCCTGCTTGTGTTCCTCGTCCAGTCCCTGGATATCGTCGAAGTCCGCGGCATCGCCGGACGCTTGAATACCCAGCGCGCGCGCCAGCAGCTGCGCCCACTCCGCCCTGTTGATCGGCTTGTTGGGATTAAACGTCTGGCCGTCAGGCGGCAGATCCCAAAGCTTCAGTTCGGCAGCCCGGATTAGATCGTCCTTGGCCCAATGGCGAGCGATCGCCTTGAGCGCTTCCTGTGGCAGCTTCGCGCCGGGATCTTCATTGCCCGGCTGATTGCCGCTGCCGGGAACGGCGCCGCCTTCGTTGTCTCCCGATGTACCGTATAGACGGACCTCGGTGATGCTATTCCACTTATTGATCGTATTGCCGGAGCCCGCGATCCGGATATACCGGGCCTTGGCGTTGTCCAGCGCGAATGGCTCGGGGACCGTGAATCGTC
>JAEZZE010000006.1 GCA_023418755.1 Bacillota bacterium | reverse complement strand
GAAGACTACAACATCTTCATGATCTCGAGCATCTGGCAAAAAAGAAAATCAATGCCGCTTAAGCAGGCGATCAAGGAAGGCGTCGGCGAGACGGGCGCCGTCATTACTTCCGCGGGGCTTATTCTGGCCGGGACGTTCGCCGTTCTGGCGACGCTGCCGATCCAGGTGCTCGTGCAATTCGGAACGATTACCGCGATCGGCGTTCTGCTCGACACCTTCGTGGTTCGTCCGTTCCTCGTGCCGGCGATTACGCTGCTGCTCGGCAGATGGGCGTTCTGGCCGGGCAAGCTCGAACCGGTCGGGGAGAAGGACTCGTCCTTAGGTTGAACCTCCGGTAAGAGGGCCATTGCCTTCCGAAAGGGAGGCAGCAGCTCAAAGCCGAAACTCGCGGCAAAACCATTCCCTTACTCCATTTCATCGAGCCTGCTCTTCGCGCTTCTTTGGTTCAGCCTATTATCGCCGTATCGTCTGGTTCCGGTGAGGACCGACCGATACGGCGGTTACGTTTACGCCGATGGCCGCCTCCAGATAGGATACGTAGTTTCTCGCTTCCTCCGGCAGCTCGGCGAACGAGCGGCATCCGGAGATGTCGCTCCTCCATCCCGGCAGCTTCCGCAGAACCGGCTTCGCTCTCAGCAGCATCGGCAAAACCGGGAAATCCTCGACGACCTTTCCGTCGATCTCGTAGCCGACACAAATCGGAATTTCCTCCAAATAGCCCAACACGTCCAGGTTCGTCAGCGCCGCCTCTGTCGCTCCTTGAATGCCGCAGCCGTAGCGCGTCGCCACGACGTCGAACCATCCCACTCTTCTCGGCCGGCCGGTGACGGCTCCGTATTCTCCGGCGTCCCCTCCCCTGCGCCGAAGCTCGTCGGCTTCCTCCGCATTCAGCTCGGAGACGAACGGTCCCGCTCCGACGCAAGACGAGTAGGCTTTGACGACGGCCAGCACGCGGGAAATCGCGTACGGAGGCAATCCCGCTCCGACCGCGCCATGTCCGGCCAGCGTCGACGAAGACGTCGAATACGGATAGATGCCGTGGTCCGGGTCCCTCAGCGCGCCAAGCTGACCTTCGAGCAGAATCGGTTCCCCGTTCGCGTAAGCGCGCCGGAGAAGCTTGGCCGCGTCGCATACGAAGGGTTCGAGCCTTCTTCCGAGTACGGCGAGCTCCTCGACCAAGTCTTCCGGCTCTAAGGCCGATCTGCCGTATAGATGCTCGAGCAGCACGTTCTTGGCCGCGAACGTCCGCTCCAGCTTGCGCCGCAAAATGTCCTCGTGAAAAAGATCGGAAACCTGGATGCCCAGCTTGGCGTACTTGTCCGCATAGAACGGCGCGATACCGTTTCTCGTGGAGCCGAAGCTTTGCGCGCCGAGCCTCTCCTCCTCGAGTTCGTCCAGCAGCCTGTGCACGGGGAGCACGACCTGGGCGCGATCCGATAAGCGGACATTCGGTTTCGCGACTCCTCGCTCCTCCAACCGCTCGAGCTCGGCCAGCATCCGCTCCGCGTCCAGCGCGACTCCCGCTCCGATGACGTTTACGGTCTGCGGATGAAACACGCCGGAAGGAAGCATGCGCAGGGCGAACTTCCCGTAATCGTTAATGATCGTATGTCCGGCATTGCTTCCTCCCTGATACCTGACGACGTACGACGCCTTCCCCGCGTAAAGATCGGTCATTTTCCCCTTGCCTTCGTCTCCCCAATTCGCTCCTACGATCGCCGTAACCGTCATGATTCCCGGCCTCCTCTTTCGTTTTGTCCGTGCAAGGCTTATTATAGAGGCAGAATCTTCATTAAAATAATTGATATTCCTAATACCGGATATAAGCGGAGATTATGCCAATGGATACGAATACGGAATGGTACCGCGTCTTCTACCGGACGGCGGTTTGCGGCAGCTTGTCCAAGGCGGCCGCAGCGCTGCATATTACTCAGCCGGCGGTCAGCCATACGATCAAGCAGTTGGAGCGGCAGCTCGGCACTCCGCTCTTCTTCCGCACGCCGAAAGGGGTCTTGCTGACCGTTGAAGGGGAAGCGTTGTTCGGTTACGTTGAACAAGCGTTCCGGATGATGGAAGCCGGAGAGAAGAAGCTCGCGGAAATGCGCGATCTTGAAAGCGGGGAAATCCATATCGGGGCAAGCGACACGCTATGCAAGCACTATCTGCTGCCCTATCTGAGAAAATATCGCGAAGCGTATCCGAAAGTGCGGATACACGTCACTAACCGGACGACCGACGAGACGCTCGGACTGCTGAGAAACGGCCGTATCGATTTCGGCATCGTCAATCTTCCCGTCGACGACGACAAAGTCGACGTCCGGGAAAGCTTGACGCTGCGCGAATGCCTGATCGGAGCCCCTTCCTTCCTCCCGGATGACGGAAAGCCCTTGACGCCGGCGGGACTGCAAGACTATCCGCTCATCCTGCTGGAGCCGGGCGGAAGCATTCGGCGGTTTATCGACCGGTACGCCTCGTCCCACGGCGTCGCTCTCGAACCCGAGCTCGAGCTGGGCAGCATCGATCTGATCGTTCAATTCGTCCGCGGCGGATTCGGACTCGCCTTCGCGGCCCGGGAATTCGTCGAGGAGGAGCTTGCGTCCGGGCTCATCTCCGAAATCCCGCTCCTCCCTCCTCCGCCGCCTCGAAGAATCGGCATCGTCACGCTGAAAGGTTCTCCCCTGTCCGCCGCTTCGAAGCGTTTTATCGGATTGTTGCCCCCTGTTTAATTTTAAAATGCGGAAGGGCTGCTTCCAAGTCCGCCGGAATCGGCGTACCCGATCCGTTCGGCTTGGATGCAGCCCCCCTTATTATTCGGGCTTGCGGGCAACGTAAAACAGCCTTTCCGATTCCGCGTTCGGCTTGTCCCACTTGAAATCGGCGACTCGATGCAGCAGCTCGAAGCCGGCTTGCGCCAGCTCCCCGGCGATCCAGTCGGGGTCGTAAGCCCTCTGTACGTGGGATTCCTCGAAGCGGCTGTACAGCGAGCCGGATCCCGAAGCCGTCGCGTCTTCCCGAATGAAAAACGTCAGCGAATGCTCGATCTCCATCCGCTCCGCGTCGTAGTCGCTCGTCCACAAATACGCCACGTCCGGCTCGTCGTAGACGAACGGTTGCTCCTCCGCGTACCGCTCCAGCTGCCGCGGGGAATGGACGTCGAACAGAAACAGTCCGCCGGGCGCCAGCCCGCGGTACGTCTGCCGGATCGTCGCCGAGACGTCTTCGGGCTCCGTCAAGTAGTTCAAGCAGTCGCAGAAGCTGATGACCGCGTCCGCCGAATGGGGAAGCTCCCAATCCCTCATATCCTGCTGCAGCCAGCGAATCGTTCCCGGTTCGTCGCGGTAACCGCCGCGAGCCTGGGGCTCCTCCCATTTGCTGCGGGCGACCGAGAGCATCTCCGAGGAGATGTCGATGCCGAACACGCGAAAGCCCGAGCGAGCCAGCGGAATCGACAGGTTGCCCGTGCCGCAGCCGAGGTCCACGACCGTCTTCGGAATGCCGTATCGGTCCCAGCATTGCCGGGCGAAACTCAGCCAATCGGAGTACGGCATCTCCTCCATCAGACGGTCGTAGATGGACGCGAATTGGCGATAGGTGCGCATGGCCGCAACTCCAGTCCGTATAATGTTTTCGCTCGCCTTCATCTTGCGAACGTCTGTCGTCGACTCGCAGGTCCCCATGGACGCGAATCAATCCTTAATCTCGTCTCCGGACGGTGCGTCCGGTCCGTCAGCGGTCTTCAGGTGCGTCCAGTTGCCCCTCTGTTCGATCAGCCCGTCCTTCATCAGCTTGCCGAGGGCCCGCTTAAACGCGGATTTGCTGAGCTGAAACCGTCTCTGGATATCCTCCGCGCTCGTCTGATCGGAATAAGGCATCGCTCCGCCCGGACGATCTTGCAAAAACGCCAAAATCCGGTCCGCGTCCTCCAGCCGGCCGACCTCCTTCGTCGCCTTGACGCTGAGCGACACCCGCCCGTCCTCGCGGACTTGCGCGACGCGGGCGCGGAATTTCTGCCCGATGCGCAGCGGATGAACCATTGCGCCTTCGTTAATGTAGCCAAGCGCGCCGAAGCCGAGGACGCCTCCGTCGACGAGCGCGAATACGCCGTCGCGATATACGTCCGTTACCCACCCTTCCTGCCACTGGTTTTTCCAGGACGAGGGCGCCCGGAACACGAGGGGCTCGAAATCGTCGATTTTGGCAAGGCGCGCCAGCATGCGCCCTTCCTTGTCGTGCTTCATGACGACGAACAGCTCGTCTCCCGTCTGCGGCCACGCGTTTTTCCGCTCCGCGGGGAAGGATTTGACCGGCAGCAGAAGCTGCCGCCCGATTCCCATCTCCAGGAAAAATCCGAAGCTGGGATGAAAATCGGCCACCTTCAGCCGGGCCAGCTCGCCCAGACGAATCAGCGGCTGGCGCAGCGTGGCGGTAATCCGCTCCTTATCGTCGTGGAACAAAAACGCTTCGACGTCCGCTCCGACCTCCGGGCGGTTATGAATCGCCTCGCCGTATGGGAGCAGCACTTCCGGGCCGTCCTCGGAACCGAAGCCGAGAAACCAACCGTAGGGAGACACCTCTCTGCGGACGCGCAGGCTTTGTACCGTTCCGGCGGTCAGGTTCATACGATCTCCACTGCCTTCGCGTCGGACCACAGACGCTCCAGATGATAATACTCCCGCTCGTCGCGGTGGAAAATATGGGCCACGACGTCCCCCATGTCCACGAGCACCCAGCGGGCCGTGTCCAAGCCTTCGATCCGTACGCGGTACCCGGCCATCTCGGCGTTTTTGCGAATTTCCGTCGCGATCGACAGCACTTGCGTATCCGAGTTGCCGTGGCAGATGACAAAATAGTCCGCCACTAGAGAGATGCCTTGCAAGTTCAAGGCGACAAGATCGTTCGCCTTCTTCTCTTCCGCAGCATGAATGACCGTTTTGAGCAATTGTTCCGAGCTTCCTGCCATGTCTCAGCCTCCGTTATTGTTTTGCTTCCATTGCGCGATGAGATCGTTGCGCGCGAGAACGGTCAGCGGGAATATTCGCTTGCCCCGTTCGATCAACACGCCTATGGTGGAACCTAAAGCCGCGACAAGGGCTTCCTCCATACTATGTTTAGCCAGCTCGCGGATGATATCGACCCCGGGATAATTCCTTCCGGGTTCGATATAATCCGCCAGACAGACGATTTTATCCAGCTTCGTCATGCCCTCGCGTCCCGACGTGTGGTAACGGATCGCGTCCAGCACCTCTTCGTCGTCGATGCCGTGCTCGGCGCGAACCGCCCAAGCTCCGACATGTGCGTGCCACAGCTCTTTGTCGTGCTCCAGCAGCTCCGCGGGCAGTCCGTGCTCCCGAATGACGGCTTCCATCCGGTCGATGGCCCACGCCTTGGAATAGTCGTGCAGCAAGGCGGCCAGCTCCGCCCGAGCCGGATCTTCGCCGTACCGCTTTGCCAGTCCGATCGCCGTATCGACTACGCCCAGCGTATGCCTCCACCTTTTGTCCGGCATTTGCGCGCGGGTCGCTTCTCGCAGCTTGTCAAGATTCATATAAGCCATTCCTTTGAATATAGTCGATGACCGCATCGGGCAGCATGTAACGGACGGAACGCCCTTCCCCGATTCTGCGGCGAATGTCGGTTGAGGAGATGCCTAACGGAGGCATCGCCGCGCGGGTAAGCCTCGCGCGAATGAACTCGGGCAATGAAGCGTCGTCGCTTGGCTGATCCGGTCTTTCCAGCCCGATGAAGACGACCGACGCGGCCAACTCCTCCGCTCTGCGCCAATTCGGCAAGTCGCGGATCATATCGGAGCCGACGATCCAGTGAAACCGAGCTTCGGGATGTTTCCGTCGCAGCTCGGTCACGGTCTCGATCGTATACGACGTTCCTTCCTTGAGCAGTTCGATATCCTCGACGCGGAACGCCGGATTGCCGGAAACGGCCGCTTCCAGCATCTCCCGCCTACGCGTTCCGTCCGTTCCCGGCTGGGGCTTATGCGGCGGCACCAAGGTAGGGATGAACCAGACCTCGTCCAGCCCCTGCGCGTCCCTTGCGGCCTCGGCCGCAAGCAGATGCCCATAATGAATCGGATCGAACGTCCCGCCGAGCAAACCGATTTTACGCATCTCCCGCATCCGCCTTTCTTCCTTTACCTGGGAAGCTCGATTTCCTTGTGATCGACGGATTCCTTATACAGAACGATCGTTTTGCCGATGACCTGCACCAGCTCGCAGCCCGATTTCTCGGCCAGCTCCGCGCCGATCTCTCTCGGGTCCTCGTCGTTGTTGTTGAGCACGGACACTTTGATCAGCTCCCGTACCTCGATCGCCTCCTGGATGTGCCGCACGAGGTGGTCGTTCGTGCCGCCCTTGCCGACCTGGAAGATCGGGGTAAGGTGATGGGCGAGCGATCGGAGATAACGTTTTTGTTTGCCTGTTAGCATTTCATTCCCGCTTTCTTTAAGTTTGCTCGAACGAAGCCAGCACGACTTCGCGCATGGCCGCGACCGGCGCCGGCATGCCGGTCCAATATTCGAAGGCGTATGCGCCTTGGTAAATAAACATGCCGAGACCGCCGTGAACGCGGCACCCCCGCGCCTCGGCCCGAGCGAGGAAGGCGGTCTTGAGCGGGTTGTAGATCAGGTCGCTGGCGACGGCTCCCGGCTTCAGCCATGACGGGTCGATCGGCAGCTCGTCCACGTTCGGGGACATGCCCACCGAGGTCGTATTGACGACGACGTCCGCTTCCGCGACGGCTCCCCTTAGCCCGCTCCACGGGATCGCGGATATTCGCAGCTCCGCCGGGAACGATGCGGCCAGCTCGTCAGCTCTCGCTTCCGTGCGGTTCGCGACGACAATGGCCGCGGGGCGTTCTTGCGCGAGCCCCCACAGAATCCCTCTCGCCGCTCCCCCCGCTCCGAGCACGACGATCGTTTTGCCGGACAACTCCGGTTCGGCTTCTTCCTTCAACGACCGAACGTAACCGATCCCGTCGGTATTGTAGCCGATCAGCCGGCCGTTCTCGTTCACGATCGTATTGACCGCGCCGGCCGCCTTCGCGCCCTCGCTGATTTCGTCGAGAAACTTCATGACTTCGACCTTGTGGGGGATCGTCACGTTCAGGCCTCGGAATCCGAGCCCTCTCACGCCCGCGATCGCCTGTTCCAGACGCTCGGGCTCGACGTGGAAAGCGGCATAAACGCCGTTAACGCCGGTTTCCCTGAACGCCCGGTTTAACATGATCGGCGATTTCGAATGGCGGATCGGGTCGCCGATGACCCCGAACAACCGCGTGTGACTATCAATCAATCCGGATTTCCTCCTCTCCCTGAGGCGGCAGTCCGACCGTCCTCGGGAACGAACCTTTACAATAGGCTGTCGCGCAGCATGACCTTGATTCCTTTGGGGGCATGAACGTCGATAAGGGCACCGTTCTTGCCGTTAACCTGAATCCAGCCGAGCCCTGAAATAAAGACGTCTTGGTCCGTATTCGGCTGCACGCGCAGCCGGTGCCGCGTCCAGGCCGGGAACGAATCGAGATCGTCCCGACCGGGCGGGCTTAGCATGTCGCCGCGATGCTGCGCGTACAGCTCGTCGGCGCGCTCCAGCTTCGTCCGGTGAATCGACAGGGCGCCGGACACCTGCGCCGTGAACGACTGACGTTCTCCCTCCACGAAGTCGAACCGCGCCAGCGCGCCGAAGAACAGCGTCTGACCCGGATTGAGCTGGTAGGTCATCGGCTTGAGCGGCTTGTCCGGAAGCAGCGTGGCCAAGTCTTTGCGAGGCACGATCTCCGACATTCTCCACTCATAGACGATGCCGGGCGTATCGATGATGCTCTTGCCGTCGTCCAGCGGAATGTGCACCGCGTCGAGGGTTGTTCCGGGATAACGGGATACGGTCAGCTCCCGCTTCAAATCGCTGTAGTCGGAGATCAGCCGGTTGATCAGCGTGCTCTTGCCGACGTTGGTCGCCCCGACGACGTAGACGTCTCGGCCTTTGCGGTACGCGTTCACCGCTTCGACGACGCGGTCGAACCCGATGTTGCGGCGCGCGCTGCACAGCACGACGTCCGCCGTCTTCAGCCCCTCTTCGCGGGCTTGCTTCTGCACCCAATTGCGCAGCCGGTTCCAATTCGTCACCGGGGGCAGCAGATCGATCTTGTTCACGACGAGCAGCACCGGATTATGTCCGACGAAGCGCTGCAGGCCGGAAATAAGGCTGCCCTGGAAGTCGAACAGATCGACGATGTGGACGACCAGGCTGTCGGTCGAAGCGATGCCGCCGAGCAGCTTCAGAAACTCGTCCTGGTCGACGGCGACGGACGAAGCTTCATTATAATTCTTAATGCGAAAGCAGCGCTGGCATACGGCGCCTTCCTTATCTAGAGATGAGGCGGGAACGTAGCCCGGCTTCCTCTGGTCTTCGCTCTGCAGCGCGATGCCGCAGCCCGCGCAGCGAGGAGGTTGGTGGGGTTCATTCGCCATGCTGTCGTCCTCCCTGTTCCGGCCATAGCCCTTTCTTGCGTAGTCGCGCCAGCGCGATCTTCTCGATGCGGCGGTTAATTTGCGTCGCCCAGCCTTCCTCGGCCGGAGCGATCGGCGTTACCAGTATCGTATGCAAGCCCGCCCGTCTTCCGCCCAGAACGTCGGTCAGCATCTGATCGCCGACGACGACCGCTTGCTCCGCCGGCAATTCCATTCGCCGCAGGGCGCGCCTGAACGCCGCCCCGGCGGGCTTGCGGGCCGCCGGAATGTAAGGAATGCCGAGCGGAGCGGCGAACTTGCCGACTCGCGCGTCGTTATTGTTGGATAAAATGACAACTTGAAATCCCCGCTCCCGGACCAAATCCAGCCAGCCGATCAGCTGCGGGGTCGCGAGCGGGGTTTTGGCGCCGACCAGCGTATTGTCAAGATCGGTAATGATGCCTCGAATCCCTTGAGCGTGCAGCTCATTCAGATCGATATCGTAAACGGTATTCACGATCCGATCGGGAAGCAAACGCTTGAACATCTCGAATAATGGCTCCTGTCTGTTTAACGGCTAATCTTCCTCAAAATATACCATACCCCATGCGGCCTTGCAAAAAAAGAACCTGCCTCTCGAGTCATGGCCGGGATGGCCGAGGCAGGTTCTTCAATCCGTCGACGCTTCGTCTATAACGCTTTGCGAATTTTCTCGGACACTTCGTTAAACGAGTCCAGCAACTGGCCGTCGCCTTGGCCGCCCCCGTACCTTGCCTGCTCGAACAGCTTCACCGCGCCTTCGAAATCTCCGCTTAAAGACGAGAACTTGCGGCTCCAGCGGCCGAACGTTTCGCGGATCGTCTCGTGAGACTCCCGACGCAGCCCTTGGCGATGGAGGAAGCTCAGCAATCTCTCCATCTCGCGTACGACGCGTTGATTCGGAGTCGTTCCCCGGTGCCGCAAGCGGCTCCAAACGGTCCTTGCCCTGCGGCTCCTGACGGCGAAAGCCGCCGCCGCGGCGAGCAGCAGAACGCCGGCTGCGATGCCGGTAATCAGAAGCCAGTTAGTCCCCGCGACGACGACTTCGGGCTCGACGGGCGTAGCGTCTACCGGCGCGCTCGACTCGATCGGCTCCGGAGCATTGACCGGACGAGGCTGCGGCACCGAAAAGCCGGACGTCGGCTCGAACGGAATCCAGCCGTAGCCTTCGAAGTACACCTCCGCCCAAGAGTGGGCGTCCGCGTTACGGACCGTATACGTTCCCGCCCCCAGAGGATCCGGTTCCGTATCCGGCCCCCCGTAGCGGGCCCGTTCCAACGCCGCCTGATCGTAACCGGTCGCATAGCCTTTCACCCACCGCGCCGGCAGGCCGATCGAACGAGCCATGACGACGAACGACGTGGAGAAATAATCGCAGTACCCTTCCTGGATTTCGAACAGAAACTCGTCCACGATGTCTCCGTTGGCCCGGTCGGATTGGCGGGACAGGTCCGGCGTGTTCGTGTACGGATACGTCGTCTTCAAATATTGCTCCAGCGTCTTGGCCCTGTCGTAGTTATTGGAGCTTCCGCTCGTTTGCTCCTCGGCCAGATCGCGGACCCTCTGCGGCAGATTGTCGGGCAGCTGCAAAAACGGCGTCAAGTCGATGCTGCTCTGCGCGGACGGATCCAAGCCTCGCAGCGCCTCCTCGTCCAGCACCGTCACCTCGGACACGACCGAATACGTCTGCACCCGGGCCGTCTTGCCCCAGCGCAGCTCCCATTCGCTCGGATCCCATCTGAGGCCGGCGTTGTTGTCGCTCTTGAGCTCGGTGACCGCCGCGGCCGGACCTGCCGTGAACAGAACGGGCAGCTTGTCTCTCCGCTCGATCTTGACGGTCTGAACGACCTCGATCGTTTCCACGCCTTCGGCGCGGGGCGGATCCAGCTCGTAGTTTGCGATTTCTTGCCCGATCGAAGCGGGGACGAGAGCGGGATTTTTCAGATCTTCCCAGCCCTTGCCCGTATAGACGGCTTTGCTCTCTCCCCGCCAATAGCTGCGCTGGGAGGTCGTAACGGTCATGACCGGGGAGTAGTCGAATTGAAAGCCTCCGCCGATCTTGCGGTCGTCCCGGCTATACCCGGACAACGAGGAGCCGTTGCCCCCCGACGCGCTCGTTCTCTGCACGCCCCCTTCGCCGGAGAACACCGGAACCTCGCGCCCCTGGGCTTCCGTCCAGATCGTATAGGGATCTTCGAGAATGATCGGGGCCCGGGGCATAATAATTCCGCTTACGAGAACGATCGTAATGATAACCACGGCAGGAAACGCGATATCCAGCGGCCGTTCGGCCATCGCTTCCCAACTGTCGGGATGGCGGACCTGAAGCTGTCTAAGATGCAGAACGACGAGCCAAGCCAGCCCCGCGGTTACGATCCACGCGATGTTGCGCCACAGCTCGAGCGGGAAGAACGAGTCGACGACCGTCATGATCATAACGGATAAAACGATAACCGCGATCGCCCCGAATCTTCTGGAGCCGAGCCAAGACAGGACGTGAACGGTCAATAGAACGGCCGCGGACAGCTCGAAGAAGGGATGGAACTGGGTCAGATGGAACGAAAAAAAGCCGTTGACCTGCTCCCATGCCCGCCAGCTTTCCGGCCATCCCCCCCATTCGATCGGAATTTTCCACAGGATCATTCCCGCGACCGCCGCGAACTGCACGGCCAACCTGACCCAGAGCAGCCGCGTGAACAGCAATTCCGTGACCGCGGTTACGGCCAACGCGCCATAAACGATCGAATAAGTCTCTTCCCACCAATAGTCGGCGAAACATTGAATCAGCTCGAATACGACGATGATAGCCAGAAGACGGTGAAGACGCTCGAGCACGAGCCGTCTCCAGAATCTCCCCGACGGCAGAAGCTTTATCAAGCGGATACACCCCCTAGAGCCAGGGGCAGCCTGTCGAGCTCGTTCACGGAGATAAAATCCCATTGCTTGGACAGGCACAGCCGCTCCCAGTTGCGAACCTTGGCGGCCGCCTCCGCGGATAAATGCTTATGGCCGATATGGATGACGCTCGGCACCATTCTCTTGCTTTCGAGAGCCTTCATGGCAGCAGACAGCTGCTCGTCGGCGGTCGAACCGATCACGATGATATGAACGCCCGGCTCGTATCGCTCGGCCACCCGGCACAACAGCTGCCCGATCGGCATGCCGCCGTCCGCTTCCGCGTCGACCAAATGCTGAAACACCTCGTCCTTGGACACCGGGCTGCGCCCTTCTCCGTACCAGCTCTCGGATTGGCCGGCCGATACGAAGCCGATCGGCATGCCGCGGGAAATCGTCAGCTCCAGCAACGACGCGGCCACCGATACGGCCAGCTCGAACTGATCCGCATGCGGGTAACTTTGCGCGTTCCTATCCAGCACGAACACGACCCTGGGCAGAGCTTCCCTTTCGAACTCCTTCGATTTCCACTGTCCCGTCTTCGCCGTCGCGTTCCAGTGAATTCGCGACAACCGGTCTCCGTGAATGTACTCCCGGACTCCGTCGATTTGAGTCGTTTCCCTGGCCCACAAAGAAGTGAACGTATGGTGAAACACCCCCCGTTGCGAACGGCGGAATAACCGCCAGTCCTTCAAGGGAACGGTTCGGGGCAATACTTGCACGTGCATAGGCTGGCGAAACGACCCGCGATGCTCGAACAATCCGAAGATATCCCGGGTCGAACAGTCGGTCTGTTGAAATTGATACCGGCCCCTTCGCAGCGGAGCGGTCTCGAATTGCACCTCGCCCCTCCGCTTGTAATCCGGGACGAAGGACATTTCGTACAATTGCGCGTCTCCGCCGGTCGTGCGGACCAGCTTCTCCCGCACGATGACGTAAGGCAGCGGCCAAAACCCTGGAATCTGCATGCGCAGCTTAACCTGCAGACGGGATCCCGCGGTCAGAACGGCGGATTGCCCGTCTCCGGTTTCCGCCAAGCGAGCGCCCTGTACGCCGGCGATGCCGCTCCATCTTCCGAGCATCAAGTAGACGCCGAGCGCGTTTAAAATCGTGAAGAGCATCAGAGAAGTTTTGCCGCCTTGAAACAACAGATAGCAAAGAGCGGTGACGTATAAAGCCGCGCTCAACCACCAAGCGCGAGGAACATGCAGGCGCGCCATGATCAGCGCTCCAGCCCTACGGGCACGGGCAGCAGGCGCATGACGTCCTCCAGAACCTGAACGGTCGTGACGCCTTGCATGCGCGCTTCCGAGCGCAAATGCAGCCGATGGCCGAGCACGAGGGTCGACATGGCTTTCACGTCGTCCGGCAAGACGAACGACCGATGGTTAAGGAAGGCGTACGCTTTCGCCGCGGACGTCAGCGCGACGGCGGCGCGGGGACTTGCCCCGAGCAGCACGGCCGAATGCTGGCGGGTACCGCGGACGAGCGCGACCAAGTAGTCGGCGACCGCCGATTCCAGATGGATCTCCTCCGCCAGCTTCTGCATGCGGGCGACGTCCTCGACGGTCGCTACCGCCGGAAGGGCTTCCGCAGCCCGGCTCGCTCCCGGCTCCAGCACGAGCCTCTTCTCCGAGGCTTCGTCCGGATATCCCAGCTTGATTTTCATCAGGAAACGATCCAACTGCGCTTCGGGCAAGCTATAAGTACCCTCGAACTCGATCGGGTTTTGCGTGGCGAACAACATAAAAGGGTGAGGAAGGCCGTGGGTCTCCCCGTCGACGGACACCCGCTTCTCTTCCATCGCTTCCAGCAAGGCCGATTGCGTCTTCGTCGTGGCGCGGTTGATCTCGTCGGCGAGCAGTAGGTTCGCCATGACGGGACCGGGCCTGAACACGAACTGCTCCAGCTTCGGATGATAAATGGAAACCCCGGTAATATCGGTTGGCAATAAGTCCGGATTGCATTGGATTCGATGGAAAATGCCGCCGATCGACAAAGCCAGCGCCTTGACCATTTGCGTCTTTCCGGTTCCGGGAACGTCTTCGATCAGCACATGCCCTCCAGCCAGCAGCGCGGTCAGCATGGAAGCGATTTCCTCTTTTTTACCATAAATGCAAGATTCCATATTGTGTCTTATCTTATCTAGTAGCAGCATCGCGGCATGTTGATCCATTTCTCGTTCCTCCTATGGATTCTACTTCGATGTCTTTATATTAGCGTCCATTTCATTATACCGGAATTTGGATGTCATCGTAAATTTTAGTTTCTTCCAAAAATCCATATAAAAACAGCCAAACCCGGATCGGATTTGGCTGCTGCGGACGAAGTCCGGACGGAACCCGTTTTCGATTCAGCCTTTCGGCTTAACGATGAGCGCGGCGAGGAAGGAGAACACGATGGCGGCGGAAATACCCGCGCTCGTGACGCTGAAGATCCCCGTGATGACGCCGACCCACCCGACTTCCTGCAGCTCGGTCAGAGCGCCGTGGACCAGCGCGTTGCCGAAGCTCGTAATCGGCACGGTCGCTCCCGCGCCGGCGAAATCGACCAGCGGATCGTACCAGCCGAAGGCGTCCAGTACCGCTCCCGCCACGACGAGAAGCGACATCGTATGCGCCGGGGTAAGCTTGGCGACGTCGAACAGAAGCTGCCCGATCACGCAAATGCCTCCCCCGACCACGAACGCCCATACATAGGTCATCATCCGTTTGCACCTCCTTGACCCGAATTGCCCGCTTCGATCGCGACGGCATGAGCCACGCAAGGAATGCTCTCCCCTTGCTGGTAGGATAACGGGCTGAGCAGGGCGCCCGTCGCGACGACGAGAATCCGCTTCAGATCCCCGCTGCGGATCCGTTTGAGCAGATGCCCGTATACGACGACGGCCGAACAGGCGCAGCCGCTGCCGCCCGCCTGCACCTTCTGCTTCTCCACGTCGTAGATCATAAGCCCGCAATCGTTGAACTTCGTCCTTTCCATCGGCACCCCGTTGCGCTGCAGCATCTCGCTGGCGAGCGGATGGCCGACTCCGGCCAAATCGCCGGTCACGATCAGATCGTAGTATCCGGGGTCTCTGCCCGTCTCCTGAAAGTGGCCTTGCATCGTGTCGACCGCGGCCGGCGCCATCGCCGCTCCCATGTTGAACGGATCTTTAATGCCCAGGTCCATGATCTTGCCGATCGTGACGGCCGTGACGACGGGACCGTCGCCGCTTCCGGCGAGGACGGACGCCCCGGCCCCGGTTACGGTGTACTGCGCGGTAGGCGGCTTCTGGGAGCCGTATTCGGTCGGATACCGGAACTGCTTCTCGACGGTGCAGTTGTGGCTGCACGTACCCGCCATGACGTATTCGGCGGCGCCGGCGCCGACGATCAGCGATGCGATGGCGAGCGACTCCATCGAAGTCGAGCAGGCCCCGAATACGCCGAGATACGGCGCCTCCAGCTGTCTGATCGCGAAAGTCGTGCTGATGATCTGGTTCATCAGATCCCCGCCGACGAAAAAGTTAAGCTTTTCCTTGGGCAGCTTCGCATGCTGCAAGGCGATGTCCGTCGCCTGCTCCATGAGCACCTTCTCGGATTTCTCCCAGGTCGGCTGTCCGATCTCCAGATCGGGATGAACGAGGTCGAAGTCCGCGGCCAGAGGTCCCTGGCCTTCATCCGGACCGACGACCGTTCCGGCGGCGATAATGACGGGAGGACGTTCGAATACCCATGATCGTTTACCCTGTAGTATCATGCCAAGCCCCGATTCCGAACACCCAATAGACGATGCCCACGACGAACGCGGCCACGACGCCGAATACGACGACCGAACCGGCCAGCTTGAACATATTGGCGCCTACGCCGAGCACGAGCCCTTCCGCGCGATGCTCGATGGCGGCCGAACACATCGAGTTGGCGAAACCCGTTACGGGGACGGCGCTGCCCGCTCCCGCCCACTGCGCGATTTTATCGTATACGCCGAGACTCGTCAGAATGACGGCCAGCAAAATCATGACCGCCACGGTCGGATTGCCGGCATCCCTCGAGGACATATGAAACGCGGCAATGAAAAATTGGGTAACCCCTTGGCCGATCGTGCAGATGATCCCGCCGACCAAAAACGCCTTCAAGCAGTTGGTCCATACGGATCGGTTCGGCTCCCGCGCCTTGGCGAACGCTTGATATTCCTTGGACGACATCGACACGGGCTTGTACGTTCCGGAGCCTCGCCCGGCGCCCTTGACTGCCATTCCTAACACCTCCGTGAGAAAATCGCGATTCTGCTCGTCGCGTTCATTATTTCCCATAACGGGCCCAAGTCATTCGACAAAGTGACTTTAATGCGGTGGAACAGGCACGCTTGGGCGGATACCCACATAGAATGGTAATGCTTCTTTCTTCGCGAGCGATCCTACTTCCGGAGGTGGCCGTACCGTGCCTGGTTTTATCGCATCGATTGCCCTGTTCCTGAAACAGCTCTCCCTGCTCGTCTCGTACGTAAAAAACAATGCGTTCCCCCAACCCCTGACCGACGACGAAGAAGCGCTGCACTTGAAGCGTTTGGCAGAGGGCGATCCCGTCTCCCGCAACTTGCTCATCGAACATAACTTGCGGCTTGTCGCGCATATCGTCAAAAAGTTCGACAATACCGGCGAAGATTTGGAGGACCTGATCTCCATCGGCACGATCGGCCTGATCAAAGCGATCGAGAGCTTCCAGCCGAACAAGGGAACGAAGCTCGCGACGTTCGCGGCCCGCTGCATCGAGAACGAGATCCTTATGCATTTGCGCTCCTTGAAAAAAACGAGGAAGGACGTATCCCTGCACGATCCGATCGGAACCGACAAGGAGGGCAACGAAATTACGCTGCAGGATATTCTCGGAACGGAGCCCGACGAGGTCGTCGACAAAGTGGAGCTTAAAATCGAGAAAAGCAAAATCTATCGCAATCTGGATATATTGGACGACCGCGAACAGGAAGTCATTCGCGGCAGATTCGGACTGGATGGCGGCGGGGATGAAAGAACGCAACGAGAGATCGCCCGCGAGCTCGGCATCTCCCGGTCGTACGTATCGAGGATCGAAAAAAGAGCTTTAATGAAGCTGTACCACGAGTTTTATAAGACGAAAAGATAAGCAGAAAAAAGAGTCCTCGCCCGCGGGGACTCTCCTTCAACGGATTATGTTGACTTCATAACCAAATGATTTTCACGTCTATCGATTCCAGCCAATCCGCGATACGCATCCGATCCCGCTCTTCAATAAAGAGGTAATATCGGTCCGACAGTTGGCTGTCGGAAGACAACGCATCCTTGAACCTTCGGAATATTCTCTTGCCGCCGCTCAAAATGCCCATCAAGCTGGATTGCAGCTTTTTATCTTCAATCGTTTCCGTAAAATCGACCATGTCGATATATCCTTCGTCCGGCTTCCGATGAGGTATCCGGAAGTAAATTTCATTAAATCCCTCTTCAATAGCTTCGCTTAATTCTTCATCCTCTTCATCCCGGTCAAATGCTTGGAGAATGACAACATCGCCCGTTTCGATATTCAGGAAGGCCTCTATTTCGTTAAAAGGCCTGTCATGGGCATCCACGATCTCCTGATACTGCTGCTTTGTCAACTTCAATTCTTTCATAAGGTTCCTCCTACGCCTTCCGCGTTATAACGTATATCCGGCGATAAACAGTCACTTTCTATTTATTGATTGTTCCGATTGTTTTTCTTTCGGTGCGCATTCATGTCCTCGCCTAAATCCATCGAATTTGTTCATTCAGATCAGCGCAGATCCATGACAACCGAATATAGGACGTCATACTGTAGTATAAGCGTTTTTCGATAATCCCGCATTCCGGAAGTCGACTCTATTTTCGATATTGTTCAGGAAAAAATAAGCGAAAGAGTTCGCGCCCGCGGCAACTCTTTCGCTTTTTTTTTCGTTTTTATGTCTATTACCAAAGCCATCTTGACTTCGATTCGCGGTTTTCCTCCCCCGCCTGCTCTTTCTCTAGCTGCTTCAAAATCTCGTTCACTTCGTCCGGAGTAAAAACCCCCTCGTCATCGGCTTCCGCCGCCACTCGAAAATGATCCGCTGGCAACATGAATCAACACTCCCCAACCAGTTCTTAAGACCCTGTATAGACCGGATTCCTGAAACTATTTTACTAGAATGGTCTCAACAAATTCTGAACAATTGGGAATATAAAAAACGAACTGCGGGTGACCAATGGACTCCAAACGATTTTCTGGGGTCCATGACGAAAAAGAGGAATCGATATTTTCTTACATTCATAATCCGAAAGAGATCGCCCTAGCGTCGATTCTAGAGCCCCCGTTTCGGCCCCAAAAACGGCCGAAGCGGTCCGCTTAACGGTCTGCCAGACCGTTAGAGGCGGTCAAGCTCCCGGTTTCGCTCACTTAACGGTCTGTCAGACCGTTATAGGCAGTCATGTGCCCGGTTTTGCTCACTTAACGGTCTGCCAGAACGTTACTGGCGAGTCAAGCGCCCGGTTTCGCTCGCTTAACGGTCTGCCAGACCGTTACTGGCAGTCACGTACTCGGTTTCGCTCACTTAACGGTCTGCCAGATCGTTACTGGCAGTCAAGCTCCCGGTTTCGCTCGAATAACGGTCTGCCAGAACGTTACTGGCAGTCACGTACTCGGTTTCGATCGAATAACGGTCTGCCTGTCCGTTATAAGCAGCCATGCGCCCGGTTTCGCTCACTTAACGGTCTGCCAGAACGTTAGAGGCAGCCATG
>JAEZZE010000320.1 GCA_023418755.1 Bacillota bacterium | reverse complement strand
TTCACCATAACGGTCCCACAGACCGCTATTTCCTCCAAATGCCCACTTACCTTCACCATAACGGTCCCACGGACCGCTATTTCCTCCAAAAGCCCACTTACCTCCGCAATAACGGTCCCACAGACCGCTATTTCAACCAAAAGCCCACTTACCTCCGCAATAACGGTCCCACAGACCGCTATTTCCTCCAAATGCCCACTTACCTCCGCAATAACGGTCCCACAGACCGCTATTTCCTCTAAAAGCTCACTTGCCTCTGCAATAACGGTCCCACGGACCGCTATTTCCTCCAAAAGCCCACTTACCTTCACCATAACGGTCCCGCAGACCGCTATTTCCTCCAAAAGCCCACTTACCTTCACCATAACGGTCCCACGGACCGTTATCTAGCCCATTGCACCTGTCACACATATTATTACTATCCCACAGGAGCTGACCGGCTTGATTACCGCCATTCCGCCGATACCTTACGCCGTAGAATCCACGCGTGCCATAACGCCCGCTACGAGCTTTTCCAGCGATGTGGAAGCTTCGTCCAAGCTCTTGCCCCGCACCGCGAAATAAACCTTGATCTTCGGCTCCGTTCCCGAAGGACGCAAGCAGAACCAGGAGTCGTCCTCGAGCAGGAACTTCAGCACGTTCTCGGCCGGAAGCCCGTCCAGCCCCTCGGAGTAGTCCAGCACCTTCGATACGCGCACGCCCGCGACTTCCGTCGGAGGAGCTCCGCGCCAATCGTTCATGATCGCGCCGATCTTCTCGACGCCGTCCTTGCCCTTGAGCGTTCGGGATTCAAGCTTCTCCAGATACGTTCCGTACAGCCCGTACAGTTCCAACAGCACGTCGTACAGCGTTTTGCCTTGAGACTTATAATACGCGGCCGCCTCGCAGATCAGCAAAGAAGCGACTACCGCATCCTTGTCCCGCGCGTACGTCCCCGTCAAATATCCATAGCTTTCCTCATAACCGAAAAGAAACTCGCGAGAACCGTCCTTCTCGAACTTCGTCATCAGCTCTCCGATATATTTGAAGCCCGTCAGCGTGCTGAACACTTCGCAGCCGTAAGAAGCGGCGATGTCCGCTCCCATCTCGCTCGTCACGATCGTCTTGACGACCGCGCCGTTCTCCGGCAGCTTACCGTTCGCCTTCAGATTCGAGAGCAAGTAATGGACCATCAGAGCGCCGGACTGGTTGCCTGTCAGCACGACGAATTCGCCCTTGTCGTTCTTCACGACCGCGCCCATCCGGTCGCAGTCCGGGTCCGTGCCGATAATCAAGTCGGCCCCGACCTCGCCCGCCAGCTTGATCGCCAGCGTGAACGCTTCCTGCTCCTCCGGGTTCGGGGATTTGACCGTCGGGAACATGCCGTCCGGCCGCTCCTGCTCGCTCACGACGCTCACCTTCGTGAACCCCGCCTGGCCCAGCACGCGCTGGATCGGCACATTTCCGGCTCCGTGAAGCGGCGTGAATACGATGCCCAGCTCGTCCCCGGCTCCGCCGCGGATCAGCTCGGGCTGCACGACTTGCGCCGCCACCGCGTCCACGAAGCGCTGGTCGGCCTCTTCGCCTAGCCAGACCAGCAGCCCTTGCGCTTCCGCCTCTTCGCGGGACAGCCTCTTCACTTGATCGAAGGAAGCAATCGCGCGAATTTCCTGAATCACCTGCTCCGCCTGATTCGGAACGAGCTGGCCCCCGTCCGCGCCGTATACCTTGTAGCCGTTATATTCCGGCGGGTTATGGCTGGCCGTCACGACGACGCCTCCCGTCGCGCCGAGATCGCGAACCGCGAACGACAGCTGCGGAGTCGGGCGCAAAGACGGGAACAGATAAGTACGTATGCCGTTTGCCGCCAGCACGCAAGCCGCTTCTAACGAGAAAACGTCGGAGTTGGCGCGCGAATCGTGCGCAATAACGACCGAAGGAGACGAGGACTGCCCGCGCAGGAAATTCGCGAAGCCTTGCGTCGCCTTGCCGATTACGTAGCGGTTCATCCGGTTCGTGCCGGCTCCCATGACGCCGCGCAGGCCGCCCGTCCCGAATTCCAGCTCCCGATAGAAGCGATCCTCGATTTCGCCCGTCTGGCCGGCAATGCTTCTGAGCTCATCTTTCGTTGTTTCATCTATGTTGTCGTCGCTTAACCATCTTTCGTACAATTCCAGCGGATTAATTGCTGACATTAATTCACACCCTTTCACTCTATTAAGCGGTAGCTGCAAGATCTAATCACCGGCATCGGCGGCGCCAAGCTAATCTTTCAAAAAGCCGATTTGGATCGCCCCGCGGAGCTCTTACGACCCTTCGTTTGTCCGCACACCCCGCGTGGCCACTTACGGCTCTTCACAGTTCGATCGCCCCGTGCGAGCTCTTACGACACTTCATATGTCCGTTCACCCCGCGCAGCCTCTTACAGATCTTCACTGTTCGATCACCCCGCGCAGCCTCTTACAGACTTCACTGTTCGATGACCCCACGTGCCACTTGGCTCTTCACAGTTCGATCGCCCCGTGCGAGCTCTTACGACACTTCATTTGTCCGTTCGCCCCACACGAGCTCTTGCGACTCTTCGCTGTCCGCGCCCCACATGAACTCTAGCGACTCTTCGTTATCCGCGCGCTCCGTTCTTTAAGCTTTCGACGGATCGGACAGCGCGAACATCAGCTCTCCCTCGGCTACGACTTTGTCGCCCACCCGCGCGACGCCCCGGCCTTTGCCAATCGGGCCCTTTAATCGCGTCACTTCCAGCTCCAGGGTAAGCGTGTCGCCCGGTTTCACCTGCTCGCGGAAGCGGAAGCCGTCGATTCCGGCAAAGAAACCGAGCTTGCCCCGGTTTTCCTCCAGAGCCAGCATCGCTACCGTGCCGACCTGGGCCAACGCCTCGACGATCAGCACCCCCGGCATGACCGGATAACCCGGAAAATGCCCGACGAAATACGGCTCGTTCATCGTCACGTTCTTGAGGCCGACCGCCCGCTTGCCCGGTTCGAGCTCCAGAATGCGGTCCACGAGCAGAAACGGCGGACGATGCGGAATCAATTCCTGAATTTGTACGATATCGAGCATAAGTTATTCCTCCCGGGTTTTGTAAGTCTGCGCGCGCATAAGCTTGCGCCGCGCGGCGAATAATAGAGACATCCCCCGGACGAGCTGCAGCAGCCGGGGTTGATATAAGGGTACCTGCCGCCGGTTGACGATGTCGGAGCCGGTGGCAGGTTCTTGTCGCGCCTAAGGGTTGTTCTAAAAAGTCCAAGTTTGATCACATCACGAAGTGATTCACGAAGCGGATTCGACGTCGAATCTTGGATTCACCCGGATCTTCCGGTACTCACGCAGTTTTTACTACACTAGGCGATCGCTTCCTCATCCCCGGCCTTTACCCAACCTTCCGGGATGCATGGGCGAGCAGTTCGCCGTCAGGCGAACGACCAGCCCCGGTGCTGAAAACCGGACTTTTTGAAACATGCACTTTTAGGAAACACCGTTTATTTTCTTGAATTTCATGAAGTAGATAAACGAGGCCACGAAGGACAGGACGATCCCGGTCCATAGCGCGGGCACGCCTCCGGGCTGCTCCAGCAAGAGCAGCGTGATCGCCAGATAGTAGATGATCGTCGTCGCCTTGCCTACCCCGTTGGCGGGTACCGTTTTGAATCCGCGGAAATAAAAAATAGCCGAACCGATGATCATCCCCAATTCCCGGAAAGCCATCGCGACGAAAGCGGCTAGCGGCAGCACGCTCTTGATCAGCAGGGCGAGAATGACGGACAGCATCATCAGCTTATCGGCAAGGGGGTCCAGCATGCTGCCCGTTACGGTAACTTGTCCGCTCCGCCGGGCGATGTAGCCGTCGAGAAAATCGGTAAACCCGGCCAGCAGCAACGTGAGCAACGCGGCGATCGAATAGTCTTCGAAATACAACACCAAAAACACGGGAATCAGTACGAAGCGGGACATCGTCAGCAGATTTGGCACGTTCATTCCCGCTTTCCCCCCGTCTTTCTCAAGTTCCCCATCATTATAACGCTCACCTCGACAAATGAAAACTCCCCGAGCAGAAGCCGGGGAGTCGCGGTCCCGGTTGCAAGGCGCCGTCGTGCGCTAGGCGCCCTCCGCGAACACGAGATCATACATATGCTTCCAAGTCTTCATATCGAACACATCCGCCAGAGGCCTGTCCCCCAGCACGGAAAATCCGATCGCGAGCCCTACGATTAATGCCGCTATGCATAGAACGGGAATAATCAATAATTTAACGCTCATCCAAACGACGCGCGCGATAACCTTGCCGGAGGAAGGTTTGCCCTTGGCGTTCGAACGGGAAGGTGCATTCATGAAAATTTCGTCTCCTTCGACGAAGCAACGGCGCGGACGGCTGTCTGAGCCCGTTCCGCTTCGCGTTAACCGCGCAGGCTATTGGCCATCCCCATCATCTGTTCGCTGGAGGAAAGCGCCCTTGCGCTTAATTGGTACGCGCGTTGCACCATCATCAAATCGCTCATTTCGTCCGCCATGTTCACGTTGGATTGCTCCACGAAGCCTTGGCGAACCGCTATGCCCGCCGCGCCCGGATCGGCAAGCTCCCGAACGGCGCTGTTCGGATCCATGCCGGCCGGAACGCCGTACAGATTGTCCGCGAGCGTCTGCAGCAGCTCGACGTTGGTCATCTCGACCAGCTTAAGCCGCCCCAGCTCGATCGTCTGGATGCCATCCCCGGCCACGCCCGTAAGCGTGCCGTCATCCGCGATCCGCAGCTCGTAGCCGTTCGGCACGCGAACCGGCTGGTCCCCGGCTCCCATCACTAGCTGGCCGGCATTCGTGCCCAGCACCCGCATGTCCTCTCCGTCGGGGAGAAGCTGGAACGGACCATGGCGCGTGAACGCGCGGGCCCCGTCGACCGTCCGGACCTCGAACAGGCCGTTGCCCTCGATCGCGAGGTCGGTCATGATTCCGGTCTCCTGAAGCGAGCCTTGGGTCATATCCGTATGCATCGACATCAGCCGGGTTCCCCAGCCGCCGACCAGTCCGAGCGGCGTCTTTCTGCCCGGCTGGTTGAAGTCGTCCAACTGCTTGTTGACGCTCGTCAAAATATCCTCGAACTGGGCCGTCTTGCGCTTATAGCCAACCGTGTTCACGTTGGCGAAATTATCGGCGAGCATGTCCAGCTTCTGCTGGAGCGCGCCCATGGAGACGGAAGCGGTAATCATCGAACCGTTCATTTAATATACCCCTCCTACACTCTGCCAATCTCGTTGACGGCTTTTTCCAAGCTGCGATCGTAAGTCTGAATGACTTTCTGGTTCGCTTCGTACGCTCTGAGAGCGGCCATGAGATCGATAGCGGCCTGGGTCGTATCCACGTTCGAACGCTCCAGATAACCTTGATGCACCTCGACCCGGTCCTCGGCTTCGATCTGACGGATCCCGCCCGCCTCGCCCGCGTAGCGGAAACGGCCGTCTCCTTCGCGGACGAGCAGGTTCGGGTTGTCCACGCGCATGATGCGAAGCTGCGGAGCCCCGGGCAGCGGCTCCCTCGTCTCGGCGTCGACCAGCCGGCCGTTCGCCGTTACGGCGATATTGTCCCACGGCCGATCGACCGTGATCGGCTGCCCGTCGGCGCCCGCCACCGGGTATCCGTCCGACGTGACGAGCGTGCCGTCCGGCGCGGTCTTGAAGCTGCCGTCCCGCGTATACCGTTCCTGACCGCCCGCGTTCACGGCGAAGAAGGCTTGCGGCTGATACGTGATTTGTCCATTGGCATCCACGAATTTGCCGGAGGGATCGAAGTTGACTCCGTCCACGAAAATATCCGATACGAGCGCCAGATCCTGGCTCCGGTAAGTTTCCCTAAGATCTCCTTGCACCATGCTCAGCAGGTTCTCCTCCGAGAATACGCCGGTGCTGAGCTTGCCCACCTTGCCTTCCGACGGATTCGGCCCGCCCATGGCGTAGATAAGCATCTCGGGGAACGTGCGATTGACCGAATTGCCGCTCTTGAAGCCGACCGTATTGATGTTCGCGATATTGTTCGTGATCACGTCGTGACGCCGTTGCTGGGCGATCATTCCGGATGCGGCCGTGTAGAGCCCTCTTAGCATGAAGACTGTCCTCCTTGCGTGAGCTTGGTCTGGGTTGGTTCTAGCTTATCCAAGCTTGCGGGTCATTTTATCCAAATGATCGAGCATGATTCCGGTTCCCTTCACGACGCAATGCTTCGGCTCCTCGGCGATCAGCACCGGAACCTTGATCTCGTCGGCGAGCAGCGCGTCGAGACCGTCGAGCAGAGCCCCGCCTCCGGTCAGAATAACGCCCCGATCGATAATGTCCGCGGACAATTCCGGCGGCGTGCGCTCCAGAACGGACTTCGCGGAAGCGATGATCGACATGATCGGCTCCCACAGGGCTTCCCGCACTTCGTCCGAATGGATCGTGACCGTGAGCGGCAGGCCGGTCACCATGTCCCGGCCCCGGATATCCATCTCCTCCCGGCGCCCGCCCAAATAGACGGTTCCGATCTTGATCTTGATGTCCTCGCTCGTCCGCTCGCCGATCAATAATTTATATTTGTTCTTTATGTATCTCATGATCGCGGCGTCGAACTTGTCCCCCGCGACTTTAAGAGAAGAGGCGGTTACGACGTCGCCCATGGATAGAACGGCGACATCCGTCGTACCTCCGCCTATGTCGACTACCATATTGCCGCTGGGCTGGAAAATATCCATCCCCGCTCCGATCGCGGCCGCTTTCGCTTCGTCTTCAAGGAAGACGTCCTTGGCGCCGCTTCTCTCCGCAGCCTCCCGAATGGCCTTCTGCTCCACCGACGTGATGTTCGTAGGGGCGCAGATCAGAATACGGGGCCTGCTGTACCAACTTTTTCCTCCGACGCGCTGGATAAAAGCCTTCAGCATCATATCCGTCACTTCGAAGTCGGCAATCACGCCGTCCTTAAGCGGACGAGTGGCGATAATATTGCCCGGAGTGCGTCCGACCATCCGATGGGCCTCTTCCCCCACCGCGAGCACCTTGCGAGTATCGCTTTCAATCGCTACCACGGAAGGCTCGTCGAGCACGACTCCCCTGCCTTTTGCATGAATGGATACGTTCGCCGTACCCAGATCGATGCCGATATCTTTGCTAAACATGCGTCTTTTATCCCTCGCCAAAAATGGAGTGTCTGATCTTGTAAGAGTATAATATTCGATGCGTGCGCGGAAAATCCTTCTTTTCGGGCGATTTGAAAAGGATAAAATTCGACAACATCTCCGAATCGTCTCGGCAAAGCGGTTTCAGCGCCCGCGGGACGCCAAGTGCGCTCATGCCCGCTCGTCGCCCCCGGCCCGGTCAGGCCTTGCCGGCTGTCATAACCTCCCGTTTCTTGACCGTCGTCTTCTTGTACTTGATTTTCGTCGCCTCTCCTCCTCTAAGGTGCCGGATCGACTTATGGTACTCAAGAATGTGCTTGACCTGGTCGGCCAGATCCGGATTGATCTCCGGCAGCCGTTCCGTCAGGTCTTTATGCACCGTGCTCTTGGAGACGCCGAATTCCTTGGCGATCATGCGAACCGTATTGCGCGTCTCCACGATGCAGCGGCCAATCTTGATCGTGCGTTCCTTGATATAATCGTGCACGCTCCCGCCTCCCTGCTGAAATAGATTGGTACAGTATATGAGGGGCGCGGTCACTTATTCTAGATTGCCAAGCCTGACAAGCTAGGAAAGTCCCTTTTTTGACGGAAAACATAGGTCCGACGCCTTGAAAGGTGCATCTTAAGGCCTACAAAAAGGGCTGACCCCTAAGTCGTTAGCGGACAACCACAGAAAGGATCGATTAATTAAAGCGGGGGATATCCCCTCCCAACTTGTTATCGATCATTTTAGGTTGTCCTGACTTATGGTCAGCCTCCGAAAGGATGATTTCCCGACTACTCGTCGGCTTTGCCGACGATGACGACGTTCGTATGGGACTGCAATTCCATCGTGTAAGGGACGATGACGTCTTTGCCGTCTTTGTCGCGGAACACTTGGACGAGCGGCCGCTGGATCGGACGGTTCGCCGTCTCCATGACGGTCGCGAGCTGCCCGTTGCTCAGCCTGATCTTCGTCGACACCGGGTAGATGACGACGTGGTCGAGGAACGACCGGATCAGCTCCCAGTCGAAATCGTAATTGCCCGACGCCGACAAGTATTCGATCGCCTCCGCCGGCGCGTAAGCGTTCCTGTGATGACGGGGAGATCCGAGAGCGTTATAGACGTCCGCGATCGCGACGATCTGCGCGTACTCCGGGATTTTATCGTTCGTCATGCCCAGCGGGTATCCCGAGCCCCGGTACCGTTCGTGGTGAAGCAAGGCGCACTGGGCGGACAGCGGCGGAACCTCCTTGATTCCCTTCAGCACCCGATAGCCTTCGTTCGTATGCTGGCGCAGAATCTCCAGCTCCGACTCGTTCAATCTCCGGTTCACTTTCGTGAAATCCGAGGGCAGCCTTGTCATGCCGACGTCGCAAAACATCGCTCCCAACGCCAGCTCGTACATCTGCGGCTTGTCCAGCCCGCGCGCCGCTCCCACGATGCTCGAGCTTAAGGTGACGTTCAAGGCGTGCTCGAACAGCATCCGGTCCGTCCGCAGCATCACCCCGAGCTCTTCGGCGAGCGCCTGCTGTCGGGAGATGTCCATGACCATGTCGCGGAACGTCTGGCGGAAATTCGCCTCCGGGAACGGGAGGACGAGCTGCTCCATCAGCGCTTCCCGGCTCGCGAACTCGGCGATGATCTTCCCAGCTTCCTTGCGGGGCCCGTCGTCGTTCTTCATCGCCGCGATGTCGGGCCGTTCCCAAGCCATCGCGGCCCCGCCGCGCCCTTTCCTCTCGGCCCCGTCGTCGGAACGGCCGATCCGGCTGGCCAGATGAACATATTGGATTCTGAGAGTCTTTAATCTTTGAATATAGTGCTCCGTGAGAACGGTGCCCGCCTCTAGCATCACAATGCCTTTTTGGTTATGCACCGCCTTCTCCAGCACGTCCCCGGGCTTCAGTTCCGCGGTTCCCACGATCCTCATCCCTGTCCTCCCTTTCGCGCGATCGGATCTAGCCGTCCCGTTATTGCAAAATTATGACATATCCTCCCGTTTCCTGTCGAGAACCTTTCTTCTTTTCCAAGCGAGAGTTCATTCCATTCCGCAAGGGATGGCTTTGACTAGCTTCCGCGAGATTAACGAACAAAGGATCGAAGCAGGCCGTTGGGCCGCTCCGATCCTTTGTTCGTCCTGCCGATTTCCGCTTATTCTTCCGACTTGATCAGCTTGTTCGGATTGACGGACACGCCGTTCTCCCGAACCTCGAAGTGAACGTGGGCGCCTTCGCCCGGCTCAAGCTCGCTTTGGCCCGCCGACGCGATCGCGTCTCCTTGCTCTACTTCGTCTCCTTCTTGCACCTTTAAATCCGTGAGGCTTTGGTAGACGGTAACCAGGCCGTTCGGGTGCTCGATTTGCACCTCGTAGCCGTTGGTCGGCGTCTGGGCCGCGACTTTGACCGTGCCGCTGAGCGCCGCGAGAACTTCGAACGACTCTCCGTCTTGGCGGGCCAGATCGGTCGCCATATGCGGCGTGAACGTGTTCTGGAACACGACCATGGCGGCTTCGCGCTCTTCTTCGGATGCGGTCGCATCGTAGAAAGGCATCAGCGTCGTCATGTCCTCGATCTTCTCTACCGGCCAGCGAAGCGATTCCCCGTTCGCGATGACCGCCGACGCTTCCGGACTTGCTTGTCCGTTCGGGGCGGCTTCGCTCTCGACCCCTGCTTGACCGGGGATAGCCGGATCCTGCGGATCCTTGCCCGTGTTCAGCCAGAGAATCGTTACAATAATAGCTGCCGCGGCCATGTACGCTGCAGGAAATACCCAGCGCTTGGAGAGAAACTTCTTCCATCCGGTAGGCCTAACAGCGGGAGACGTGCCCGCAATCGACTTTTGGGTTTCATCGATTTTGCGTGGCGTTTTGTTTCCTTCATTCATGATTTTCATCACCTCAGTAAGCCATTGTTACCAGGTGAAGAGGTTTTATACCTGAATTCGTTGGAAGATTACAATTTTTATAGTTCTACCTTGCCTATAGACGTTTTTCGGACCCGATCGCAAGCTTAGAAACTTGCTCCAACCGCGTCCCTTTATAGTAGTGTGCCAGAATCTGCAGCGCGTCATACCCTTCGCGAGCCATGCCTTCCGCTCCCCACTGGCTCATGCCCACGCCGTGTCCGTACCCCAGGACGGTCAGCACCGCCTTGCCGCGTTCCGCCTTCCAGTCGAAGGAAGCCGAGCGCAATCCCAGAAGCCGCCTGACCTCCGTCCCGACGAGGCGCCTGTCTCCCGCCAGCATCGTCTTCACCCTTCGGCCTTCCGTTCTCTCCAGCACCCGCACGAGATCCGCCGGAGCCGCATTCCCTCCGGCCGCAACCGTTTCGACTCCCAAAAGATGATAGAATTCCGACAGTTCCATCTCCACCGTTTCCTTGGCCCTGTCGGAGATCGCTTGGTCCCACGGGCTCTCCACGGAACGCAAATAAGGGCGCGCTGCCGAAAAGACCTCCTCAGAATTTTCCGTATAGCCGTTGCTCGTCGAGAAAAACAGCGCCTCGATCGGCTCGTCCCCGAATACGAGAATCCGCCCTTCCGTGGCGGCGGCTGCCGCGCGGACTTTCTCCCAGCCTTCTCTATCGTCCGCCTTCAGCTTCTCCATCTCCGCGACGGACAGATAGACTTGATGCGCCTGCGTATCCGTGACGTCCGCCCCTTGCGCCGCTTCCCCCGCCCGCTCGCCCAGCCGCATTCTTCGCACCGCGTACGTCCTGGCCGCAATCGCCTGGGCTTCAAGCGCAGCAGGCCGAAACTCGAGCGGCATCTCCGCCGCCACCACGCCCTGAACGTACGTTTCCAGCGGCACCCTCTCTACCTTTCCCGTCTTCGACAGATAGACGGAGACGCGAGGCTGCTCGTACGGGAAAGCTGCTTCTCCCGCGTTCGCCCGCTCTTTGTTTTCCCCTTCCGCAGCCATTCTTGCTTCCTTCCCCTCGTCCTCCTTGCTCTTGCGAACGGGATTCGGAGGACCCTCTGCCCGGAGCGTCCCCTTCTCCCAGTTCGCCGCCTCGCGGGAGGGAGCCTGTCCCGCCGCGCCGCCGCCGTGAGTCATTGCCCACAGACCGAGCGCGATCGCGATCCCCGCGCCGTATGCGATCCCGATTACCGCCCAGGAGACTCGTCCCTTTCGTCCCCAGCCCGTCCGACCGAATCTCCTTCTTCTCATCGTTCCACCCCGTTCGGCCTGATCTCGAAAGCGGCCGGCTCTATCTGCTATGCCGACGCCGGCCGATGCTTTCAAAGTATGCGAGAATGCGAGAAGGTAGAACAACGCCCGCCGTTCGAACGTTCCGTACGAACCGTCCGGGTCCCGGGGCGGCCGGCGAGTCCTATTAAGCCGGCAAACAAAGAGAGCTTACCCGCCATTCGCTCAGGCAACACTCCATCCCATGCTTTTTTTAGGAAGCAAAAAACCCCCGGGCTTTCGCGGCCCAGGGGCTTACATTCGATGTTTCTAAGTATGAGAACGCGTTAATCCTTATGCTCTCCGGAGAGCCGCCGCTTTACGCCAGCGTCGGTTGTATGTTGCGGATCACGACTTCCGCGGATGCCGCGGCGCGTTGCTCGAACTGTTTCATCAGCTTGTCGGGCTGCAAAGCCGCCTTCTCGGACTCCTCCAGCACTTCCTCCGGCGATGGCGCGCGATAAATATCCGCTCCCAATCCCGCCAGCTTGTTGACGATGCTGACGTAACCGCGTTCGATATGATGGATTCCGCCGATCTCCGAGCTCCCGTCCGCTGCCAGAGCCGCGCAGATCAGCGCCGCGCCGGCGCGCAGGTCCGTCGCGGACACGCTTGCGCCGGAGAGCTTCATGCCCCCCGTGACGATGGCGGTGCGCCCGTCCACTTTAATTTCCGCGCCCATCTTGATCAGCTCGTCGACGTGCATGAACCGGTTCTCGAACACCGTCTCCGTAATAATGCTCGTTCCGTCGGCAACGAGCAGAAGCGTCATCATCTGCGCCTGCATGTCGGTCGGGAAACCCGGATAAGGCAATGTTTTCACATCCACGGCGCGAAGCGGCTTCAACGCGCATACGCGTATCCCGTTCTCGTCGCAATCGACTTGCACGCCCATTTCTTCCAGTTTGGCGATGATCGGACCGAGATGGTCGCGAATCGCGCCTTCCACGTAGACGTCGCCGCCCGTAATCGCGGCTGCGATCATATACGTGCCGGCCTCGACCCGGTCGGGAATGACCTGATGCTCGGCCGCGCGAAGCCGTTCCACGCCCTCGATGCGAATGACGCCGGTTCCCGCACCGCGGACTTTCGCCCCCATTGCGTTCAGGTAGTTGGCCAGATCGACGATCTCCGGCTCCTTGGCCGCATTTTCGATAACGGTCGTTCCGACCGCCGTCGTGGCCGCCATCATGATGTTCTCCGTGGCGCCGACGCTCGCGATATCCAGATAAATTCTGGCGCCGCGCAATTTTCCGTTTACTTTCGCTTCAATGGAGCCTTGCCCGAATCCGATCTCCGCGCCCATCGCCTCGAAACCCTTCAAGTGCTGGTCGATTGGACGAGTGCCGATGGCGCAGCCCCCGGGCAGCGAAATACGCACCTTGCCCATGCGGGCCAGCAGCGGACCCATGACCAGGAACGACGCGCGCATTTTTCTGACAAGCTCGTAGGGTGCTTCGTATGCCGTCAACGTCTCCGCATTCAGTCTTACGCTATCGTCTTGATGCTTCGCGTAAACCCCCAAAGCCGCGAGCACCTGAAGAATATTTTTAACATCGTCCAGGGCGGGAACGTCATGAATGACGCTTGATCCTTGCTCGGCCAGTAAGGAAGCGGCCAGGATCGGAAGGACGGAATTTTTAGCGCCGTGCACGCGGACTGTTCCCGTTAGGGTGCGTCCGCCGCGGACGATGATTTTGCTCATGGGTGTTCCCTCCGCGCGTAATAGATTCATTCCGAAGCATTGGCAAATATACCCGTCTTCGAAAAACCCAAATTTTATCATACCACTTCCGGCAACAATGGCACAAGCGGCATTTTTTGGGACGAACAGCCGCCAATCGACTTCTTTCGAGTCCTGATGAACAAAAGCTTGGGTTTGTATATTATTACCCAATATCGCGAATTATCACGATAAGCGGGGCAGAAAGAAATTAACCGCTGCCGAACAGCCATTTCAACGTGCCCACCCAGCTCCAGTAATCGAGCACGAATCCGGAGACGAGATGCCCCAATCCGATGGCGGCCAGCAGCTGCAGTACCCGAACCTTCGGTCCCCGCGGATCGCGGGCGATTTTCTCCCACCTGACTTCCTGCAGGACGATCCAAGCGACGACGACGCAGCCTAACGTGACGAATATGGAAAACAACCCGTTCCAACCCGCCAGCTCGAACAATCCCGACTCGTTCCCCATTTACGACTCCTTCCATCCGATCGGCGGCGGCTTCTCGAAGCAACCGTCGCCCCGAATCCGGCCTCTGCCGCTATTCGTCGGCAGCTTGAAGCTTTAGCCCGTAATACCGATTGCGATCGTACCTGTCCGCGGTCACCAGAACATAATATGTGCCGGGCGACAGCAATATTTCTCCGCCCGCCGTCTTCTGATCTTTCCCGTTGTCCCATTTCTCTATCGTTTGCAGCTTTTTATCCCGCAATTCAACGCTCAGCTTCATCTGCGGCGGAATGTTCGCGACCTCGAGCTTCGCTTTCGTCTTTTTCGTCAGTACGAAGCGATACCAGTCCCGATCCCCGGCCGTCTGGATAAGGCCGTTATACGTCTTGCCGGTTACGATCGGCGTAGACGCGAGCGCGCTGTCGTTCGGTTCGTATAAATCTTCCTTCTCGGTAATGTATTCCATTAGGACGGTATATGTCCCGATTACCTGCTCCGGATTAGACGATATCGCATTGGATATGCGGAAATAATATTTGCCCGCCTTGGCGTTCGCGATCGTGCCGTATTCAATGCCCCCGTCCCCGCGCTCGTCGACGAGGATCATGCTGCCGCCGGCCGGATAGATGCGCAGCTCCGGATCGATGCGCGTCGTGTCCGGCGTCACCGTCAGCTTAAGGCTGCCCGGCTTGGGAAGCGTGACGGCGAACCAATCGACGTCTCCCCGCTTATGGAACGTTCCGGTCCATCTCTGGCTGCGGGCGGGAAGCGTGGCGGCCGCGGCCGACGTATCGTTCGGCTCGCTGGCGTCGGGATTCATCGCGAATCCGGATACGAGCCGGTAAGCCTGAGAATCCGCCTTGGAGTCCTCGGACATTTGCGTCAGCAGCCAATTGCGGCCCTTCTTCACCGGCCACTGCCTCAGCATCCCTTGCGGAGTCGATTCGGCGGGGCTCGGTTTGATCGGCTTGCCGGCGTCGTCATAGAGCTCGAACCGTCCCAGGTCGCCCGACAAGCCGAACATTCCGTCGTACTTCGCCTCGAAGACGAACCAATCCGCGTCCGACTTCCCGTCCCAGCTGCCGGCAACCTCCTGGCCGACCGGCCATACGCTGGCGCGGGATCTCGAATTGTTCGGCTCGCGCCAATCCCGCGTATCGTCTGCCTGCAGCGCCTTGGCCGCCGACAATAGCCCGTAGCCGGAATTCGGCGTCCATGGCTTGAGCACGTTCAGCGGGGTCGCCGTTCGGCGGAGCGTCTCGCGAATGCGCAGCGGCTCCCAATCCGGATGGACGGCACGCAGCATAGCCGCCGCCATTGCCGCTTGCGGCGCGCCCATCGAAGTGCCTTCCATCTCGATGCCCCCGCCGCCGATCGCCAGCGTCTGCACCCGCCAAGCGGCTCCGACGTCGTTCTCCGGTCCCGCCGTAGAGGAGGAGACCGGCCGGTTTCCTTCGATGCCGACTACGGAGAGTACGCTCGGATAAGCGGCGGGATACTGCACGGCGGCCGTCTCTCCGAATACCGCGGCGTCGTTTCCGCTCGCGGCCACGAGCAGCACGCCGCGGCTTTCCGCGTAATCGACCGCTTCGCGCAGGCTTTGCGCGTCGCGCCTTAGTCCCAGGGACAGCACGATAATGTCGGCGCCCTGATTGACCGCTTGACGAATGCCCTGCGTGAGCTTCTCTTCGTTGCCCGCCCCGTATTCGTCCAGCGCCTTGATCGGCAGCAGTTTGCCCTTCCATCTTCCCCTCGCCGGCGATACGTCACCGGCTTTGGCCGCGGACAGGATGACGCCTGCGACCGCCGTCCCATGACCGTTATCGTCTTGAGCCGATTTGCGGGCGTTGACTAGATTAACGCCCGGCAGCAGATAGGGCTTTAGATCCGGATGGTTGTAGTCGATCCCCGTATCGATGATGGCAATCGTCGACGTAACGTCCTTATCCAACAATGCCCAGGCTTCATCGAATCCGATCGTCTTGACGAATTCGGGCAGCGGCGGGAGCAGTCCCGGGGCATTGCGGATCATATCCGTTCCGATAGCTTGCGCGCGGACGATCGGCGGCGGTTTCGCGGCCGCGGGTTCGACGGATCGCGGCTCCGCGATCGCGACGGAGCCGATTAAGACGACGGACAGAGCGGCGAGAGCGCTACGTTTCAGCGCGGCATCCGCTCGCGTCTGCGCGCGGAAACGCATATCGTCCCTCTTCATCTCGCGTCCACCGCCTTTCGTCCTCGACACCGTTCGCAGCTCTTATTGTAGCCGCGCCGTCTGATCAATTTCTGATCGTCTTGCGGAGTTAAATTGCCGTAGTTAAGGCTTTCCGAGTCTGTTACATTAGATTTCGATTTTCGAAGTCGAATTCCCTGCCGGCTGCCGGAAAATAGGGACTAAGGTCGCAAATTGTCACCATAACGACAAAACCGCAATAGCAAAGAGGCTGTCCCTTAAGCAGAGTTGCCTAAGATGATCGATAGACAAAGCAGGGATGTACCTCCCGGAGACTGCCTCATACGCTCCTGAAATCGCCTTGTAACGGGCTAACCATTCCCATTTAAGGAGCGTATAGCAGCGGAAGGAAGTACATCCCCTTGCACCATGTTCATCGATTATCTTTCAAAGCAACTTGATTGGCTTACGGGATAGCCTCTTCGGCCAGTGAATTGGGGGCCGTTACCCTCTTTGCACCAGAAAATCGATCCGAACGGACAGAAAGCCGTCGATCCAATCCAGAATCGGTACGGCCAGAACGCCGATCGCCAGCGTCGCGATCGCGCACAGCCAGATCGTGATCGCCGCGGGAACCGTAAGCTTCAGCCCCGAATCGGTCGACCCGCTCCTCATGTACATTTGCCGGATGATCGTAAAATAGACCGCGTAGGAAACGACAGTCGTCGCCAGCAAAATCGCCGCCAGCCAGTACGTCTTCGTCTGGATCGTGCCGAACAGAATGAACAGCTTTCCGAAGAATCCGCCGGTTATCGGCAACCCGGCCAGCGAGCACAGCAGGACGGTCATCGCCGCCGCAGTCCACGGCGCGCGATGATACAGGCCGGCAAAGCCCGATACCGTCTCGTTGCCGGAATCCCTCGCGACGATCAGAAGCACCGAGAAAGCGCCGATGTTCATGAGCGCGTAAGCGGCCAAATAGTATACGAACTCCGATAGCATCGAGGTATGAAGCCCCGAGAATCCGAGCGCGAGCGGCGTCAGCAGAATGCCCGCGTTGGCGACGCCGGACAGCGCGAGCAGCCGCTTGACGTTGCGCTGGCGAAGGGCTCCCGCCGTGCCGACGATCATCGCCGCTCCGGCAAGGACGCTCAGCCCTAGGA
>JAEZZE010000314.1 GCA_023418755.1 Bacillota bacterium | reverse complement strand
CAGTACCGCATCTCGCCGCACTTGGTGCAAATAAAGCCGCGCGGCCAACGGGCAGCAAACAGATAGTCCCGGCAGGACTGCTCGTCCGGAAAAAGTGCCATAAACTTGCGAATGGACGCCATAGAATCCCCTCACCTCGCAAACGAACGTTTGTTCTTATTTGCATCATACCAAACATTTGTTCCTATTTCAACTAAATTTAACATAAAATTAGGATTTATCGTGATTTTTCCAACCTTAGACGAGCATTTATATCTCGAATTCGGCTTGCCTGAGCGAATGGCAGATGGAGGGCCTGGAGGCGGGAAAGAGACGGAGAGCGACGATAAATTTTCGGGATTCGATAATTTCATGATTTTTCACCCGCAGGTGTGTCGAAGCAACTCAAATTCGGCTTACCTGAGTGAATGGCAGATGGGGGATGGATATGCTTCCGCATAGGCGGATTTTGGAATACGGCATACGACGTAATTGAAGGATCTGCAGAAGGCTCAGGTGATTGAAAACGAGATTAGTTAGTTGCGGAAAAGAGTAAGAAATTGGATGAAATAGCGGGTGAGGGAAGCAAAGGAAAGACAAAACGAAAAGAATAATGGTAATTACAGACAAATGCAAGTAAAAAAACGTATCAGCAGATAGCTCAGGTAAGGAAAAAACGAGATGTGTTAAGGATGGAGGAGTAAGAAAGTGGAAGGAAATAACTCAGGCAAGAAAAAAACGAGATGTGTTAAGGATGGAGGAGTAAGAAGCTGGAAAAAGGGTGGGGCGCGATGAATTAAACGAAGAGGAATCGAATCGGGTTTCGAGGGGAGGAGAACGTCGGCAAAGATGGGAGTCGGGTGCGCGCATAGGCGAGTGGAGATCAAGGAAGACTATGGTGCGATGTGCCAAAAACGATTGGGAGGTATGAGGTCAAATGCAAGCCGTCACAGCGAAAGAGCTGGAATACATCGTCGATTCGATGTCGAATGAGGATTTACTGATTAAACAATGCGCGATCGGAGCGGCAACGATTACGAACCAGCAGCTTAAACAGGCGTGTTCCCACATGGTCGACGTACACACTCAGCATTACAACACGTTGTTAAGCACCTTGCAGCAGCATCAATCGATCGCGCCGGCACAGCCGCAAGCATAGCAAGACTAAGAGGAGGTTGCCAAGATGTTCAATAATCCGGTTTTACCAGACGAAGATATGGGCTATACGATTCTTTCCGATTTGAAACGAGTTACGCGGGAATACGCGACGGCTGCCATGGAGTCGGTATGCCCGGTTGTCAGGCAAACGTTTACGCAGCTTCTGGACGATACGCTCAAGCTGCAGGGCGAGCTTTATACGATCATGCAGCAGAACAACATGTACAGCGCGTCTTCCCCTGCGATCAAGACCGAGCTGGACAAGCAATTGAAGGAATATCAGCAGACGCAGCAAAAGACGGCGCAGTTCGTCCAGCAGACGCAGGCGGCGCAGGCCAACGTCCAGACGAACGCCCAAAACGGCGCGCAGGCGCCAGCCTATCAATAACCTTTTTCAAGCGACGGCTCCCCGTTCGGCACTCTTGTTGCCGGAACGGGGATTTTTTAGAGCTTCATTGGATTTCACTACCCATGCAGCCTGTTTTTGATGTATCATGAAGAGTAATTCAGGAGGGATTAGGATGAACGAATTGAAGCTGAGCATCTTGGACCTGCTCAAAGAGGACGCGCGCTTATCCGCCGCCACGATCGCGACGATGCTGGGCGCTTCCGAAGAGGAGGTGTCCGGAGCGATTGCGGAATTGGAGCAGGATCACGTCATCGTCAAATACGCGACGGTCGTCAATTGGAGCAAAGTCGACGATGAGAAGGTTACGGCGTTGATCGAAGTGAATTGCACACCGGAGAGAGGACGCGGATTCGAGAACATCGCGGAACGCATTTACTTGTATCCCGAAGTGAAATCCGTCTATCTGATGTCCGGCGCCTTTGATCTGCTCGTCGAAATCGAAGGCAAAAACCTGAAAGAGGTCGCTTCGTTCGTGTCGAACAAACTGTCGACGATCGAGTCGGTCATCTCCACCAAAACATTCTTTATTCTTAAGAAATATAAGCAGGACGGCATTATTTTCGAAGAGTTCGAAGACGACCAACGCCTGCTCGTATCGCCATAAATCCGCAATCCAACGTAAACGTAAAGGAAGTATGCCAGATGATTAAAGATGAGGAAAAGCCGAAAGTCGCGCTGGCCGATCCTTCGCGAAACGACGGGATGCAGCGCTATCTGGCTTCCCGCGCCCGCGAGATTCCGCCTTCCGGAATCCGTCGCTTCTTCGACTTGGTCAGTGCCAGCAAAGACAAGGACGTCATTACGCTTGGCGTGGGCGAACCGGATTTCGTGACGCCTTGGCGGGTCAGAGACGCAGCGGTGTACTCTCTGGAGAAAGGCAAGACCCAATACTCTCCGAACGCGGGCATGCTGGAGCTGCGGGAAGCGATCGGGCAGTACTTATACAATCAATTTAATCTGACTTACGATCCGGGCAAGGAAATGATCGTTACGGTAGGAGGCAGCGAAGGTATCGACCTGGCGCTTCGGGCCCTGATCGAGCCGGGAGACGAAATTCTCGTTCCCGAGCCCTGCTACATTTCCTATTCTCCGATCACCTCGCTGAGCGGGGGCGTCGCGGTAGGGATCGAGACGTTCGCCGAAGACCAGTTCAAGCTGACCCCGGAAAGCCTGCTCGCGGCGATTACGCCGAAGTCGAAAATTCTCGTCCTTTGTTATCCAAGCAATCCGACCGGGGCGATTATGACCTACGAGGAAATGCTGCCGATCGCCAAAATCGTCGAGGAGCACGATTTGATCGTTATTTCGGACGAAATATACGCGGAGCTGACTTTTAACGGAAAACACGCAAGCTTTGCGTCGTTGCCGGGCATGAAGGATCGGACGATTCTCGTCAGCGGCTTCTCCAAGGCGTTCGCGATGACCGGATGGCGGATGGGGTACGCATGCGGACATCCCGATCTCATCAGCGCCATGCTCAAAATTCATCAATATACGATTATGTGCGCGCCGACGATGGGACAGGTGGCCGCTCTCGAGGCTCTGACCAAAGGCGGTCTCGAAGAGAAGGACCGCATGATGGAATCGTACAACCAAAGAAGACGCCTTGTCGTGCAGGGCTTCCGCGATATGGGACTGGATTGCCACGAGCCGCAAGGAGCTTTCTACGCTTTCCCGTCCATCCGCTCGACCGGACTGACATCCGAGCAATTCGCCGAGAGGCTGCTGTTGGACGGCAAGGTCGCGGCCGTTCCGGGCCATGTATTCGGCAAAGGAGGAGAAGGCTTTCTGCGCTGCTGCTACGCGACCTCCGTGGCTCAGTTGACCGAAGCGCTGGAGAGGATCCACCTGTTTCTTAGAAGTTTGGAATAAAAATGAATAATTTACAAAAGTCATATTCAAACTAATCGTGTTTTGCTATAATAACCATGATTTTCGACCCGCCGAGTCTTCATTTTCGACATGAGAAGGGGGAGTTGCATGGCTGCGGCAAAACATAAACCGAAAAAAATGTCGTCGTTACAAGCCGAATCACCCATCCATTCTCATTACTCGGGCCGAGCGGCAGCGGAGCTGGCGGAAGAAATCGACCATCTGCGAAAGGTGATGACGGATACTTTCCTGCAGGAGCGTTCCTTGGTCGCCGATTCCGTCATGGAGCTGAGCCGGCAATTGGATCGAAAGATCAACGAATATATGAAAGTCGTTCTTTTGGACAGGGAGCAGGCGCGGTGACGAACTCACCGGCCTCTTTTTTCTATTGAAGGAGGGGAAGCAAGATGCTATGGCTCGTGATCGGCGGCGTCGGCTGCGGAAAATCCGCTTTCGCGGACGAGCTCGCGCTCGCCGTTGGGCGCGAAGGCATCCGCTTGTCTTGTCCTTCTTTTCCGGACGGGAACGCGGCCGTTCCCGCGCTCTCCGGCGACGCCGGCTTTTATCGAACGATGTCGGAGGCGGATGAGACTCTGTCCGGCAAAATCGACGCGATCAATATGGAATCGAACTTTTTTCGAGCGGAGCGGAGGGTGGTCGTCGTCGACAGCTTGTCGGGATGGCTGAGATCTTCTTTCGCGCGATCTGCCGGGAAGGGAACGGAATCCGACGCTGCCGGGCTCGAGGCGGAAAGATGGAAGGAAACGATCGATGCGATACTGGCGTTCGAAGGCAGAATCGTCGTCGTGACGGAGGAACCGGCGGTCGGATTAGCCCCGTCTTCCCGGGAGCTGGAATATGCAAGGAACCTGGCGGAAGCGAATCGCGTTTTGCTTCGGGCCAGTCAATCCGTCTACCGGATGACGGCGGGGATGGCCGTGGAAATAAAAGGCTATCGATTAAAGGGGAGGAACGACCGCAATGAAAATCTATACGCGGACCGGTGACGGAGGGAAAACTTCGGTTATCGGCGCACGGGTCGGAAAAGACGACGCGAGGGTAGAGGCTTACGGCACGATCGACGAGTTGAACAGCTTCGTCGGGCAGGCGGCCGCGATCGTCTCCAAGCTGCCAAAGGAAGAGTGGAGCGATCGGCTCGAACAGCTGACGATCATTCAGCACGAGCTGTTCGATTGCGGATCCGATCTGAGCTACGCTTCGCCCGATCCCGCCAAGTTGAAGGTATCGGCAGGGATGACGGAAAGATTGGAACGCTGGATCGACGAGCTGGAGGCGGTCAATCCGCCGCTCGAGAAGTTCATCCTGCCGGGAGGAAGCGAGCCGGCGGCGCTGCTTCACGTCTGCAGAACCGTATGCAGACGGGCGGAGCGGAGAGTCGTCTCCTTGTCGCGGGAGCAGGAATGCCCGGAAGAGGTTCGCAAATATTTGAATCGTCTGTCGGACTATTTTTTCTCTGCGGCAAGAGCCGCCAACGCCCGGCTAGACGTGGCGGACGTCGAATACGAGCGGAGCGCTCCGGTGTTTCGGCGGAGGTCGTAGTTTGATGGACGATGCAAGCAAGAGCGCGGAATACTACGCGCCGATCGAGTTCGTGGCGGAGGCGGGCGACGAAGGGCGCACGTTAAGGGACGTTCTGCGCAAGCGGATCGGCATCTCGCGCAGGCTTATGGCGCGGCTTAAAACGTCGGAGGAGGGCTTGTCCGTCAACGGTCGGAAGGTATGGCCGAACCATAGAGTGGCGGAAGGAGATTTGATCGCGCTGCGCATGGAGGCGGAAAGCTCCGAGACGATCCTTCCGCAGCCGATGGAGCTCGACGTCGTGTTCGAGGACGAGCATCTGCTCGTGCTGAACAAACCCGCGGGCCTGATCGTTCATCCGACGACGGGGCATTACTTGAATACGCTCGCCAATGGCGTTATGCATTATTGGCAGGAGAAGGGCGAACGGGTCAGGTTCCGGCCGGTCCATCGGCTGGATGAGCATACGTCGGGCCTTGTCGTCGTAGCCAAGCACTCGCTTGCGCAGCAGCAGCTGTCGGCGCAAATGGCGGAGGGGACCGTGGTCAAGGAGTACCGGACGTTCGTATACGGACGGCCTCCGGAGCCGGAGGGCCGGATCGAGGCGCCGATCGGGAGGCAGACGGAGGATCCGCACCGTCGAGTCGTTCGCGAGGACGGCGCGCCCTCTTTGACGTTTTACCGGGTAGCCGAAACTTACGGAGATCAAGCCAGCGCCGTCGACGTTCGCTTGGGGACGGGCAGAACGCATCAAATCCGCGTTCATATGACGCATATCGGCTGCCCGATCATCGGGGACGGCTACTACTCGGAGGTACGTTGGAACGAGTCGGAACTGGCGCATAGAGTATCCGGCATTATCGATAGGCAAGCATTGCATGCCTGCAGATTGGGCTTCCGTCATCCGGTGACGGGGGCCGAGATGCGGCTGGAAGCTTCGCTGCCGGAAGATATGAAGCTGCTGAAGCGGGAGCTCGGCAAGCTGACGAACGATTGAAGCGAAGGGGGTTAGTCGAAGTGGCGAAAGCTTTGAAAATGTATCATCTGCCGACTTGCAGCACGTGCAAAGCGGCCGTTAAAGCGTTAAAGCAGCACGGCTACGAGCTGGAGCTGCACGATATTCGCGAAGCTCCGCCTTCGCCCGAAGTGCTGGGCCAACTGATCGCATCCAGCGGTCTGCCGATCGGAAAGTGGTTCAATACGTCCGGCGAAGTCTATCGGGAAATGAACTTGAAGGATAAGCTTCCCTCGATGTCCGAGGAGGAGAAAATCCGCTTGCTCTCATCGAACGGCATGCTGATCAAGCGTCCGATCGTATCCGACGGCGCCAGGACGACGATCGGCTTCAAGGAGCAGGATTTCGGTCCGGCGTGGTACAATTTATGAAGAAGCTCAACGTGCGCGCGCAAAAGCTCGGCAGGCTCGGCTCCGCGATCTTCGCCGAGGTGTCCGGCTGGAAGCGGGATGCCCGGGAAAAAGGGCTGTCCGTCATCTCGCTCGATATCGGCAGCCCGGACCGTCCGCCGGAGGAGGAGCTTCGCGGCGTTCTGGCCGCCGCAAGCCGGAGGCCCGATATGTATCGCTATCCCGGAACGGAAGGCACAATGGCTTTCAGGGAAACGGCGGCGAAGTGGTTCGGCCGCAGGTTCGGAGTGGAGCTTGACCCTAGGAGCGAAATTCTCGCTTTGATGGGGACGCAAGACGGCCTGGCGCACTTGCCGCTCGCGATTGCCGACCCGGGCGACGCCGCGCTGCTGCCGGACCCCGGCTATCCGGTGTACGGCGCCGGGCTGGCGGTGGCCGGCGTCGAGCCGATTCCGCTCCCCTTGCTGGAGGAGAACGGATACTTGCCGGATTTCGAAGCGGTGCCTCAAGCCGTCTGGGACAAAGTCAAATTCATGATATTGAATTACCCGAGCAACCCGCTCTCGGCGACGGCCGATCCGGCGTTCTTCGAGCGTGCCGTACATACGGCGCGCCGGCACGGCGTGCTGCTCGTCCACGACAACGCCTATAGCGAGATGGCGTTCGACGGCTTCCGTCCGCCGAGCGTGCTGGAGGTGCCGGGAGCCGTCGAGGTTGCCATCGAGTTCCATTCGCTCTCCAAGTCCTATCACTTGGCCGGGACGAGACTCGGCTTCGCGGTCGGCAACCGGGAGGCGCTGTCGAGTCTGCGCGACTTGAAAAACAACATTGATTTCGGCGTCTTCCTGGGCGCTCAGGAGGCAGGGATCGCGGCACTGGAGGCGGATATGAACTCGCCGAAGCCGATCTCCGGCTTATACGAACGGCGACGCGACGTATTCGTCCGGGCGCTGCGCGAGCAAGGCTGGAACGTCCCGTCCCCGCGGGCGACGATGTTCCTGTGGGCGCGCGTGCCGGAAGGGTGGGCGTCGCGAAGCTTCTCGCAATCGCTGCTGGAGGCTACGGGCGTGGCGTCGATTCCGGGCAACGCTTTCGGCGAGCGGGGGGAAGGCTTCGTCAGACTGGCCTTGGTCGAGGAAGAGGATATTTTGGAGGAGGCGGCGAAACGGATCGGAGAATTCGTTCGCGCCGCGGAGCCGATGAAATAAGGGGGAATGAACATGACCGAACCGAAAGTGATGCTCGTCGACGGAATGGCGCTGCTGTTCAGAGGGTACTATGCCAACGCATACGGGGGATACATCCGCAAGACGAAGGCGGGGCTCCCGACGAACGCGGTGTTCGGCTTCGTCCGTTACTTGCTCGATGCTTGCCGCACGTTCGGCCCGACGCATATCGTATGCTGCTGGGACATGGGCAGCAAGACGTTCCGGACCGACAAGTTCGACGCCTACAAGGGAAACCGCCCGGAAGCTCCGGCGGATCTGATTCCGCAGTTCGATCTCGTAAAGGAGGTCGTGAAAGGGCTGAGCATTCCGAACGTCGGCATTACCGGTTACGAGGCGGACGATTGCATCGGAACGCTGTCGAAGCAATTCGGCAAGCATATGGACGTCTACGTGCTGACCGGCGACCACGATATGCTCCAACTCGTCGACGAACGGGTCAAAGTCGTCATCATGAAGAAAGGTCCTTCCAATTACGCGGTGTACGATACGGATAAGCTGCTGGAAGAGAAGCAACTGACTCCGCGGCAATTTATCGACCTTAAAGGGTTGATCGGGGACACCTCGGACAATTACCCCGGCGTCAAAGGGATCGGAGAGAAAACGGCGACGAAGCTGCTGGTCGAGTACGGCTCCATCGACGGCATTTTGGAAAACCTGCACCTGCTGCCCAAGGGCGTCAAGGCGAAGATAGAAGCGGACGTCGAAATGCTGCATCTGTGCCGGGAGCTGGCGACGATTCATTGCGAGGCGCCCGTCGCCTGTTCCGTCGAGGATTCGCATTGGCGGCCGAATCAAGCTCAAATCGCCGCGCTGTTCGAGGAGCTGGAATTTAACAGTCTCGTCAAAGAGATCGGCAAGCTGTTCGCGGTATCCTAAACGGAAATCGTTCATCCTGTAGACTCACGGTCAAATCGGAAGAGAAAACGCAATATTCCAATGAAGCCGTCTCATCGCCCGGTATGTTATTGTGGAGAGGCGGCGCTTTGTTCCTTGCGATCATCCCGGGCGGAGGCCCGGGTTATTTTTTGGAATCCGTCGGACATGCCTTACGAATACAAGTCTCCACGGCAGGTAGACGAGGTCAACGCGTTAGCCATTCCTTCTTTTCGCGACGATTATTTCGTACAATAGCAAAATTTGCGGGGTTTATGCGGTATTGAGCAGGAAAGCAGGAGAAAACGTTTCTTGTTTGCTATAAGTTACTCTTATCAGGAACAACAAACCACGATAAGGGTGAGAGAAAATGGGCAAAAAGAAAAAGTACGTGTTAGTCGGTTCGGGCGGCCGGGCGGAGTTTTTCTATTCGGCGATCGCGACGTCTTTCCGCGAGACATCCGAGCTGCTGGCGTTCTGCGACACGAACCAGACCCGGATGGATTACGCCAACCGGCAACTGGCCGGGCGTTACGGCTATCATGCGGTCGCGACTTACAAGGCCGAGCAGTTCGAGGAGATGATCGAAAAAGAACGGCCCGACGCCGTCATCGTAACGAGCGTGGACCGCACTCACCATACGTATATCATTCGGGCGATGGAGCTGGGCTGCGACGTCGTGACCGAGAAGCCGATGACGGTCGACGAGAAAAAATGCCAGGAGATTTTGGACGCGGTCGAGCGCACCGGCCGGAACGTGCGGGTGACGTTTAACTACCGCTATGCGCCGCACCATACGAAAGCCCGCGAGCTGATCGAAGACGGCGCGATCGGCAAAGTCACCTCGGTCCATTTCGAATGGCTGCTGAACACGCAGCACGGGGCCGACTATTTCCGCAGATGGCACCGGGACAAAAGAAACAGCGGCGGCCTGCTCGTCCATAAGTCGACGCACCATTTCGACCTCGTCAACTTCTGGATCGGCTCGGAGCCGGAGACGGTATTCGCTTTCGGAGATTTGCTGTTCTACGGCAAGGAGAACGCGGAGCAGCGCGGAATCACGAAATTCTACGATCGCGCGACCGGGAACCCGAACGCGGAGGGGGATCCGTTCGCCCTGCCGCTCGACGGGAACGACAACCTGAAGGCGCTCTATCTGGACGCCGAACACGAAGACGGCTACCGGCGCGACCAGAGCGTGTTCGGAGACGGCATCAGCATCGAAGATACGATGGGCGTGCTGGTCAGGTACAAGAACAACGCCATCCTGACGTATTCCCTCAACGCCTATCTTCCTTGGGAGGGCTACCGTATTGCGTTTAACGGAACGAAGGGCCGGATCGAGATGACGATCGTCGAGCAATCGTACGTCAATTCGGGCGGCGAGAAATCCGAGGAAGGCGCCCTTAAAGACAGGACCATCACCGTGTTCCCGATGTTCGCGGCTCCCTACGAGGTCGAGGTCGAAGAAGGCGAGGGCGGACACGGCGGCGGCGACCCTGTGCTGCTGAACGATATTTTCGGCGTTCCGGCGGAGGATCGGTTCAAGCGCGCGGCGAATCATATTGACGGGGCGAAAAGCATTCTGACGGGGATCGCGGCGAACCGTTCGATTCGGACGGGACAAGCGGTGCGCGTCGACGAGCTGGTTAAATTTCGATGAAGGAGCGATATCGAAGTGAAGGAGTTTATGGGAGATCACTTTTTGCTTCAAAATGAGGTTTCGCGGCGGCTTTATCAGGATTACGCGGCGGGGCAGCCGATTATCGATTATCACTGCCATTTGAATCCGCAGGAAATTTACGAGGACAAGCGTTTCGCCAATCTCGCGGAAATTTGGCTGTACGGGGATCATTACAAGTGGAGAGCGATGCGGGCGAACGGGGTCGAGGAAGCGCTTGTGACCGGGGGACCGGGGGTTGACGACTACGATCGTTTCCTCGCCTGGGCGAAGACGGTTCCCGCAACGCTTGGCAACCCGCTGTATCACTGGTCCCATCTCGAGCTTAGGCGTTATTTCGGCATCGAGGAACCGATCAACGAGAAGAACGCGCCGGCGATCTGGGAGAAGGCCAACGCGGTGCTGCGTTCCGAAGGTTTTTCCGTCCGAAGGCTGATCCGGGACCAGCGCGTACGCGTCATCTGCACGACCGACGATCCGACCGATACGCTGGAATATCACGAAGGGATCAAAGGCATCGCCGATTTCGACTGCCTCGTGCTTCCGTCGTTCCGTCCCGACAAAGGGCTGGAAATTCGTCGCGGAACGTTCGTGCCCTGGGCGCGCAAGCTCGGGGAGTCGGCGGGGACGAACGTCGATACGTACGAAGGTTTTCTGGCGGCGCTGGACAGCCGCATCGCTTTCTTCGCGAAGGTCGGCTGCAAAGTATCGGACCATGCGCTCGATCGCGTGCTGTACGCCGAGACGAATCTGGCAGAAGCGTCCGACATCTATGCGAGAGCGCTTAACGGCGATACGCTGACGCTGGAGGAAGAAAGCAAGTACAAGACCTACACGCTGCTTCACTTGGGAGAGCAGTACAGCAAGCTCGGCTGGACGATGCAGCTGCACATCCACGCTTCCCGGAACAACAACAGCCGCGCTTTCTCGCGCATGGGACCGGATACCGGCTTCGACTCGATCTACGACGGGGAACTGGCGTATCCGCTGACGAAGCTGCTGGACGGCATCGACGCCCAAGCGGGCTTGCCGAGAACGATTCTGTACTCGCTGAATCCGAAGGACTACTACGTGCTGGGCACGGTGATGGGCAGCTTCCAGGGAGGCGGCATTCCCGGAAAAATCCAGCTCGGCTCGGCCTGGTGGTTCAACGATACGAAAGACGGCATGCTGGAGCAGATGAACGCGCTGGCCAATCTCGGCCTGCTATCCCGTTTCGTCGGTATGCTGACGGACTCCCGCAGCTTCCTGAGCTATCCGCGCCATGAGTATTTCCGCCGGATTTTGTGCGATATGCTCGGCGAGTGGGTCGAACGAGGAGAAGCGCCGCACGATATGGAACTGCTCGGAGGCATGGTGGAAGATATCTGCTACCGCAACGCCAAAAATTACTTCGGCTTCTAAACAATAGACCCCTTCCGACCGAATATAACGTTATTCGGAATGGAGGGGTCTTATTTTCGTGGGTAAAAAGTTTCTTTTCTTGATGAAGGCAGCAGGAGCGGGAATGCTTGGATTAAGCTTGATGGGGGCGGATGCGGGAACGGACGGGTCTTCGGCACCGCATGAGGAGCTGGCGGCGGGAGGAGAGTTCTCTTGTCCGCGGGAAACGGTTAAGCTGCCAATGAACGCCAGCGCGAGCCTGGACGCTCTATTTCAATACGAGCCGTATTTGTTCTATGAATTGGCGAATCCGAAGCTGGCCCGCGTAACGTCGCAAGGCATCGCCATTCCGCTGGCGAAAGGCGCGACGCAAGTGGAGGTCACGGCCTCCGGTTACGAGCGAGATGCCGCAAGCTGCAGCTTCAGGCTGCAGATCGTCGATCCCGTCAAGTTCAAGCCGGACTCGGCTCCCAAGGCGGAATCGGGCCAAACGAAGGTGAACGGCCGGAAGGCGTACGTCAATACGATCGTGCTTCCGAAGGGGATGCCCGCCGGCCTGGGGCTCGGGAAGGATGCCCTCGGCAACGCGGAAGCGATGAAGGCGATCGTGACGAGACGTCAGGCGAGCTATGCGATTAACGGCACGTACTTCGCCGCTTACAACGACGAAGTGCCTTATCCTTACGGTACGCTGGTCAAAGACGGGGAGCTGTTGTTCAACACTGGCGGCGCGGGCACGATGATCGGCTTTGCCGCGGACGGCACCGCGCGTCTCGAGGAAGCGGCTCCGAGCATCGAAGGCGGCCTGGACGGGTTATACGATTCGGCGCATCGCTGGAAGGCGAGCTACGTGAACCGCCGGACCGGAACCGGGACGACGATCTATACGCCCGAATACGGCGCGAGAATCGGGACCGACAAAGGCGTCATGATCGTCGTTAGCGGCGGCAAAGTGGTTAAGGTGGCAAAAGGCGAAAACGCCAAAATTCCTCGCGACGGCTACGTGATCGTGAATCAGCGCGAAAGCTTGGCGGATCTGAAGGAAACGTTCAAGGTAGGCAGGAAGGCGCATTACCGCGTGACGTACTCCAACGCCAAGGGGCGGCTTGTTCATTGGAACGACGTCGTCACGGCCGTGCATGCTTGGCCGAAGCTGATCGAAGGCGGCAAGGTCGTCGAGAAGGACGGGGCCGACGCGAAACGCGCCGCTCGCAGCGGGATAGGAATTACGAAGGACGGGCGCGTCGTCATGGTCACGACCGGCTCTGCAACCCACGGTGAAGTCGCGGAATTGCTGAGGGCCAAGGGAGCCGTCGAGGCGATGGGACTAGACGGAGGCGCGTCCGCCGGCATCTACTCGCAAGGGGTCCAGCTGTTCACGCCGGGACGAAACCTCAGCAACGTGCTGCTGTTCGGCCCGAATTTGCGCTGACGAGCGGATGCGGTGCTTGAAGAACCAGGCCCGGAAAGGCTGACCGAAGCAAGCCAGCGAGCTCAGGCTCCGGCCTGCCGTACAACGCCGTTCTGCCGTCCGGGCCGGGTGATCTAAGGATAATCTTCCTCGACGATCCCGTCCTCGGCTTCGACTTCCCCGGGATAACCGCGTTCCAGTCCGGCGTGGAACTCGCGATTCTCGTAAGAGTACGGATTGGGCGGGCGCTGGTCGTCGCGCCACGGCGTGCTCTTGCCGACAGCGTGCATCGGAGCGGGGGAGCCGTAAGGCCCTTCGGGAAATTCCTCGGGAATGAGGTCGTTGCGCTGCGATTCTACCGTCGCCAGATCGGTCGTCGGCTGCTTCTTCTCGGAACGGAACGGGGACATGGCGGAACCTCCTCCTCTTCTAGGGATGATTCCGTTAGAATGTCCGAATCGCGCTTCCGTTAGTCGGTAAAGTTGACGGCCCCCAGCACGAGCGTCAGAAATTGGGCGAGCTCCGCGGCTTCCTCCTCGGTAATGCGGAACGCCGCTTCAAGCACGCCCTTCTCTTCCAGGTCGTCGGGCCCGAGGATGGCGCTTCGCCCGAACATCATGTCGGTGACCAATTTTTTGCCGTAAAAGCGGTTCGTCGTCAGGATGGCGAGATCGAAGCGCTTAAGGCCAGGGGTAATGAACGTAACGAACCGGGTCGACGTCTGCTCCGTCGAATCGGACAGAAAATCGTAATCTTTCAAAACCATGAGAGACAAGTCCTCCTTGGGGTCGGCTATTGCCCTTATTATAATTGATCGCGGAGGTCTTGCCTAACCGGGATTATTTTGATAATCTAAAACTGTTCAATGTTCGCACGATTGAGGAAGCACCTCATCGCCAACCGGCGAGGGGTGCTTTTTGCCGTTGACCCGAACCGGCGTTGCGGTTTGAACGCATACCATAAAGCCGCTGGATGCGGCCAAGGAGGAATCGGGATGCAAGTCGTGTTTCTGAATCAATTCGAACGGGTGACGGGGCATGCGGACGAGCGCGCGCAAGTGTTCATCGGCGAACTGCAAGGGATCTGGAGCGTCGGCTGGCGGGGGCTGCAAGCCGACGCGTCGGAAGTGCAGGATCTATGGTACGAGGGCATGAGCTGGGAGGAGCTGCTGGCGGCATTCCGTCATGGGGTGGCCGTCAAGATGAAGGAAGGCTTCAGGCCCCTTCTGGACGGCATGTTGGAGGAAGTGCCGTTCTGGGAACGCCGTCAAGCCATGCCGCAGCTGCTGCAGTGCTACGCGGACATTCGCGAAGCCGAAGAAGCCGTATCCGCGCTTCGGACTTGGAGGAGAGCGAAGGCGATCGAAGAGAAGAAATCGGCTTATTTGATCGCGACGAACCGGGAATTGCAACTGCTGGCCGTCTTTCTGCCTCATACGCTGGACGAGCTGGGGCAGATTCCGGGCTTCGGAAAGGTCAAGACCGAGCGATACGGCGGAGAGATCGTCGCGTTGCTGCAGGGCATGGAGAGACAGCATACGTTTCCGCTCGGCGAGTGGGTTTCCGGGGCGGTGACAGCGGAACAACTGTCGGCCTGGATGTTCCGGCTTCAGGAGGAGAAGTACGGGAAGAAGCTGGCGGTCGTCAAGGAGAAGCGTTCTCTGCTGGAAGGCATTCGCAGCGGCAAGACGCTTGAGCAGTTGGAGGGCGACCTGAGCTGTTCGCGGCGCGCGCTGATCGAACGGATCGAGCGTCTGGACGAGGAAGGCTATGACGTGCTGCCAATCGTGGATCGGGAGCTCGGCGAGCTGAGCGCCGAGGAAGCGCTGCAGTTCGAAGCGGCGATCAGCGAGCTCGGAGATCAATACTTGAAGCCGCTTCTTCGCAAGATATACGGGGAGTCGGTCTCAGCCGACGAGGCGGAGACGAAATACGCGAAGCTGCGCATGATGCGCATTCGGCGTCGCCGGTCGGCCGGCCAAACCGGTCAGGCCGTCTGACGGCGAACGCAGCGGAAGCAGCCCCCCGGCTTGCGGGGGGCTGCTCCGGTTCGCGCCCTCACAGCCAATCCTTCTTGCGGAACAGGTAGAACATGCCGCCGGCGATGGCGACCATACAAACGATTAGAACGACAGAGCCGTAAGCGAAGTGCATGCCCGGAATATAATCGAAGTTCATTCCGTAAATTCCGGTTATGAACGTCAAGGGCATGAAAATCGTCGTAAGAGCGGTGAATACGCGCATGATTTCGTTCGCCCGGCTCGCCAGGCTGGACTGGTAAGCTTCGCGCAAGTTGCCCATCAGGTCGCGGTATGTCTCGAACGTCTCGTAGATTTTGACCGCGTTCTCATGGATGTCGCCGAAATATTTTTGCAAGTCGTTGTCGATCAGGCGCAGGTCCTTCTTGTTAAGCGTGGCGATGAGGTCGCGCTGGGGACCGAGCGCCTTTTTCAGCCATAGAATCTCGCTTCGGAGTCCGATGATCTCGGTCAAGTGGGATTTCTTCGTATGCATGAGAATCGCTTCTTCGAGCCGTTCGATCCGGGCTTCGATTCTGTCGCCTACCGTAATGTAGTTGTCGACGACGAGGTCGACGAGATGGTACAGGAAGCGGTCGGCGGAATCGACCTCCTGCTCCCATAGAATCGGCTTGACGCTGCGGATCTCGTTGATCTTCTGGCGGGTGACCGTGATCAGGTAATGGCGGCCTAGAAACAGGTTCAGCGCGCGCAGGAAGATTTCTTCGTCGTCGAACCGGATGCTGTTGATGACGAGGAAATATTGGTTTTCGTAAATCTCGAGCTTCGGACGCTGCTCCTCTTCCGTGAGGCAATCCTCGACGGCAAGGTCGTGGAGCCCGAATAGAGGCTGAAGAACGACCAGATCGTCCACGTCCGCGTCGATCCAGTAAAATCCGTTCTTGGGCGGTTGCAAAGTATCTTCGATTTTCTCGACAGGCGTAAATACGCCGTTGTTAACGAGTCTGATTTTCATGGAAATCGCTCCTTCGCATGTCCTTTTCCGTTCATGCAGGACGATTTCCGCCGGAACTTAATCGAAGCCCTGGCCGAAGAAGCCGGACACCGCAAGCTTACTGGCGACGGAAGTCGTTCCTGCCTTGCGTATGTGGTCTCCATCCGGCTTCGGTTTATCGCCTTCCATGTCCGGCTCCCCCCTTTTGCAGTCCGATGGACTTTGTCGATAATTGCAGTTAACGTGATAAGTATAATCCTCACCCCCCGAACGTTTCAAGGAGAAAATCAAGCGCGGCGCGCGAAGGACGGGCAAGTTAAGGATCCCTTGACTGTCTTCGCGATTTCGGGTACATTAAGGGTAGTTTTCAAGACAACCGAATAAAGATGGCCATCTTATCAAGAGCAGGCGGAGGGACTAGCCCTATGAAGCCCGGCAACCGGCGTCGTTATTGGACGCACGGTGCTAATTCTTGCGGAAACGGTATCGTTTCTGATAGATGAGAGGGGCGCGCGTACGATTGATGGTTACTCGACCCTGAACTCATTTTGGGGTCGTTTTTTATTTGGCGTCGTTTCAAAGGAGGAATGAACATGCCGATTAAAGTACCGGACAACTTGCCAGCCAAGGAAGTGCTGGCGCGAGAAAACATTTTCGTCATGGACGAAAGCGTCGCTTACCATCAGGATATTCGCCCGCTGCGGATTGCGATCTTGAATTTGATGCCGACGAAAGAAACGACGGAGACCCAATTGCTTCGCTTGATCGGAAACACGCCGCTGCAATTGGAGGCGGTGCTGCTGCACCCGAAGACGCATACGTCCAAAAACACGTCCGCCGATCATTTGGCCAGCTTCTATAAAACGTTCGACGATATCAACGGCGAGAAGTACGACGGATTTATAATTACCGGCGCCCCCGTCGAGCATCTTCCGTTCGAGGAAGTCGATTACTGGGAAGAGCTGAAGGACATTATGGATTGGACGGTCGACAACGTGACGTCCACCTTCCATATTTGCTGGGGGGCGCAGGCGGGGCTGTACCACCACTTCGGCATTCCGAAGCACCCGCTGTCCGAGAAAATGTTCGGCGTGTTCGCCCACGGGGTCTCGAAGCCGAATACGCCGCTCCTGCGGGGCTTCGACGAGGTGTTCTACGCTCCGCAATCCCGCCACACCGAGGTGCTGAGGGAGGACGTGGCGAGCGCGCAGGGATTGGAAATCTTGTCCGAATCGGAAGAAGCCGGCGTCTATATCGCGGCGACGACGGACGGGAAGCAAATTTTCGTCACCGGGCATTCCGAGTACGATCCGCAATCGCTGAAGTGGGAATACGACCGCGACAAAGCCAAGGGACTGAGAATCGACGTGCCGAAAAACTATTTCCCGAACGACGATCCGGCGAAATTTCCGATGTCCACTTGGCGCGCGCACGGCAACTTGTTGTTTTCCAACTGGCTGAACTACTACGTGTATCAGGCTACGCCGTACGAGCTCGGCAAAGCAAAGCCGCATATGATTCGTTAGGAGGCAATGACCGATATGAAGATTGAAAGTCGCCTGGCCCAAATCGGGTCGCAAAACGATCCCCAAACCGGAGCGGTAAGCTTTCCGATCTATCAATCCACCGCCTTTCGCCATCCCCGGTTAGGGCAGAGCACCGGCTTCGATTACTCCCGTTCGAAAAGCCCGACGCGCGCCGTGCTGGAAGAGGCCGCGGCCGATCTGGAGAGCGGGGACGCGGGATTCGCGACGAGCTCGGGCATGGCCGCGCTGCAGATCGTCTTCGCCTTGTTCAACCAGGGGGACCATTTGCTCGTGTCGCTCGATCTGTACGGAGGCACGTATCGTTTGCTGGAGCAGGTCATGTCCCGATTCGGCGTAACGGCGACCTACATCGATACGAACGATCTGGACGCGCTGGAGTCGCGCCGCAAGCCGAACACGAAAGCGATCCTGATCGAAACGCCCACGAATCCGTTGATGATGATCACGGACATCGCGAAGACGGCTTCATGGGCGAAGCGCAGCGGCCTGCTTACGATCGTGGACAATACGCTGCTGACGCCCTTTTTCCAGCGGCCGATCGAACTCGGCGCGGATATCGTCGTTCATAGCGCAAGCAAATATTTGGGCGGGCATAACGATGTGCTGGCGGGCTTGATCGTGACGAAAGGCGAGAAGCTGTCCGCCGACGTCGCCTTTCTGCACAATTCGATCGGAGCGGTGCTCGGCCCCCAGGATTCCTGGCTGCTCATGCGAGGCATGAAGACGCTCGCTCTTCGGATGGAGCGCCATCAGGAGAGCGCGACCCGAATCGCCGAATGGCTCAAGGGCCACCCGGCCGTGGAAGAGGTCTATTATCCGGCGCTGCCTGATCACCCGGGGCACGGCATCCAGAAGGCCCAGTCCTCCGGCAATACGGGCATTTTTTCCTTCAGAATGAAAGATGCCCGCACGATCGAGCCGATTTTGCGCCATATTAAGCTGATCGCCTTCGCGGAAAGCTTGGGAGGTTCGGAGTCCCTCATGACCTATCCGGCCGTGCAGACGCATGCGGACATTCCGGAAGAGATCCGCGAAGCGGTCGGCGTGGACGATCGATTGCTGCGATTCTCCGTCGGACTCGAGCATGCGGACGATCTTCTGGAAGATCTCCGGCAAGCGATCGAAGCCGCGGAACGGGAAATCAACGGGTAGAACGGATCGGAGGGAGCAAGGCATGAAATACGATTTCGACAAGAGGATCGACCGGACGGGGACGGCTTCGTACAAATGGGATCAGTCCGAGAAGCTGTTCGGGCGCGGCGATATTTTGCCTTTGTGGGTGGCGGATATGGACTTCGAGCCGCCGAAGGAAGTCGTCGACGCGATCAAAAGCCGGGCGGAGCAAGGGATATACGGATACACGGTACGGACGCAAAGCTATTACGATGCGATAACGGGCTGGCTCTCGCGGCGCCACGGGTGGGAAATCGAGCAGGAATGGCTTTCCTCCAGCCCCGGAGTCGTGCCCGCCTTGAGCTTGGCCGTGCAGACGCTCACGGAACCGGGAGACGGCATCATTGTGCAATCCCCGGTCTACTATCCGTTCTACGACGTTATTCGGATGAACGGGCGGGAGATCGTCGACAATCCGCTTCTCTTGCGCGACGGCCGATACGAGATCGATTTCGGGCTGCTCGAGGAGCAGGCGGCCGGCGGAGCGAAAATGCTGCTGCTCTGTTCGCCCCATAATCCCGGCGGTCGCGTATGGACGCGAGAGGAGCTCGAACGGATCGCGGAAATCTGCGCGAAGCACGGGGTGCTCGTCGTCGCGGACGAAATTCATCACGATCTTGTTTTCTCCGGGCACAAGCACACTCCGTACGCTTCGCTGTCGGAGACGTGCGCGCAAAGCTCCATGACTTGCATCGCGCCGAGCAAGACGTTTAATTTGGCCGGCCTGCAGACGGCTGCGGTCGTCATTCCGAACGCGGACATCCGCCGGAAATACAATGCGGCGCTCAAGACGCTGTCCATTCACATGGAGTCTTATTTCGGTCTGACCGCGACCGAAGCGAGCTATACGCACGGAGACGAATGGCTGGACCAATTGCTCGTCTATCTGGAAGGCAATCGGGATGCGCTGCTCGCTTACGTAAAGGAGCATCTGCCGCAGGCGAAGGCCATGTCTCCGGAAGGAACGTACATGGTCTGGATGGATTGCACGGCGATCTCCGACAAGCCCCAAGAGCTGAAGCGCCTTATGTTCGAGAAAGCGGGCGTCGCTTTCAGCGAAGGCTCCGTATTCGGCAAGCAAGGGGAAGGCTATTTGCGCGTGAATCTGGCATGTCCGCGCTCCTTGCTGATGCAGGCTTTGGATCAGTTCGCCTCGGCGGCGAACGGGCTGGACGCGGCGCGGCAGTAGATGGGAAAACCGCAGGAATCCTTCGATTCTTGCGGTTTTTTGGTCATTTCCTCTACCGGACGACGCCGGTTTCATGCTACAATATTTCCAATCTACCCAAGACAAGGATGATGGGACTTGAAGATCCAGACGGTGATCGACCGGTTTTCCCTGGTATGCAGAATGCTGCTGCCCGATCGTTGGCTTAAGTTCTATCCGCCGGATTTCACCTTGCGCCGTCCGATCGACTCCTTGTTAAATAAGAGAATCGGACAAGGCAAGGAATGTTATCTGACGTTGTTCCGGTTGGACGGCTTGCCGTCCGAACAGGAGCTAATCGGAGAAGCTTGGGACGACTTTCTGGAAGCCGCCCGCCGCCATCTTCGCATCTCCGCGACAAGTCGTTTCGCGGACAGCGAAGTGATCGCTCTCGTCCAATATTCCGATATCGATTTTATTATGCTCACCGAGAGCCGTTTCGGCAAAGAGAATGACAACCTTGTTCCTTCGGGTCTGCAGTCTCTCTTCGACGGCGTGGGCGCCGACCTGGAAATCGGTCTGGCGGGTCACCGCCCCGAATGGAGGAACGCGCTGGCCGTCGTTACCGCATCCGTCCCCCTCTCCGCTTCTTCCGTTTCGGGGGAGACCCTGCTGCAGGAAGGCTACCAGGCCGCGCTGGCGATGGCCACGGGCACGATGACGCCGCAGATGCGCCGGCTGCGAAGCGAGCTGGAGAACGTTCTGGAGAAAGGCTCGATTACCGTACTGGCCCAGCCGATCATGAATTTGACGACGGGCGACGTATTCGGCTGGGAGATTCTGACGCGGGGACCGGAAGGCACCGTGCTGCATCTGCCGGACGAGCTGTTCAACTTCGCTTCCCAGAGCCGGCTCCTCGGCCGGTTGGAATTTCTCGTCGTGAACCGAGCATTGGAGGAGATTGCCTCCCGCAGCATCAAGGAGCCGATCTTCCTGAACGTGACCGCGGTGACGCTGTCGCATCCCCTCTTCCTGACCCATGTGCTGGAATGCTTGGAACGCCATTCGGTTCTCAGCCCGCATCAGGTCTATTTTGAAATCACCGAACGCCACCAGATCACGAACTTCGAAGCGATGTCCGATATCCTGCGCTCTTTCCGGGAGCATGGCTTCCGGTTTGCCGTGGACGACGCCGGCTCGGGCTACTCGAGCCTGCAATGGATCGGGGAACTGGTGCCGGAGCTGATCAAGGTCGACCGTTCGGTCATTCGCCACGTAGACCGGATCGCGATCAAGGAGTCGCTGTTGAAAGCGATCGTATCCGCCGCGCGGGAGATGAACTGCGATATCGTCGCGGAAGGCGTCGAACGCGAGGAAGAGGCGGACGTCTTGTTCAAACTGGAGGTCGATATGGGACAAGGCTACTATTTCGCCCGCCCCAACGTGCTGCTCCACGAGCACGAACGGGAGATGTTCCAGGAAACGAAGGATCGCATTCGGCATCGCCGCGGACTCGTCGCCTCTTAGGTGACTCCCGCGGTATTTTTGTGTTACGATGGGATAAGGTTTGAAGAGGACAGCAGTCCAACGAGGAGGAGGGTCCGAGCATGAGTCAGGTGGACCGAATTTTGGAAGGCGCTCTCCAGGGCAAACGGCTTCAAGCGGAAGAGATCGTGGCTTTGTTCGAGAGCGATGAAATAGAAAAAATGGGGCATGCGGCCAACCGGATTATGCTGGCCAAGCATCCCGAGCCGATCACGACGTTCGTCGTGGGCCGCAACGTCAATTATACGAACGTCTGCGACGTGTATTGCCGGTTCTGCGCTTTCTATCGCGCTCCGGGCTCCAAGGAAGGGTACGTGCTGCCGGACGACGCGATCTTCCGCAAAATCCAGGAGACGATCGACGTTGGCGGCACGGAAATATTGATGCAAGGCGGCACGAATCCGGATTTGCCCTTCAGCTATTACCTGGATTTGCTGCGCGGAATCAAGCAGCGGTTCCCCGGCATTACGATGCACTCGTTTTCTCCGGCGGAAATCCGCAAGATGCAGGTCGTCGCCGGCAACATTCCGATCGAAGACGTCGTCAGGCAGCTTCACGAGGCGGGTCTGGATTCGCTTCCGGGCGGCGGCGCGGAAATTCTCGACGATAGGACGAGGAAGAAAATCAGCCGCTTGAAGGGCTCCTGGAAAGACTGGATGGAAGTGATGACGACCGCGCACAAGGTCGGTATGAACACGACGGCGACGATGGTCATCGGATTCGGAGAGTCGATGGAGGAACGGGCGCTGCATTTGCTGCGCGTGCGCGACGCCCAGGACGAGTGCCTGAACAACGGGTATCCTTCGCCGGGCTTCCTCGCTTTCATCCCTTGGACGTTCCAGCCGGACAATACGAACATGAAGCGCGAGAAGGCAACGCCTGAAGAATATCTTAAGACGCTGGCGATCAGCCGGATCGCGCTCGATAACATCGAGAACTTCCAATCGTCCTGGGTGACGATGGGGCCGGAGATCGGCAAGCTGTCGCTGCAGTATGGATGCAACGACTTCGGCAGCACGATGATCGAAGAGAACGTCGTGTCCGCCGCGGGGACGACGCATAAGGTCAACATCGAACTTATTCTTAAGCTCATTCGCGAGAGCGGCAAAATTCCCGCCCAGCGCAACACCAAGTACGAAATCCTGAAAGTATACGGCGAGAACGAAGCGGCCGCCAAAGATTACGTGATGCAGAACTGATATTCAAAATAATGATATAATACTAGAGCAGTGGCGTGTTTTACCCGCTGCTCGAACGAAGTAATTATCACTTTTCAACTTCCGCCTATAGACGCCCATAAAATAACAGTAGTAGCAAATGATTGAGTTTGATGATTTATTTAGAAATTACTAACATCACAATTGTTCCTATTAATCCCCCACCAACTATTGAAGTAATTAAGGCTAAATACCAAAAATCAGAACTTCGTTTGTCTATCATTAATATTCTAATTACTGATAAAGTAAGAAATATAAACATTGCGCCCAGAATTCCTAAAAAAAGTATCATTCCATGCCACCTCTTTTCATTCTTGTTTAAAAATAATACCATAAAAAGTACCAGTATCTCAGCAGAATTTTACTGAGATACTGGTATTTTAATGAATACTTAGAACGTTTTTTGTACCCAATCCCAGTCCTCGTAAGCTGCATATGATTCATCATAAGAAATGGAATTGGTAATTGTTACTGCCGGCCCGGTAGCTGAAAATCCTAAAGTTCCGGTAAGGCCGACTTGTTTATGAAAGTAAGAAGCACTGATAGCGGAAGTCACCAATTTATTACTTCCGTCATGTACCTTTTCCATAATAAATTGCCCCCAACCTCTATGTTCCTTAACTTGGACACGATTATCAGGAGGACAATCTGTAACATGGTACATTCCCACCAAATCAACATCCCATCCAATACCATCAATACCATTATAGAAAGAAGTACTAACTGGATATGTTTTCTGGTAATATCTACCTCCGCATGTTCCGACTACATTATAGCCTGTCCGAGCGGTTCCAGATTTCAGTCTGAAACTATCGGTCCATGCTAGCCCGAATTTGTCGGTTAATGTCCAAACAGGGGAATAATCCCAATACCAATTATAATCAACGGCAAAAGCAACTTTGCTACTTGAAGAAGCGGTTACTTGCGAAACAGTAATAGAATGTCCAAAATTACTTAGAGCAAGTGGAGTTATATCTGTAGGTAGATAAACATTGCTGTTTGATTCAATTAGATTTGAAGGAACAAACTTTTCAGTAACGAAAATTGCATTATTTTCATACAAGGTTATTTTCTGATCGTATACCAGCCTGTCTATAGTAGTTTGTGGATAACCAGCGTTAATAAGATAATTATTGATCTCAGATTCCGAAACGCTTTGTTCGGCGAGGGCTACGCTGGTAATCAAAGAAATACATAGAAGGCTCGCAAAAAAGGAGCTAATAAGTTTTTTCATTCTATTAATTCATCCTTCCTATTTTTTTGGTTGATCGTTGCGCAACGTTTCCAACCAATGAAAATTTTACCATAAATAACAGTATGATGGTATAGTGAAAATGGCATCTATTTACGACATATTCCTTATTTTTCCTACATTCATCAACATTATTCTTTGGAATTATAGTATGAGCTTTAGGTAAATTTCTACAGAGACCAACAAATGAGATCATAGCTTGACAAGCAGAGGATAGATCGTTTCCAACGAATGCGTGTTGACTCGTTTCATAAAATGGCTCAAGTGTTGTTTTGAAAATTATAGAACTTCTCAAAAAAAGACGTTACTTACTATGACCGCATTGGGCCATAAACACAGTCCTTCTATAGGATTGGGATTATTTTAGATTCAGATTATACGTCGGAAGATAATTAAATGTAGATGTGGATGATCTTTCAGAAATGACAATACAGCTGTTAACCGGAACCATGGCGATTTTCCGACTCGAGTATGCCACAATAATGCATCAAGATCGTTTGGTAACACTCGTGAATTCTCAGGTCTTTATTCTATTAAGCCCCCTAATCAAGTTGGAGCGTACTGAGGGAAATAAGGTGCAATTTTGATTAGGGATACTGGGGAAATATGACAGCGCAATCAGGAGGAAGTATAAGGTATCCCCGAAGACAACTCGGAAATGGGTGAAGGATTATCAGGAGACCTTCGGTGAAGATGCGGTTCCAACGATCGATGAGCGGTTAGGTTAGACGATGCGAAGCGTCTGGCTGAACTGGAAGAGCAGTATAATCGGGCATTGAAAGCCCTCGGTGAAAAGGAACTCGAGAACGAAGTGCTGCGTTAACTCGTAAAAAAGGGTAACCCTGCCTTGACGACCGACTCCACGTCGCACAGACGTTTATCGGGCAGGGACATGCGGTAGCCACCGTGCTAGCTATCGAGGGAGTTTCGTCTTCAACGTACTACGAGCGTAAACAGCGACCTATTCAAGCGGTAAGCCAAGACACAGAGACGGTAGCACCAGCACCGCGAAAGGGCCGCCCCGTGACGAACCACTCGTATACCCGATCAGGCGAGATTATCAGTGATGCGCAGATCGAGAGATCGAGGAGTGGCTGATGGAGCTGGTGGCCGGCGAGGAGCATATCTATGGCTATCTGATGCACACTGAGTGCTTGTGTAACCAGCACGCCTTGGTCATCAATAAGAAGAAAACGTACCGTCTCTGCAAGAAGCTGGGGATTCTTCACCCGTAGCGTCGCAAAAAAACGCATTACCCGCGCCGTTTGGCGCGTAACGCCGAGGTGACGGCTTCCAACCAGCAATGGGAGCTCGATATTAAATACGGGTATGTGGCAGGCTATAACCAGTTCTTTTACATTGCTGACATGATCGATGTATTCGACCGCACGAGCGTGGGTTACCACCTCGGTTCATTCTGCGAGGCTTAGGATGCCTGTCGGATGGTGGAGGTGGTGCTCACGTCACGAATACTGCCTGGAGAACAGTCGCCGGTATCATCCCATTGAAATCCCTTCACGCCACCCTGGAGCGCGATTTGTTCAGCAAAGAGGACTTCGACACGTTTCAGGAGGCTTACGAGACGGTAGCGAACTACATTGACTTCTACAACGAACGGCGGATGCATAGAAGACCTTGGAAAACGTTCTCCCGCCTCGTTAATAGCGTGGACCGAGACGAGAACACCAGATGAGTTGAAGCCGTATTTTTGTAAAATGAGCAAACAGCTGAAAACCTGCGAGAAATGAAGCAACTTTACGTCGCTTATTTTTACATAGGAAACTCTCCGGAATTAGGGGGTCTAACCGTTTTCGCTTTAATAGCCGCTTTAATGGCCATGATTTTAGGATTGCTCATGTCATCTTGAAGGAGTACTGGCAGCTTCGCTTGTAAGTGCCTCTGATCAGTCGAAATTGAGAGTGTATTAAACTAAGATTCAGCTATGAATGTCCGGAGAAGCATTCCAATTGCTTATTGCTAAATATATAGATTACCATTAGTGGTTTTGCCTTCTTAAAGTGGATCATTCTCCTGAGTAAACTTCCAACCGACAAGAGACTTCGCAAATATCTTTAAGATAATGATACTGATTATTATTGGTTCGGCACTCCGGCAACAGCGATTCCATCGATTCCATCTCTCCATCTTGCTTTCTTCAAGTACTCAACGGGTCTTAACTCACACTGTGAGTTGTTCCGCTCTCGCGATGACGGTGCGGTTTTTGCCGGACAGCTTGGCCTCGTAGAGCGCCGCGTCCGCCAGCCTGAACAGCTCCTCTTTGCCCATCCCCGGTTCGTAGGCGTTAAGGCCGATACTGACCGTCACGTTGCTGCCTCCAAGCGCCTCGTGCGCCGCCGCGGCGATCTCCGTTCGTATTTCCTCGATCGCATCGTACGCTTCCTGAAAGCTTTTCTCCGTAAATAAGATGACGAATTCTTCTCCCCCGTATCTGGCGACGAAATCGTTGCTGCCCGTTTTCGACTTGGCAATCGAGGCTGCTTTTCGCAAGACGGCGTCCCCGGCTTTATGGCCGAAAGTATCGTTCACCTTCTTGAAGTTGTCGATATCCAAAATCGCCAAATGCAGCTTCAGTCCGCCGCCGTCCGCCTGAGCGACGAGGTGGTCTTTGTATTCATGGTAGGCCATATGGTTGTAGGTGTCGGTCAAGGCGTCCGTCTTCGCGAGCTTGTCCATCAGGATCGTGCGGACGAGCAGCTCCTGGTTGGATTCGTAAGAGCTGCGCAAATGCGTAAGAACCTCTCTGCCTCTGGCGAGAATGCCGAAGCCGATGCCGCTGAAGACGAGCAGGATGATCGCCATCGTCAGCGCTCCCGCGACCGACATCCGTTCCGAAATCTCCTGGTTGGAAACGAGCAGTACGGCGAAGGCGATGGCGGAAATCAGAATGGCGAACAGCAGCTTCTTGTATTGGAAATAAAAAATGCTGATCAGAATCGGAAAAAACAAAAGAAACAGGAGATACTCCAAGGAGGAATGGATGAAGGTAATCGTACTTGTCATCAACGCTGCGGTCGTAATGAGGATGTAATCGTGATGTCTGGGCAGGTTACGAATGCCGACTTCGGCGACGAGCAGAACGATCCCCATGATCCCCGTAGGCCGGACGATGTACAGGCGGATGAATTCGGCGTCCGGAAGCAGGGTGACCTGCAAAAATAGGAGTTCCAGAACGATGGATAACAAGAACACGATCCAGCAGCCCTGAAGCATCAGACGATTCCATCGCTCTTGGCGAATGGAGAAAGGTGGCAAAGACATAAGGAAGTCCTCTCTCGATCAAACTTCATAAAATATACCATAAACGTTCAGCCATCGTATATCCCTTTTTAGGCCACCATATAGTTAATTAACGAGTCGGAAGGATGGAGGCGGGGAGTTGAAGAAGAAGATGGAATTCGTCGTGGCCTACGCGAGCGATCCTCCTTCGTTGGAACGGTTGGCCGGCATGCTGAGCCGCACGTTCGTCGACGCGAAAAATCCGGTGGACAGCTTGCAGTGGGAGCTAAGCCAGGAAGACGGCTTCATTCGCTGTCAATTTCCGGTCGGGCCCGGCCCTCAAGGCAGGAAACATTCATGCGATCGCGTTGGCAAAGTGCTGGCGGAATATACGCTCTCCGAGCAAGAGCCCTCCTTGCTAAGAAAGCTGTTTCGATCGAAATTCGGGTTGCGGGACGAGATGGAGACCGACGCGCTGATCGCGGAAGCCGTGTCGCTGCTGGACGGCGAACCGGAGACCGGCGGCTGGATGGGCCGGGGGCGGGAGCGTCGGCTGCAGAAGCTGGCGGCCAAGTTCTCGCGCTACTTGGAGGAGCACGAACGATTAAACCTGGAGGGCTTCCTGCGATTCCGCCTTCGCGACTACGGGGCCGAAGTGAAGGAGGCCGCGGAAGCCGCGATCGAGGAAAGAATGATGGAGCGCCAATATCAGGAATTCATGTCGTTGCTCAAGTCGATGGTGGAATGGCAGGAGACGCGAACGTCTACGATCCACGTGCTTCATTCGGGCGGGCATGCTTTTCGCTTGCTGGACGAAGAGATGAGGCCGCTCGATCAGGATGGCGAAACCGACCCCGAGGCGTTCGGCCGGCCGGACTCCGGCAAGCCGGAAAGTCGGAGCGAGGCGGAGGAGGAGAGCCTGGTCGTAAGCCGATTGCTCGCCGCGTCGCCCCGCCAGCTGTATATTCATACGCCGGAACCGGAATCCCAAGTCATTCGCACGATCATCGGCATCTTCGGAGACCGCGCGGCGGTATATCCCAAGCTGCCCGTTCATTAGGGAGGGGATGAGCTTGACGGATTACCGCGGCAATCGATATAATGAACGGTATGAATCCACAATCCAAAAGCGACGAGAAAGACAACGACGTCTGAACCGGACGGTCCAGAGAGAGGAACCCGAGGCTGCAAGTTCCTTCCGCTACCGCCAGACGGATACCCCTTTCGAGCTGCAGGAAGGAAACGAACGGCACCTGTCGGCCGTCCTAGTATTTTCTGCCGGGTCATGACCGTTAAATTCATGCCAGAGGATCGGCGCAATCGCCGGTTGACGGAGGGTGGAACCACGGGCCGCATACGGAGCACCCGTCCCTTTTGGGACGAGGTGCTTTTTTTGTTTCCCCCGACAAGACGAAGGAGGCATACGAAAATGTCAGTACAGGTAAAATTGCCGGACGGTGCCGTGCGCTCTTACGAGGCGGGCGTTACTGTCGAAGAAGTGGCGCAATCGATTAGCCCGGGACTAAGGAAGGCGGCGGTCGTCGGCAAGGTGGACGGAAAGGTCGTGGACCTGAACACGCCGATCGAGCGCGACGCCGACCTCGAAATCGTGACGCTCGATAACGCGGAAGGCCTGGAGGTCATGCGGCACAGCACCGCCCATTTGCTCGCACAAGCGCTGAAACGGGTGTACGGAGCGGACAAGGTCAAGCTCGGCATCGGACCGGTTATCGAAGACGGTTTCTACTACGATATCGACATGGAACAGTCGATTACGCCGGAGGATCTGCCGGCGATCGAGAAGGAAATGGAGAAGATCGTCAAGGAAAATTTGCCGATCGTTCGGCGCGAGGTAAGCCGCGAAGAGGCGCTCCGCATTTTCGGAGAAATCCAAGATCCGCTGAAGCTGGAGCTGATTCGCGACCTTCCGGAGGGCGTCTCCATTACGATCTACGACCAGGGCGAGTTCTTCGATCTGTGCCGCGGACCGCATCTTCCGTCCACCGGGCGCATCAAATCGTTTAAGCTGCTTAGCGTGGCGGGCGCTTATTGGCGAGGCGACAGCAAGAATAAAATGCTGCAGCGGATTTACGGCACGGCATTCGCCAAAAAGGCGGAGCTGGACGAGCATTTGCACTTCCTGGAGGAAGCGAAAAAACGCGATCACCGCAAGCTGGGTCGCGAGCTGAAAATGTTCTCGTTTTCCCGCGAGGTCGGCCAAGGCCTGCCGCTCTGGCTTCCGTATGGAGCGAAGCTGCGCCGGACGCTGGAACGGTATATCGTGGACCTGGAGGAGAAGCTCGGATACACTCACGTCTATACGCCGGTTCTGGCCAATGTGGAGCTGTATAAAATTTCCGGGCACTGGGAGCATTATCAAGAGGATATGTTTCCGAAAATGGAGCTGGACAACGAGGAGCTTGTGCTCCGTCCGATGAACTGCCCGCATCATATGATGGTGTACAAGAGCGACATGAGAAGCTATCGCGACCTGCCGATCCGGATCGCGGAGCTCGGCACGATGCACCGCTACGAGATGTCCGGGGCGCTGACGGGCTTGCACCGGGTGCGCGCGATGACTTTGAACGACGCCCATATATTTTGCCGTCCGGACCAGATCAAGGAGGAATTCACGCGGGTCGTAAACCTTATCCGCCAGGTGTACGAGGACTTCGGTATCAAGGAGTACCGCTTCCGCCTGTCTTACCGCGATCCGAAGGATACCGAGAAATATTGGCCGGACGACGAGATGTGGGAAACTTCCCAGCGGATGCTGCGCGAAGTCGTCGAAGAGCTCGGCCTGCCGTTCTTCGAAGCCGAAGGAGAAGCCGCGTTCTACGGGCCGAAGCTGGACGTGCAGATCAAGACGGCCTTGGGCAAGGAAGAGACCCTGTCGACCGCCCAATTGGACGTTCTGCTGCCCGAGCGGTTCCAGCTCGAATACGTCGGCGACGACGGCAAGAAGCACCGCCCCGTCGTCATTCACCGCGGCATTATCAGCACGATGGAGCGCATGACCGCGTTCCTGCTGGAAAACTTCGCCGGCGCGCTTCCGCTCTGGCTTTGCCCGGTCCAAGCGAAGCTGATCCCGGTCAACCCGGTGTACGAGCCTTACGTGAAACAGGTTGAAGAGAAACTTCAGCTCGCCGGCGTCCGCGTCGAAGCGGATTTGCGCAACGAGAAGCTCGGCTATAAAATCCGCGAGGCGCAGCTTGAGAAGATTCCTTACATGCTCGTCATCGGCGAGCAGGAGTCCGCGAGCGGCACCGTATCCGTGCGGCGCCGCGGGGAAGGGGATCTCGGCGCCCAATCGGTCGAGGATTTCATTGCCCGCATTACCGAAGAAATTACGACCAAACGGACCGATTGATAGATTTCGGGAAAGGGCCGTCCCGTAAGCCATCCAAGTTGCTTTGAAAGATAATCGATGAACAAGGCGCAAGGGGTATGTACCTCCTTCCGATGCTATACGCCCCTGAAATCCGAATGGGTAAACCCGTGACAAGGTGATTTCAGGAGCGTATGAGGCAGTCTCCAAGAGGTACATGCCCCTACTTGGTCTATCGATCATCTCAAGCCTGCTTACGGGACGGCTTTTGCGCCTAGAGCAGCCGTGAGGACGTCTGTCGGTAAATTCCTACAAAATGTAAAATATTCTCTTTTTATCGCGGTTATGATAGAATAGGAATGCTTCAATATCGCACCGTTTAGGGGTGGCTGGAACCATGAACTTCCTCCGCGATTCTCAATTGCCGGAATCTTTTCGGTCGGAAGACGAAGTGTTGGCCGAGCTTTATTCCCAGATGTTAAAGGTCGTTCGCCATAAGCTGCTGCATAAAGGCGACGCGGTGGATGTCGTGCAGGAGGCCTGGGTGCGCATTTTGGAGAAGAGGTCCACGTTAAGGGACAAGGAGAAGCTGATTCCCTGGGCGAAAGCGATCGCCTACAATCTCGCTTCGAATGCGAACCGCGCCAGACGGCACGAAGCCAACTACGAAGATCTGGAGAACGAGCTTGCCAGCCCGATGTTCGCCTTCGAGCCGGAATCGATGACGGAACTGACCGATCTGCTCGGACGGTTGGATCCGACGACAAGAACGCTGTTGCTTTACAAGTTTTATTACGGGCTGAAGGATGCCGAAATCGCAGCGGCGCTGGACTTGCCGATCGGCACGGTCAAGGCGCGTATTCATAGAGGCAAGGCCAGGCTCAGAACGCAAGCCGACGACGAGAACAGGCATACATAAACCCAACTTCCTCTGTCCATGCTATGGGTGGAGGTGAGGGAGACAGTGGCAAAGAACAAGAAGCAGAAGCTGGGCAACGCGAACGCCTATCAAGAAGAGTTTGCTTCGGAGCAGAATGCGAATAACGAGGCGGCCAACGCCAAAGCGCCTCAGAAGAATTCTTCCAAGCGTTAAGGCGCGAGCGGCATTCTCTTAGAGCCGTAACGCCGAGAAGCTTTAAGAAATACGGGATGATCATGGGAAAGGGACCGCGCAGGTCCCTTTCTTTTTGTCGATAAATCCAATATAATGTTAGAAAACCTAACACTATAGGATAAGATTGGGGTGGCGAAAATGAGGGGTTGGCGAAGCTGGAGCAAACGCGAGAGGAAAAGAGGGCGCGAGGTGAGGAAGTCTGCCACTGGGCCGGGAGCTGCCGAGCTCGGAACGGCAGCGAATCCGGAGGCGCTCCGACGGATGATCGAGGAAGCGGTCGTCATCGCGGATCGTCTGCAGGCCGCGGTATCGGAAGTGGACTCCAGCATCGGCCAGCTTGACGGGATCGCCGACCGGGCCGCGAACCAGGAGGAAAAGCTAAGGGCGCGCGCCAAAACCGCGAGGCTTCGGCTGGAGGAAGCGTTCTCCTCGCTTCAGGAAATGTCCGCTTCCTCCCGCGAGATTCGAAGCGTTACCGAGAAGCTGAGCGCGCAAAGCGAAAGGGCGCGGGACGTCGTCGTCGAAGTGTGCCGATCCTTGACGCATACGGACGAGGTGATGAACGACTTGTCCCGCAATCACGGGACGATGGAGGAGCGGGTAAACGCCTTGATCGCCCAAGCGTCTAAAATCGAGGAGATTAACGCCTGGATCCAGGAGATCGTCTCCCGAACGTCGCTGCTGGCCCTGAACGCCGCGATCGAAGCGGCCCACGCGGGCGAGAACGGACGCGGATTCGCCGTCGTCGCCCGGGAGATCCGCAAACTGGCGGAACAAAGCGCCCAAGCGATCAAGCATTCGACGGAAATCGTACAAAACATCGAAACGGGCATTCGGGAGGTCGTCGTTTCGGTGGAAGGGGAAAAAAAGTCCGTAACGCTTGGATTAGAGGAAATGAATAAGACGCGAGAGCGGATGGACGTCATCTTTACTTCCTTTCTCGGGGTGAACGAACACGTCGGCAAAACGTTGGAGCACGCGGTCGTGCAAGCCGAACGAACGACGGCTACAAGCTCGCTGCTCGAGGATGTCGTGGAAGCCGTCGGCATTACGCTGGGCAGCGTCGACGAGACGCTGGCGCGAAACGTTCGGCAGCGGGCGGAAATCGCCAGCCTGGCTCGGGTGTCCCAAGAGCTCAGGGAGTCCTCCGACGAGCTCGTAACCGCCGTTCAGAACGCCGGAGGGCGCGCATGGGAAGGGGCGGTCGCGGCGGATACGGCGAAGTGGACCGAGTTGCTGCGTTCGATCGTCTCCGACTCCGAGCTTTCGGCGATGTCCGAAGAGGCGCACCGCCGCGTGCTGGGGGGATGGCTGCGGAGCTCCCCCGGCATGGAGGCGATCTGGTCCAATCGCGGCGACGGATCGTTCGTATTTTCCGAGCCCTCCGCCGGATTGCTCAACGCCAGAGGACGCGATTGGTGGAAGAAGGCGATCGAGGGAGAGACGTTCGTCTCGGAGGCGTACTTGTCCGCGATAACGAAAAAACCTTGCCTGACCGTGTCGATGCCGCTGCGCGGGAGCGACGGGTCGCCGGTCGGGGTCGTCGGAATCGACATTGCCGTATCCTGAATCGATAATAACCTCAATCGATAAGGCTGCCTGCCCGGATTGTCGCACAAGACAACGGCGGGCGGCCTGAGTTTGTTAGGAAAAGTTTGGATAAGCATATCGGTCTGCAGACCGAGTCCGACTTCCACCCCGCGCCGCTGTTGTGCCGACGGGGCGATTCGTTATACTGATTACAACGGATTATTATCAGCAACGAGTTGGAGGACAGGGCTATGAATTCATCAATCGTTCACCGGCTGCTATTGGGGGCTTTTATCGTCACCGTAGGCGTCGCGTTTTTACTGAATCAAGTCGGGTTGATCTCGATGGACATCGGGGAGTTGTTCCGCACCTATTGGCCGGTCTTGCTCATCGTGTTCGGCTTGCAGGGCATGCTGCTGCAGCAAGTATGGTGGAACTTGCTGACCGTGATCATCGGCTGCTATTTCCTGGGCAAAAATTTGGGGCTTCTGGATTGGAGCTTCGGCGATTTTGCCCGAATTCTGGGGCCGGTAGCGATTATCTTGTTCGGACTGAGCCTGATCTTCAGAGGGAACCGTCCGTCATGCCGCAACGGCCATCCGAAGAACGAAGGATGGAATTCCGTGCATCCGGGCTCGCCGCACGAACCGCCGATTCCTCCCGTACCTCCGGGACCGCCTCCCGCTCCTCCCGAGCTGGAGGAATTCGAGAGACGATCTTCGGTCAATCTGAACAAGGAACCGAGAGAGGAGCGTCCGAACGATTACGGCTTCTCCCGGCGGGAGACTTCGCCCCCGCCTCCTCGTTCGGACGCTTACGGCGGCTGGAAAGGCGGAGCGGACCATAAGGAATGGTGGGATTGGAAAAACAAGAATTCCCACAGCCGCTTCATCGGGGACGTTCACTTCGGCAACGATTATTGGGAGCTTCGGCCGATGAACATTTCCCATTTTATCGGGGATACGACGCTGGACCTGACGAAGGCGCAAATTCCGGTAGGGGAGACCCGAGTGTACGTCTCTTCTTTCATCGGCGACGTTAAAGTGTTCGTTCCCAATGATCTCGCCGTAGGCATTCAAGTCGTCTCGAGCAGCTTGATCGGCGACGTCAAGGTGCTGGGGCAGAAACGCGGCGGTTTGTTCAATCAGATGACCGTGGAAACGCCGTTGTTCCCGGACGCGGACAAGCGAGTCGTACTGATCGTCAGCAGCTTTATCGGCGACGTGCGCGTGACGAAGGTAGGTTAACCGATGGTCAGAAAAGTTCGCACGAGCAAATGGGCTTCGTCGATCTATGCCGGAATGGCCACGATCGTTTTCATGTTCGTCTTGTACTACGGCGTCGTCGTATTTACCGATTCCGCGCCGCAGTTGGATACGTGGCTGACCTGGATCGGAATCTTGACCGTGCTGCAGATGGCGATCACGTACCAGATCGGCCAGCGCACGCAGCGCAAAATCGATCAGCTGCAGCTCGCGATGAAGCATGCTTCCGCCGGCAACTGGAACTATCGGCTTCCGGTGGACGAGGGGGACGCTTTCTCCGGAGTTTATCGCGAAGTCAACGCGATGATGGGTCAATTGGAATCGCGCATCAAGTTGCTGCAGCGGCTCGGGGAGAAGGAAGCGCTCGAGGAGATGATCTCGACGGAGGACGCCGTGCTCGAGGAAAGAAAGCGTCTGGCGAGAGACTTGCACGATACGGTCAGCCAGCAGCTGTTCGCCCTGCATATGTCGGCTTCCTCCCTGCCCAAGCTGCTCGAACGGGACATGAAGCATGCGCAGCAGGTCATGGAGCAATTGATCGCGATGTCCTCGACCGCGCAGAAGCAAATGCGGGGGTTGATCGCGCAACTGCGCCCGATGGAGCTGCAGGGCAAGACGCTCGAGGAAGCCTTGAGCCGCTGGTTTCCCGATTATTGCCGGCAGAACGGGCTCCAGGGAACGCTGGACATCCAGATCGGAGACCGTATTTCGGATGCGAAGGAGCACCAGCTGTTTCTGATTATTCAGGAAGCGATGGCGAACGTCGTCAAACATGCGGAGGCGCAGAGCGTCCGCCTGCTTCTCGGGGACACCGGCACGCAAATTACGCTGTCCATCGAGGATGACGGACTCGGCTTCAAAGGCGGGCAGGTCAGGCCGGGAGGGTACGGCTTGTCCACGATGAGGGAGCGCGCGCAGAAGCTGGGAGGAGACGCGGAGATCGTAACGAAGCCGGGCTCCGGCACGAGGGTTCGGGTATGGCTGCCTAAATTCGCCCCGGAGCCGGACGAGTTGGAAGAGATCGGAGAAGAAGACGAGGAACAAGGAGCGGGTGCAAAGTGACCGAAACCGGGACGACTTGGAAAGTGCTGATCGTGGACGATCATGAGATGGTGCGGATGGGGTTGCGCACGTATTTAATGCTGGATTCCCGGTTCGAAGTGATCGGAGAGGCGGGCGGAGGCCGGGATGCGATCGAGAAGCTGGAGCGGGGCGGCTTCGACGGGCAGATGCCGCAGATCGTCCTGATGGATCTGATGATGCCCGAGATGAACGGCGTTGAGACGACCCGGGAGCTGCTGGCCAAATATCCGGGTCTTAAGATCGTCATTCTGACGAGTTTTCTCGAGGACGAGAAAGTCGTCGAAGCGATCGAGGCGGGAGCGGTCAGCTACGTGCTGAAGACGGTATCCGCGGACGAGCTGATCTACGCGATGCAGGGCGCGGTCAAAAATATGCCGGTCATGAGCGGAGACGTATCCCAAGCGCTCACCCGCGGGCTTCGCAAGCGCTCCGCAAGCACCGAAGTCGAAGGACTGACCGAGCGCGAACGCGAAGTGCTGCTGCTGATTGCCGAGGGCAGGAGCAACAAGGAAATCGGCGACGAACTGCACATCAGCATCAAGACGGTGAAAACCCATGTCAGCAATTTGCTGATGAAGTGCGAGCTCGAGGACCGCACGCAGCTGGCGATTTTCGCCCATCGCAAAGGTTGGGTTAAGGAAGCTTGATCCCGGCGGGAATAATGGGGCAAAACGGGGGAAAGCCTAGTAAGAAAAAAAGGCGGTATCCCGGAATGCGCGTTCTTGATTCTTCCTTGACATCGCAAATCCACGATTTTGGCATTTCGCACAAGCTGCTGTCGGAGCGGGGCTTCGCGTTAGGCGGCAATTGGGATTACGACCGCGGCTCGTTCGATTGCGCGTTGGACGACGAGAACAAGGTTTGGCTGAGACTGCCGTTCGACGTAACGTCGGGAAAACTCGACGGCGAAGCCGAACCGATCGATACGGAAATCCGGTTCGGCGAGCCGTACGTACTGAAACACGTGTATAACGAAGGCTTGGACGACAGCGCCCGCGCGAGCGCTTTCGGAGGGCTGATCAACCAATTCTCCGACCCGGTCGATCCGGACGGCGAAATCGACGGCGTATGGGTCGAGAAAGCCCGGCGCAAGCTGGACGAGATCGAAGCCGTCTATCCCGAATGACGCGGCCGGAATAGGCCGGAATCGAGAAGGTGCATGCGTCTTCCGCACGACGGGGGCGCACGCGCTTTTTTTTGACGATTCAGAAAGCATAAAGTCGGTTATCGTAATCCGAATCGTCTCCGACTAAACGCGTTCTCTGTCCAAAGGAGCAGCAGGCGTTTTTGCCGGGTTGTTTTTCTTCGCTTTTACTTCATCTTCATTTCCGTTTAAGATAGTTTTAAGGAATCGGGTTTATGATACGGTTACAAGATCAGAACGACGACAGCCATCACGGCTGCGCGAGGGAGGTAATTCCTATGGAAGACGAAAACAAAAAACCGGAACAGCCGGAAGGTTTCGCATATGGAGAAGAGAAGCGCAACGATCCTTACGGGGAGACGCGCAGGGAGACGGAGCCGTACACGTTCGGTCCGTTCGGCGGAGCGGGACGCCCATACGGGGAAGATCCCGTCAAGCAGGCGGCCGACATCGTGGACGTCACTCCCGCGACGAAAGAATATCGGCCGTTCACCGTATCGGGCGGTCCGGCCAGGAACGATTGGGGAGCGAAGCCCCCGCGCAGAACGTCGTTCCGCGCCGTCTTCGCATCGTTCCTGGCGGGAGTCGTCGTCGTCGGCTTGCTCATGTATTCGGCAGACCGGCAGAATTGGTTTACGGGAGAGCTGCTCGGCAATCCTCCGCAAACCCAGAATACTTCGGCAAAGCCGGTCAACAATCCCGTCGGCAACAGCGAAGACGTCGTTCGTCCGAACAACATCGCCAAAATTTTCGAGCAGGCCTCTCCGGCGGTCGTTAAAGTGGAGACCTACGCGAAAGCCCGTCAAGGAACGACCTGGGAAGACGAGTTCTTCCGCCAGTTCTTCGGAGACAGCTACAGAGGCAACAGAGGCGGCGAAGGCGGGGGCGGAGGCGACTTGCAGGAGAGCGGCATGGGCTCGGGCTTCCTGTTCGACTCGACCGGCTACATTCTGACGAACCAACACGTGATCAAGGACGCGGACGAGATCAAGGTAACGGTCGAAGGCCATGACGAGCCTTATACCGCCAAGCTTCTCGGCACGAGTCCGGAGCTGGATCTGGCCGTGCTGAAGATCGAGGGCAACAATTTTCCGACGCTGAAGCTGGGCGACTCCAGCAGCATGAACATGGGAGATTGGGTCGTCGCGATCGGGAATCCGGTCGGCTTCGAGCATACGATCACGGTCGGCGTGCTCAGCTCCAACGAGCGCGAGATCACCATTCAAGACGGCAACGGAACGCGCAAATATCAGCACCTGCTGCAGACGGACGCCTCGATCAACCCCGGCAACTCGGGAGGTCCGCTGCTGAACCTGAACGGCGAAGTGATCGGCATCAATACGGCGGTCAGCACGCAGGCTCAAGGCATCGGCTTCGCCATTCCGACGAGCACGATTACGGAAGTGCTGGAAAATCTGAAGACGAATACGAAAATTCCTCAGAAGCCCGCACCGTTTATCGGCGCGACTCTGATGGACGTGAACGAGGAAATCGCCCAGCAGCTCGGCATCGACAAAGCCACGAAAGGATCGTTCGTGCGGGAGGTCGTATTTAATTCTCCGGCTTACAGAGGCGATCTGAGGCAGTACGACGTCATTACGGGCATGGACGGCACGGCGTACAAGAACAAAGACGAATTGATCGCGGCGATCCAGAAGAAAGAAGTGGGCGCCAAGGTAACGCTCGACGTGATTCGCGGCGAGAAGAAGCTTGAGATCTCCGTCGAGATCGGCGACAAGAACGAGTTTAACGTGCAGCAGTAAGCTTGATTTATAAGTTCGATGGAGCGGGAGACCGAAAAGGGTATCCCGCTCTCGCTGGTAGAGGAGGACGTTCCCTGTGAGACCCCATATTGCGGTCATTGACGATGACGAGAAAATTACGGCGCTGCTTCGGCGCAGCCTGGCGTTCGAGGGCTACGAAGTAACGACGGCGGCGGACGGCGCGGAAGGATTGAGGCTGCTTGGGCAGAAGCAGGCCGATTTGGTCATCCTGGACGTCATGATGCCGAGGATGGACGGCTGGGAGGTGTGCAGAAGGCTTCGGGAGGCGGGGATCGTCTCGCCGATTCTGCTGCTGACCGCCAAGGACGAGGTGTCGGATCGAGTGCGCGGGCTGGATCTGGGCGCGGACGATTACTTGGTAAAGCCGTTCGCGCTAGAGGAGCTGATGGCGCGCGTCAGGGCGCTGCTGCGCAGGCGGCCGGACAAGGCCGAGGACGGAGGGCAGTTCCGTTACGACGACTTGATCATGGACGTGGACGGAAGGGAAATCATGCGTGGCGATCGCCGCATCGAGCTGACGGCCAAGGAGTTCGACCTGCTGCATCTGTTCATGCAAAATCCGAAGCGCGTGCTGTCGCGCGACCTGATCATGGAAAGAATATGGGGCTACGATTACAGCGGGGAATCCAACGTGCTTGAGGTCTACGTGGCGATGCTCAGGCAGAAGCTCGAGGAGAACGGGGAGAAGAGGCTGATTCAAACCGTCAGAGGAGCCGGATACGTCCTGAAGGGAGACGGCTGAGCATGTCGATCCGGCTGCGGTTGACCTTATGGTATTCGGGACTGCTCGCGGTCACGTTGGTCGCGTTCGGCGTCACGATTTACGGAATCGTCCAGAACAATACGATGTCGTCGCTGAAGGATCAACTGCGGCGCATAAGCGAAGAAACGCAAGTCAGAAGCCAGGGCGTCAGAGGAGAGGGAATTAATCTGAGCGGCGTGTTAAGAAGCGCGATCGATTACAATTCTTTCTTTATCCAAATCGTCAACTATACGCCGACGATCGTAGGAGTCGTCGACGATAAAACCCCGAATATGCGTCCGTCGACGAACAGACCGGAGCTTACATTCTCGTTTCCGAAGCAAAACGAGGTCCGATCCGACAAGTACGCTTTCGTGAAGCGGGAGATCGAGAGCATTCCGTTTCTCGTGCTGGAAAAACCGATCGTCAGCTATGGCGGCGACGTCGTCGGCCTGCTGCAGGTCGGCGCCTGGACCGGGCGGGAGGAGCAGCTGCTGCATCAGCTTCGGACGATCTTGTGGTTCGCCGGAGCCGCTGGCCTGATCGCCGCTTTCCTCCTCGGCATGTTCCTCTCGCGGAAGGCGCTTATGCCGATTAACCGGGTAACCGAAGCGGCGGAACGCATTCAGAGCGGATCGGAGCTTAGCCTCAGAATACCGCGGGAGAAAGCCAACGACGAAATCGGACGGCTTACCGATACGCTTAACGCGATGCTGTCGGGCGTGGAGCGGGCTTACAAAAACCTGGAGGATTCCAATGCGGCTCAGAGGCGATTCGTCTCCGACGCGTCGCATGAGCTGCGCACGCCTCTGACGACGATCCGGGGAAACGTGGATCTGCTCGAGAAGATATGGTCGGACGCCGAGGCCGGGCGCCGCGCGGAGGGCGACGGAGCGATCGAAGCGCCGCCGTCCGCCGTCCTATCCGAAGCCGAGAAGCGGGACATGTCGCTCGAATCGATTCGCGATATTGCCGACGAGGCCCGGCGAATGAGCGGATTGGTCAATCATTTGCTGTCGCTGGCGAGGGCGGACGCGGGCTACGTGATGGAGATGAGCGAAGTCGAGCTTCGCCCGCTCGCGGAAGAGGCGGCGAGAAGGGCGGCCTTTCTTCCGAGAAGGGCGGAATGGGCGGTCGGCCCGCTTGACGCGCTCGACGGCGCGGAGGTTCGCGGCAATCGCGACTATTTGCTGCAGCTGCTGTTTATTTTGATCGAGAACGGCTTTAAGTACACGCCATCCGGCATTGTCCGGTTATATGCGACGCGGCGTGACAATGCGGTCGGATTGTCGGTGGCCGATACGGGTATCGGCATCGCGGCGGAGGAGGTACCGCATATTTTCGAACGCTTCTACCGCGTGGACGTCTCCCGCGGCGAAACTTCGGGCACGGGACTGGGGCTGTCGATCGCCAAATGGATCGCGGACATGCACCACGCCCGAATCGAGGTGCGGACGAAGCTGGGGGAAGGAACGGTGTTTACGGTATGGCTGCCCGTTCGGGAGGCGGTCAGACCCCAGGCAAGCTTGACTGATCGAATGGAAAGGGCTGTCCCGTAAGTAAAAAGAGTCGTACAGAACAATTATCGATGTATTGAGGGTACGGTGCATCTATCTCCTTTCGAGACAGGAGATAGATGCACTCTTTTATTCGTCGATAATCGTGTAAGTCCTATTTACGGGATAGCCTCATCATTCATTCCGATCGACGCTCCTTTCCCCTGTATCGGGAATAGGCTATAATAGACTGCAAGAGAGTCGGATCGCCCACGACTTTCTGACCTCTTGGGAGGCCGCGGAACATTCAAGGGCGAGAAAGCGGGCGCTGGCAATGCAAGTCGTGAAAATATCGCCAAGGGGCTACTGTTACGGCGTGGTCGATGCCATGGTGCTGGCGCTTCAGACCGCACGCAATCTGGAGCTGCCCAGGCCGATTTATATATTGGGAATGATCGTTCATAATAGTCATGTTACGGAAGCTTTCAAGGATGAAGGAATTATTACGCTGGACGGTCCTAACCGTCTCGACATTCTCGAGCAGATCGAGAGCGGCACCGTGATCTTCACCGCTCACGGCGTATCCCCGGAAGTGCGCCGTCGGGCTAAGGAGAAGGGACTGACCGTCGTCGACGCGACGTGCCCGGACGTGACCAATACGCACGACCTGATCCGGGAAAAGGTCGGCGAAGGCTACGAGGTCATCTACATCGGCAAAAAGAATCACCCGGAGCCGGAAGGCGCGATCGGCATCGCGCCCGGACACGTCCACTTGATCGAACGCGAGGACGATATCGAGAGGCTGAAGCTGGACACGGAACGGATCATTATTACGAATCAGACGACGATGTCCCAATGGGATATCAAGCATCTGATGTCGCTGCTCCTGGCCCGGTTTCCCACCGCGGAAATCCACAACGAGATTTGCCTGGCGACGCAGGTCCGCCAGGAAGCCGTTGCGGGCCAAGCCGGCGAAGCGCAGCTATGCATCGTCGTCGGGGATCCGCGCAGCAACAATTCCAATCGGCTCGCGCAAGTCTCGCAGGAAATCGCGGGCGTTCCCGCATACCGCGTCGCGGACGTGTCCGAGATCAAGCGGGAATGGCTTCATGGACTAGAGCGCGTTGCCGTCACTTCGGGGGCGTCCACGCCTACGGCCCTGACCAAGGAAGTTATCGCCTATCTGGAGCAGTTCGATTCCTCGGACCCGTCGACGTGGCCGATCAAGCGGACCGTTAACCCGAACAAACTGCTGCCGAACGTCAAGGTCAAATCGGCGGGGACGAGTCAGTAAGGGCGGCTTCCCGGCCGTCTGCGTCATGGAAGGAGCCATCCTATGCGTCGGCTACAATCGCTTGTGCGCTGGTTGAAATACAAGTATATTCTGCTGCTTAGGGCCAAGGGCGGCGCTTCTATCGTGGCGATGGGATTCGCGATCGGAATCGCCGTCGAGATGTTCACGCTGCCGACGCTCGGCGTCGCCTTCGTGCTGATCTTTCCGCTCTGCGTCATGCTCAGAGGCAATTTGCCGGCAGCGCTCATCGGCTTCGTGATCGGCAAAATCATCTATATTCCGATGATGTATCCGAATTCCAAGGTCGGCGGCTGGATTCTGCCGAAGCATCTCAGCATCCATCTTCCGCTCGTGCCCGAATGGATCAATCGCCTGCTGCTGACGAATCTCAAGCTGATCGTCGGAGGGATGGTCGACGGCGCGTTGCTCGGACTGCTCTGCTACTTTCCCATTCGCTACAGTCTGAACGTCTACAAGGCCCGGCGCAAGGATAAGCGCAAGCTGATCCGCGCCCGCATAGAGGCCAAAATATAGGCGCTAAGATTCGTAGCGATGCTGCAACGAAGAGATCGCGTAAGGGCTCTATGCACTTCAGGGTTGACATAGAGCCCTATTATCCTCTATATTTACTTTAGTGCTTAAAAGCGTATAAGCGTCGCAGCGTATACGCGTTAAAATATTCAGGAGAGTGAACGTCATGATCGTCATTACTTCCCCCCACATCGCGGAAGAGCGGATTAACGAAATCGTACGTTACATCGAGCAATCCGGCGTGCAAGCGCACGTGTCCCGCGGAACCGACCGGACGGTTATCGGCATCATAGGCAAAGCGGAGCCGTCGCTCGCTGAACATATTCGTTCGATGAAAGGCGTAGAGAACGTCATTAAAATTTCGAAGTCCTACAAGCTCGCAAGCCGGGACTTCCATCCCGACGACACGATCATCGAGGTCAAGGGCGTGAAGATCGGCGGAGACAACCTCGTCGTCATGGGCGGTCCCTGCGCCGTGGAGACGCCCGAGCAGATCGACGAGATCGCCAGATTGGTCAAAGCCGCGGGAGGCCAAGTGCTTCGCGGCGGCGCGTTCAAGCCGCGTACGGGACCTTACAGTTTCCAAGGCATCGGCGTCGAAGGGCTTAAGTGGATGAAGGAAGCGGGAGAGAAATACGGCCTCTTGACGATTACCGAAGTGATGGCGCCGGAGTTCGTCGACGTCTGCGCGGAGTACGCGGACATTATGCAGGTCGGAACGCGGAACATGCAGAACTTCGACTTGCTGCGCAAGCTGGGAACGATTCAAAATCCGGTTCTGCTCAAGCGCGGCTTCAGCGCGACCTACGACGAGTGGCTCAATGCGGCCGAGTACATTTTGGCGGGCGGAAATCCGAACGTCATGCTCTGCGAACGCGGCATACGGACGTTCGAGACGTATACCCGCAACACGTTCGATCTGACGGCGATTCCGGTCATCCAGCAGCTGTCCCATCTGCCGGTCGTCGCCGACCCGAGCCATGCGACGGGCCGTCGCGAGCTTGTCGAGACGATGACGAAAGCTTCGGTAGCGGCAGGGGCGAACGGCCTCATCATCGAGATGCACACCGATCCGGACAATTCCGCGACGGGAGACGGAGTACAGTCGCTGTTCCCCGACCAATTCGCCAACCTGCTGAAGGAGCTGGAGCAGCTCGCTCCTCTGCTCGGCAAAAAGTTCGACACGGAGAAAGCGCCGGCCGAAGCTTTTGCGACCTGGACGAAATAAAAAGCCCTTAACCACAAGAGTCGATCGTTTATCGGAGAAGCCGAAAAACGTCGACTCTTTTTGTTATGCGGTGGCAGAGATAAGGGATGTTCGGGAAAGATGAAAGAGGAGTGGCGAGAGGGAAGCTGACGGAGATTACGGAAATGTAGTTGACCATTAGGCGGATGTCGTTTTGAATGAAAGCAATGTCAGGTATTTCCCATTAATTTACGTAAGCGCATTCATGAAACGGCTTGATTTAAGCACTATTTGGGATATTCCTCCTAGGTAATCTGCCTATTTTGTGAGAAATGCTAACATGAGCGTAAAAAATACCTGACATAAGTATTGACGCTCATTTTGGGGAGTTTTATACTTATTTCATAAGTTCGGCGGAAACTTGAACGTTACTTGGGTTTCAAGAGCTGAATGTTCGGAAATGGGGAGGAAAAATCAAATGTCAGTGCAGCAAGTATTGGATCTCATCAAGGAAAAGAACATCGAATTCGTAGATTTCCGTTTTATCGACCTCGGCGGACGCGCTCACCACATTTCGGTGCCCGCTCCCGAAGTAGAAGCGGAAACTTTCGTTAACGGGGTGGCTTTCGACGGTTCCTCCATTGTCGGCTTCCGCGGAATCGAGGAGTCCGATATGGTCATGATGCCGGATACCGAATCCGTCTACATCGATCCTTTCACGGCGCATCCGACGCTGATCGTGATTTGTAATATTCATACTCCCGACGGGCAGCGTTACGACCGCGACCCGCGTTCCATCGCCCATAAGGCCGAAGAATATTTGCAAAAAACCGGCGTAGGAACGACGGCGTTCTTCGCTCCCGAATCCGAATTTTTTATTTTCGACGACGTCCGTTACGAATCCTCGATGAATTCTTCCTCTTTCTTCGTCGATTCCGAAGAAGCCGCCTGGAACACGAACCGCAAAGAAGAAGGCGGCAACTCCGGCTTCAAAATCGGCGTAAAGGGCGGATACGTCCCGGTAGCCCCCGTCGATACCCAGCAAGATATCCGCAGCGAAATGGTTCGCCAATTGCAAGACAGCGGCCTCCGCGTCGAGCGTCATCACCATGAGGTCGCGACGGCCGGCCAAGCGGAAATCAACTTCCGTTTCGATACGCTGACGAAAACCGCCGATAATCTGATGAAATATAAATATATCGTTCACAACGTAGCCCGCCAGTTCGGCAAAACCGCTACGTTCATGCCGAAGCCGCTATTCGGGGACAACGGCAGCGGCATGCACGTTCACCAATCGATCTTCAACGAAGGCGAGCCGCTGTTCTACGAGAAAGGCGGATACGCGAATCTCAGCCAGATGGCGCTGCATTACATTGGCGGCATTCTGCATCACGCGCCCGCCCTGATCGCCATCACGAACCCGTCCACGAACTCGTTCAAACGTCTCGTGCCCGGCTACGAAGCTCCGGTGAACCTGGTTTATTCGAAGGGCAACCGCTCCGCCGCGGTTCGTATTCCGGTTGCGGCCGTTACGCCTAAAGGCTGCCGCATCGAGTTCCGTACTCCGGATTCCACGGCTAACCCGTATCTGGCGTTCTCGGCGATGCTGATGGCGGGTCTGGACGGAATCAAACGCAAAATCGACCCGTCGGCGCTCGGCTTCGGTCCGTTCGACACGAACATCTACGAGCTGTCCGACGAGCAGAAGAAGGAGATCCGCAGCGTTCCCGGCACGCTGGACGAAGCGCTGGACGCCCTGGAGGCGGATTATGACTTCCTGACGGAAGGCGGCGTATTCACCAAGGACTTCATCGAAAACTACGTCAGCGTCAAACGCGCGGAAGCCAAAGCGGTCTCCATTCGCATTCACCCGCATGAATACAGCTTATATTTCGATTGCTAATCGTATCATCGCAGCTCGAAGCCGCGCAGTCTTCATCCCGAGGGATGGGGACTGCGCGGTTATTTTTCACCAAAGACGAAAGTTTCATCATGTTGGTATCGCTTTCGTTCGGAAATAAGACAATATTTTGGGGGATTAAGTCGGATAAAGGTTGCCGAGCGGCGCAAAGCTTTGTTATGATTAGCCTATTATAGAATTCAAACAAGGTGGGGACGAGATGGCCAACCGCGCTTTCAATTTTAACGCCGGCCCGGCGGCATTGCCGCTCGACGTGCTGCAGAACGCTCAGAAGCAATTTGTCGAATACGGGGACAGCGGCATGTCCTTGATGGAGATGTCCCATCGGGGCGCGATCTATGAGAAAGTCCATTTCGAGACGGAAGCGTTGCTTCGGGAGCTGCTCGCCATCCCGGATGGCTACAAAGTGTTGTTCATCCAGGGCGGGGCCAGCACGCAGTTCGCCATGGTGCCGATGAACCTGCTTCGCGCGGGCACGACCGGGGCTTACGTGGCGACGGGAAGCTGGGCGACGAAGGCGATCGAGGAAGCGAAGCTGTTCGGAGAAGTCGCGATCGCGGCTTCCTCGGAAGCCGATTCGTACAAGCGCGTCCCCGCCATCGGAGAGCTGAAGCTGCCGGACAACGCCGCTTATTTGCATCTGACGTCCAACGAAACAATCGAAGGAACGCAGTGGGCGGAGTTTCCGGAGACGGGCAGCGTGCCGCTGATCGGGGATATGTCGAGCGATATTTTGTGCCGTCCCGTCGATGTGTCGAAATTCGGGATGATCTACGCCGGCGCGCAGAAAAATCTCGGACCGTCCGGCGTGACCATCGTCATTATCCGCGAGGATCTGATCGCCAAGCCGGAAGGCGTCGTGCCGACGATGCTTCGCTACTCTACTCACGCGAAGGCCGACTCGCTCTACAATACGCCTCCTACGTTCGCGATCTACATGGCGGGCGAAGTGCTCAAATGGGTGAAGGCTAGCGGCGGGGCGGCCGGCATGGAGGCGCGCAATCGGGAGAAGGCGGCGCTCCTGTACGATACGATCGATGCGAGCGGAGGCTTCTTCCGCGGCTTCGCGGAAATCGGCAGCCGTTCTCTTATGAACGTCACGTTCCGTCTGGCCAGCGAAGAGCTGGAGAAACGGTTCGTCAAGGAGTCCGAAGCGCAAGGCTTCGTCGGGCTGAAAGGCCATCGCAGCGTCGGCGGCTTGCGCGCCTCGATCTATAATGCCGTGCCGCTGGAGAGCGTCCAATCGCTGGCGGGCTTCATGCGCGATTTCCAAAGCCGCAACGGTTAACATGCAAGTCCGATTTATCCGGGCTTCCCTCGATCGTCAAGCGACGGCCGAGGGATAGCCCTTCGATTTTGTATGCGGGAAGAGAGGCCATAACGATGCCGTTTCACATTGTGCTCGTGAATCCGGAAATTCCGGCGAATACGGGCAATATCGCCAGAACCTGCGCCGCGACCGGGACGCATCTCCATCTGGTGCGCCCGCTCGGCTTCTCGACCGATGACAAGGTGCTTAAAAGAGCGGGGCTCGACTACTGGCATTCCGTTCATATCACCTATTACGACTCTTTCGAGGAAGTGAAGGGAGCCCATCCCGGAGCCCGGTTTTTTTTCGCGAGCACTCGGGTGACGAGACGTTACACGGACTTCGAATTCCGCGAAGGGGATTTCTTCGTCTTCGGACGGGAAACGAAAGGACTGCCGCAGGATATGCTGGATTCTCATGCCGATACGTGCATGAGAATCCCGATGACGGACAAGGTCCGGTCGCTGAACCTGGCCAATTCGGCGGCGATCGTCGTATTCGAGGCGCTCCGGCAAAACGATTTTCCTTTATCCTGATCATTATTCGACATTATTCCCGTTCTTTCGAGACAAAATGTCGAAAATTGCATAATTCTAAGCAAATTAGATCATCGGAAGGGAATCAGATTCGCGTATAGAACGGTATAAAGTGGTCAAAGAGGCTAAAAGGTTTCGAGACAACCAGCAAGATTAGCGTATGAATGGAGGAACTGCATTGAAACCTGCAGGCGTAGTTCGTAAAGTCGATCAATTGGGGAGGATTGTTCTTCCGAAATCGTTGCGCAAACGATACCAAATGAATGAAGGTGACCCCGTAGAGATATTGGTTCAAGGCGATCATATCATATTGGAACGTTACCGGCCCCGCTGCGTGTTCTGCTCTTCGATGGAATCCGTCGGAGAATTCAAGGAGCGTTACGTATGCGCTGCTTGCGTCAAGGATATGCAAGGGCTGTAAACATAACCGACAACGACGAAAGCCGTCCTCGACCGAGGACGGCTTTCGTCGTTGCGCGCAAAACAAAACCGGAACCTTCCGGTTCCGGTCTTGTCGGCGGCTATGGTCAGAGGCCTTTGGTTTTATCATCGTTATACGAAGACGTCAAAATAGAACCGATGAATAACGCCAGGACGAGAATGACGATCCAGAATTTGTGGGACATCCCGAAGATCATCACCTGCTGCGCCGCTTCGCCTGCTGTCGAAAGGAACATATCCTACACCTCCGATTAACTACCCTTTATTATAACCAACCCTTGTCAAAAAGAAAACGCAAAAAGTTGTGAACAAACCCGAATAGTTGATGAACTTCGCTCGCCGGGCATATAAATGAACCGTGGCCCACATCGCTAGGGGAGGGAATCGCCGTGAGTTCGATGATTAATTGGATGGGCGGATGGCCCAAAGAAGGACTCGTTTCCTCGTCCGACTGGGAAGAACGCGTGGAAGCCGCCGCGGCGGAATTGACGTCGGAGGAGTTCGGATCGGGGCGGCGAGAAGCAGGCAGCTTCCGGGAAGAGAAGCTGAAGGAGCAGTTTTCCAAATGCTTGCTGCAGGGAAAGGACGGGGGGAACGGCAGGAGCATCCGGTTTACGAAAGGGGCGGACGGAGCGTTAAGCTGGATTATCGGCGAAGCGTTGGAGCCCGGGGATATCGTTCTGACCGAGCGGCTTTCGTCGCGTACGGCGCTGCAAGCCTTTCGCAAGGCCGGAATGAGAGTGGAAGCGGTCGAAGGAGACCGGAAAGGAATGAACCCGGAAGCGCTGACGACCGCCTTGTTCCGATATCGCCCGAAGATGGTTTACGTCGCTCCGTCCTGTACGGAGCCCGAGGGGACGCAATGGAGCGAAGAAAATATTGCCGCCGTCCGCCATCGGTGCCGGGAAGCGGGCGTGCTGCTCGTTACCGACGACAGGCAGGAAATGCTGCTCTACGAGCCCGAAAATCATCCGGCGACGCCTAGGCGCCTGGACCCCGGGGTGCTTTCCATCGGCCAGCTTCCTCCGGGTCTGATCGCGGGCTCGCGAGTCGGGTGGATTGTCGGTTCCGCGGATGTATTCAACCGTTCTTCGCTTGAGGGAGGGGAGAACGCCAGGAAATACGCGCTAGGTCCGATCGAAAGGCGGGCGTTGACGGGCCTGGTCGAGGAGCAGCCGCTGGAGCCGCTGCTCGAAATGCTCCGGGTTCAATGCCGGGAGCGCAAGAGAAGGATGACGGAGCAGCTGGCCCGGCAAGAAATCGAGAATTTGGCATGGACGGAGCCGCGAGGCGGGCTGCATCTGTGGCTTGTGCTTCCGCCCGGATTGGACGGAGAAGCGCTGCTGCGGGACGCGTGGCTTAAGGGAGTGATTTTTCAACCGGGGGCTCCGTTCTTCACGAAAGATCCTAAACCGAATACCGTCCGGATTACCCACGCCTTCGCCGACGACAGGCAGATACGCCAGGGCGTGGCGAGGTTGGCGGAGAGCATCGGAGAGTTTACGGGGAGATGGTCCCGCAGCTGATCAACGCGGATCTGCAGCGGCGTAGAGACGGTTATCCCTCGCGACGACTTCGCGAGAAAGCAGCCTGTGGCCGGGGTCGTTCAGACAAATCCCGGTTTCCCCGTGGAAGGTCCAGAAATGAAGCGGACAATAGAATACGTTCCCATGGGGACGAATGTCTCCTCCCGCATGGGGGCAAACCGCCAGAAGCAGACGGTACTCTCCGCCGGAGCCGAGAACAAGCCAATAAGGCGCTCCGTCCACCGACACCTCCGCGGGAAAAGCGGCATACGCTTCCGAAGGTCCGAGGTCAATCGGATACGGCTCGTCGTTCATCTGTCAGCGGCTCCTTTCCTTCCTGATGCGCTTCCGTCGGATTCCCGGCGTAGGCCTCTGCCCACGGATACTGCCGCGCCCATACCCGAGCGACGTGCCCGTAGTCTCGCAGCGCCGCTTCTCCGGCCGGGGTCAACTCGTAAATTCCTTTGCTGATCCGTCCGAACCAGCCGTAATAATTCTCCCGCAGCATCGAGCCCGCGCTGGGACAGTTCGTCCAATCCCGGATTTGGCGAGGCGCGGAGGGCCCGTGGCAGGCCAGCGCCAACGCGCATTGGATCGCTCTCTCCCGGTACGCCGTCACGAGCTTCCGCTTCGTGCTTCCCCCGACGTTATAATCTCCGCTCCGGGCGTTGAACTCCTTCAGCAGCTTGCCCGCTTTGGCCTTGCTTCGCCTTTCCGGCCTCAAGCCGTAAGCCTCTCCCGCTTCCGCAGCCGCGGAGAGGCTTGCGGAGACGGGGGAGGGAGAAGCGCCGCGGATTTCCGCAGGCTCGCACCAAACGTCGACGACGGGCGATTTCGTACGGTAGAAGGTGACGGTCATAAATCCCAGGTTCAATCTTCTGCACAGCTGGGTAATCTCGTTGAATCTTTGATTGTGCGCCCCTTTTTTCGCGCGATTCCTCTCCACGGCGAGCCAGACGGAAGCCCCGGTCTTCTGCCGGTCGATGCCTTGAAGAAGCAAAGGAAGCGTGAACGTTTTTTTCATCTCGACGATCGTCGCGACAGGGTCGTCCTGTTCGTCCGGACGGTAAGCGACGAGATCGCAGCCGCGGATTTCCGCCTTGACTTCGAATCCCCGGGAGGCGAAGAAGCTTTTGACCGGCGGGTACAGCTCGGTTTCCAGTTTGACGGCCAATGCGGATCCTCCTCCTGACGAGCGCAATGCGACGGTTTTATCGCCATTATAGCATACGGGACATTCGAGGTTTAGCCGTGACGGCGAATGTCAGGTCAAATTCGTCCTTCCTTCCGCATAAGAATAGATTACGTCAAGTTTAGAGTAGAGAAAGCTGCGAGGAGGAAGCGGCATGGACATCTTCAGTCGGATCTCAGAGTATCGGGCCGAGAGTGAGAAACTAAGCTGGTCGGGGACTTTTCGGGATTACATCGACATTCTTCGCCGCGACAATTCTCCGGCGATGACCGCTCACGCCCGGGTTTACGATATGATCGTGTCCCACGGGGTGGAAGAATCGGGCGGAAGCAAAAAATACAAGTTTTTCAATTCCGAGATTTTCGGGTTGGATCAGACGATGGAAAAGCTGGTGGAGGAGTACTTTCACTCCGCCGCAAGAAGACTTGACGTGCGCAAAAGGATTTTGTTGCTCATGGGACCCGTCAGCGGGGGAAAATCGACGATCGTAACGCTGCTTAAGAAAGGGCTCGAACAGTATTCCAGAACGCCGAAGGGAGCCGTCTACGCGATCAAGGGCTGCCCGATGCAGGAGGACCCCCTCCATCTGATTCCGGACGAACTGCGGCCGGATATCGAGAAGGAGCTGGGCGTGCGGATCGAAGGCGATCTGTGTCCGTCCTGCCAGATGAGGCTGAAGACGGAGTTCAACGGCGACATCGAGACGGTGCCGATCGAGCGCGTTCTCATCTCCGAGAAAAACCGCGTCGGCATCGGGACGTTCAGTCCTTCCGATCCGAAATCCCAGGACATCGCGGATTTGACCGGAAGCATCGATTTCTCGACGATTACGGAGTACGGGTCGGAATCCGATCCGCGGGCTTACCGTTTCGACGGAGAGCTGAACAAGGCGAACCGGGGTTTGATGGAATTCCAGGAAATGCTCAAGTGCGACGAGAAATTTCTGTGGAATCTGCTTTCCCTGACGCAGGAGGGCAACTTCAAGGCCGGCAGGTTCGCGTTAATTAGCGCGGACGAAATGATCGTCGCCCATACGAACGAATCGGAGTACAAGGCGTTCATCGCCAACAAGAAAAACGAAGCTCTGCAATCGCGCATGATCGTCATGCCGATTCCGTACAATCTGAAAGTATCCTCGGAAGAGAAAATTTACACGAAGCTGATCGGCCAATCCGATATGAACCATATTCATATCGCGCCGCACGCGCTGCGGGCCGCCGCCATCTTCTCGATTATGACCCGTCTCAAAGAGTCGAAAAAGCAGGGAATGGACCTGATCAAGAAAATGCGAATGTACGACGGGGAAGAGGTGGAGGGCTACAAGGAAGCCGATCTAAAGGAGATGCAGAGCGAATTCAGCGAGGAGGGCATGTCCGGCATCGATCCGCGCTACGTGATCAACCGGATCTCCAGCGCGTTGATCAAGCATGATCTTCCGTGCATTAACGCTTTGGACGTCCTGCGGGCGCTGAAGGACGGACTTGATCAGCATCCGTCGATCACGAAAGAGGAACGGGAGAAGTACCTGAACTACATTTCCATCGCGCGCAAGGAGTACGACAACCTGGCCAAGAAGGAAATTCAGAAGGCGTTCGTCTATTCGTTCGAGGAGTCCGCCCGGACGCTGTTCGAGAACTACCTCGATAATATCGAAGCCTACTGCAACTGGTCGAAAATCAAGGATCCGCTGACCGGTGAAGAGATGGACCCCGACGAGAGACTGATGCGTTCGATCGAGGAACAAATCGGCGTATCGGAGAACGCGAAGAAGGCGTTCCGGGAGGAAATTCTCATTCGCCTGTCGGCGTATTCCCGCAAGGGCAAGAAGTTCGATTACAGCATGCACGACCGGCTCCGCGAGGCGATCGAGAAGAAGCTGTTCACCGATCTGAAGGACATCGTGAAAATTACGACCTCGACGAAGACGCCGGACGAGAGCCAGCTCAAGCGCATCAACGAAGTGACGAAGCGGCTCATCGACGAGCACCACTATTGCCCGGTCTGCGCCAACGAGCTGCTTCGGTACGTGGGCAGTCTGCTGAATCGTTGAGGTTAGCGGTCCTCCGGACCGTTAAACGCACGCGTTGTCCAGGTTGCGACTGATTAACGGTCTGCTGGACCGTTAAGTGCCCGGCTGGGGCAGGCTGCGCCGGATTAACGGTCTACTGGACCGCTAACTGTCCGAGCTGGGCAGGCTGCGCCCGATTAGCGGTCTGCTGGAGCGTTAAGTGCCCGGCTGGGGCAGGCTGCGCCCGAATAACGGTCTGCTGAACCGCTAACTGACCGAGCTGGCCAGGTTGCGCCCGATTAGCGGTCTGCTGGACCGTTAAGTGCCCGAGCTGGGCAGGCTGCGCCCGATTAACGGTCTGCTGGACCGTTAAGTGCCCGGCTGGGGCAGGCTGCGCCCGATTAGCGGTCTGCTGGACCGTTAAGTGCCCGGCTGGGGCAGGCTGCGACTGATTAACGGTCTTCTGGACCGCTAATTGCCCGAGCTGGGCAGGCTGCGCCCGATTAACGGTCTTCTGGACCGTTAAGTGCCCGGCCGGGGCAGGCTGCGCCGCCCGATTATCGTTCCGATGGACCGCTACTTCAGTGCCTGGGTCAGCTTTTTCAACAACGTGCCGTTGAAATCTTGACTGACTTCCCAGACGACGGCGCCTCCAAGCCCTTTGGCTTTGACGTAGTCGGCTTTATAAGAGATCGATTCGGGATCTTCGTAGGTGATGAAGGTCCCGGTCATCTTGTTGTACAGCCAGGGAACTTTGGCGACATCGTCCCAGTAGCGCACGAAGCCGTTTCCGCCGATCCAGCGTTGCTTCTCCAAATTCCCGAACTCGTGAAGTCCCGCGGAGGTCGCTCCTTCCGAAAGCCCTTTGCAGGCTTGCGCCAGTCCGTTTCCGGCCGCTCCGCAGCCGGTCCAGCCGCGCCCGTAGAACGGTACGCCGAGAACAAGCTTGCCAGGGGGGACCCCTGCTTTCAGGAAGGCGCTGACCGTATCGTTCGCGCTGGCGCCGAAGGAGTTCGGCCGATTCGGATCGGAGTACAAGGCGGCATGATGATTGCTTGTTTTCTCCCAGCTTCCGTGATAATCGTACGTCATCAAGTTGATCCAATCGACGATGGACGCCGCCTTGTCCATTTCGGTGTTGGCGACATAGCTCGAAGAAGCTCCCGCGGCAATCGGGAGGAGATACTTGGAGCCGTCTTTTTTCTGCGCTTCGTCCAGCTTCTCCCGAAGTTCCCTCAGCAGCAAAGTAAAGTTTTGCTTATCGTCCGGCCTCGTTCGATTCGAGGACAAGCCTCCGGACACCGGATATTCCCAATCGAGGTCGACTCCGTCGAATCCGTGCTCCCGAACGAATCGCACCGCGCTTATCGCGAACTTGGTTCTCGATGCGGCGGTCAGGGCGACGTCGGAGAAGGGGGCGGACCAGTTCCAGCCGCCGACGCTGATCAGAGCCTTCAGCTCCGGATCGCTCCTCTTGAGTTGCTTCAGTTCGGCGAAATTGGCGCGATCCGTAGCGACATCGCCCATAACGACTTCTCCTTCCCGGATGTTGGCGAACGCATGATTGATAAAGGTAATTCCGGATGCGGCGAAGCTCGACAGGCCGAGCTTCTGGTAGGAGGCCCAATACGGATAATAGGCGACGATCCGATAAGGAGAAGGCGCCGGTTTCGTACCCGTGGCGGTCAAGGCGACCGTGTTCGCGGCAGCGGACCAGTTTACTTGCAGGCCTAATAGAGTAGAAACGGAACGTATGGGGAGAAAAAGCGTCGAATTCGAGAGAATCGGCGCGTGGACGAGCGACGCTGTGTTCCCGTTGAGAGCCGCATCCGTCTTTCCGACCTCCATGTCGATGGCCGCGCCCGACCTAAACAGCTTGAATTTGGTCTTGTCCAGCCATTGGACCTGCCATCCGACGGCGTTCAACAACGGGCGCGCCTGAACGTACGCAGCGCCGTTCCGGGTGAAAGGACTCGTTTGAGACTCGATGTTTGTGCCGTTGTATGTAACTTTGATCTCGCTGTCGGCGTTTCCCGGCGGCATCGGAAGGAGCAGGAGGGCCAAGACGAGGACGAGCAAGGAAGTGCGGATTAGAGTTCGGTATCGATTCACTAGAGAGATCCTCCCGTTCGGTCGGGCCACATTGGCGCGAACCGGATAGAAACGCGATGTTTTCTACCTATTTTCCCGGCCGGGAGGATTCTCGTAAATGTCAAAATATTGGATGGTGGCAATCGAGGGGATACGCGGGGAGTCGCTAACGGGTCATGCGTTCGCTTCCGGAAGGCATACTTTGAATACGGTAAGCCTTCAACTGATCCGTTTTACCCATTTGCACCATCGTGTGGATCACTTGGACATGATTAAGAAAATCGTGCCTCTGACCCCGAATCGACGTGAACATATCATGATATCTTCTATGTAAACCTCTTGCGTCGTCTTCGCCGCCTGCTCTCGCGTGCGGACGAGCAGCCGGATGATGGAGACGAGAGCCAGGAGGCTCACTAGAATGATGAGGTAGATCAGTCCGGCGTTAAGAATTTCATTGCCGTTATCGTAAGTGATTTGTATAATTTGCATAGCTCCAAGCAGGCAGAACTGAACGGAAATAAGAAGGATGACTTGCATCAATGATTTCCGATTGTCCTCCGCGATAAAAGAAAAGAAACGTCTGGCGGAAAAAGAAAGAAGACCAATAATAATTTCGTTTTTGGAGACAGTTCCTTGAAAATAAGAAACATAAGAAGGATTCCGAACACGACGGAATTCAGTAAATGGAGAGGAAGAGGCAGCATAAGAATCAGAATATCCGTATAGACGGAAGGATGCAGGTAAGCAGGATCCAACGTTTGATCAGGTGCCGAGGCCGCGGTTCTAAAAACGAGAAACAAAACGATAAACAAATGAACGTCTAAGGCTGGGCGACTAAGAGGTCCAATTTAATAAAATGAATAAACTCCTGCACGATACTGGGCCCCTTTGTCAGGAAATGTTTGGTATACACATCTTTTATACCATTATTTCTGGGCAAAGGGGAGCAATTTGAATCTTCCTTGGGATCGAAAGACTATGAAAACAATCTCAATTCAATCTATTAATCTATGATATGGAATTTAATTGAAAATAAAAGAGTCAATTATTATGCTTTTTGGATGAGAACTAATCAAAAAACAAGTAAATATGCTTAATAATTTGATAGAATATGACTAGGCCATAATTACTTGATTTACTGGAGGCAATTCATGCTATTCGCGAAGTTTATTTTAGCATCGACGATTGAATTCATGTCATTCTTTGTCTTTACGATGACGCTATTCAGATTCAGCATCAAAGAAAATATCTTCCGATTTGCAATCGTTTCATTTATTCTTGCTTTTGTTTCCAATACATTGCAGGTAGAGTCTTTGCAATCGGTATCCGCGCTAATAAATGTATTTTTATTCCTATTTTTGACGACAATCATTTTGCGCGTAAGACTATTGCATTCTACGATTATGGTCGTGATCTCGTTTGTCGTTTTTTCATTGGTTCAATGGTTGCTTGTGAACATTTGCATCCGGTTTAACGTGTTTTCGGAAGTGCGCCCATACACGGATAATGGATTCCTCTTGCAACTTGCTACGGCATTGATGCTTTGCATTATCTCTTTGTTTATACATATGAGCAACGGCGGGTTCAGTTATATCGAATCCAACAGCCGATTCTTTAAACAGTCGTTAAAAGGGAACAAATTGTTCTACCTTTTTTTGCTGCTCGCCATTATTGTCATCGTCCTGGTTAATGTATTTTATTTGTCCTCTGTATATTTGCCTTACTATGTTTACATAGTAACGATCACGATCTTGGTCATTTTGGTTATTTTAATCTACTTTTCCATTAGAAAGGATGGTCAAGTTGATAAATAAGCTAGCGAACGGAATAGCCGGCTACTTAAAGAAACAAGAACCCGAAAATACGCCAAGTATTGCAGTAATGGCTTATTCTTTGTATATTATAATACATGAGAGTGTTACCATATTATTCATAATCATAGCTTCTCTTTTTTTGGACAGTTTTGTGGCAACGGCCTACACTTTGTTTTATTTTATGATTCTTCGTTTTTTCGCGGGGGGCTATCATTTACATTCTTCGAAGCTTTGTACGCTATTGTCGGTTCTTTTGATTTGTGCCGCGCCCCTTATCCAGCTTCCCGTAGATTGGCTTCCTTATTTGATTTCCGTCAATTTGTTATTCATTTTGATATACGCTCCGAGAAATATTAAAGGATATGCGAGAATTCCGGAGAAATACTATATTTATATGAAGATAGTTTCATTGGGAGTCGTGGCTAGTAATTTTTACTGGTTAGACTCGTCTCTTGTCACGGTTTCAATGTTTCACGCTATATTGCTTGTACCTAAACAAGGAGGAGGGGAGTAGCATGAAGAAGAAAATGATTCTAACCGTATCTAAGGGGTTGGGGTTAATGGCCGTACTGTTCGTGAGCACGGCTTGCGTATGGATCCTGCATAGACCCAGCGTGCCGGAAGAGTTGAAGTAGTAGGCTTTATTCGAATGGAGGGGTAGAAATGTCATACATAGCTCTTTTAGACTCTGAGGGGAATCCTGTAAAAGTCAATCCGGAGGATGTCGTTTTGGTTCGCCCCACGCCGGATGGTCCTGTATTTCAGACTAAGGACGCTATGTATTATTATCCCACCACGCTTGAAGAATTAATGATCGTATTGAAGGATAGCGGCTTCGAACGCGTGGACAGAACGAATATCGTGAATTTAAATCTTGTAAAGGCTTTTGATCCAAAGGCTCGAAAAGTTTACTTTGAGCATCCTTGGAATAGTGACAGCAAGTTTGCTACCGTATCGGAAGCGAATGTGAGCAAGGTGCAGCATCTGGCTAAAGAAGAGGGTACTGGTTATCAGACAAAGTCTATCCTAAAGCCGTCGTTGTTCTGGAAGAAGTGAACTGCATAATAGCCGCAAGGAAACAGAAGCCAAACCGCCGAGGTTTGGTTTTCTTCGTATTTGCGGATCAGGCGACGGGAGCGGGAAGTTAAGCGAAGAAGGTGCAGTCGATTTAAGATCCCGTGATTCGGATTCTCACTTTTATAGGAAAAACCAATTGAATATATAAACATTATATATTTCAACAATCAACAAAGAAGTGCTATAACTGGTGTTAACGACAAAGGCGAGGAGTGAAGCAATATGGATGCTCGGCAAAAGATCCATTGGCAGGCGGAAGGGTACGATGAGGCGATGAGCTTCGTGTCCCGATACGGGCGAGACTTAATCGAATGGTTGAATCCGGCGGAAGGGGAGACGATCATCGATTTCGGATGCGGAACGGGAGATTTGGCGGCTGCTATTGCACGAAGGGGGGCCAACGTATACGGGCTTGATATTTCCCCGGAAATGGTCGAAAGGGCCCAGACGAAATTTCCTCATCTTGAATTCCGCTGCGTGGACGGAATGGATTGGCGCGCGGATTTCCAATACGATGCCGTCTTCAGCAACGCGGCGCTGCATTGGATGAAGGAACCCGAAGCGGCCGTTCGCAGCTTTTTGTCCGGGTTAAAGCCGGGAGGACGACTCATTGCGGAATTCGGAGGAAAGGGAAACGTCCGGACGATCCAGTCGGCGACACGGCGAACGCTGAAAGAGGCAGGGGCGGAAGACCGGTTCGTGGATCCTTGGTATTTTCCGACGATAGGAGAGTATGCATCATTGCTGGAGAAGCACGGAATGGAAGTGCGGACGGCGGTTCTGATAGACCGGCCGACCAAGCTCGAGAACGGGGAAGCGGGAATGAGGGAATGGCTAGAGATGTTCGGAACGGCGATGTTCCCGAATAGCGAGCCTGCCGAGGCTGAGCAATGGATCCTCGGCACGGCGGAGAGGTTAAAGGAAGAGTTGTACGATGGCGCCGAGTGGACGGCGGATTATCGGAGAATACGCATCGTAGCTATCAAAATTTAACCGATAAATCCCAAATTTCGCTATTGACTAGAATCGGGTTCTCCGGCAAAATGGGGAGATTGAATCCATCTTTTTATTCGGGGAAGGTATAGACCTCATGAAGCTGCTTAAGAGCTGGTACGGCATCCTCGTACTGGCGCTCCCTTCTTTATTCGCTTTTGCCACGCAGACGTTAACCGGTACGGTCAACCTGATTATCGTCAGAGATCTCGGCTTTGTGGTTATTGCCGTAGTCGGCGTATCCAACATCATTATGTACAACGTGTTCGCGATCTTCTCGGGGATCGGACACTCGATCAATTACCTCGTCGCGCAAAATTTCGGCGTAGGAGAAATGCGCAAGGGCATGCAGCGTATGTACCTGGCCTTGGTCGTGAGCGTTGGCGTGGCAATATTCATCGCGATCGCCGGTTGGCTGGCCAGCGGAGCGGTGCTGAAGCTGACCGGCGGTTCGGCCGAGCTTTTCGCCACCGGGAGTGAGTACTTGGAACTGCGCTTCTACGCGATGGCGTTCGGCATCATCAGCTTCGTGTTTCATGGCTTCTTCAGAGGTGTCGGAGACACCCGCACGTCGATGATCGTGTCCATTGCGGCGAACGTTCTGATGGTCGGTCTGACCTACGGTCTGACTTACGGGCACTGGGGCTTGCCGGACATGGGGATTATCGGGGCCGGGTACGCGCTTATCATCGGCGAGGCGGTTCAGCTGATCATCTGCCTGATCGTGTTCTGGGGACCCATGCATAAGCGTTATCAGACGAGGAAGCTGCAAAATCCGGATTGGAAAGAGCTGAAGCTGATCTCCCAGGAGAGCGGCAAGCTGGGATTGCAGGAATTCTCGATGAGCGTGTCCATGTACATTTTCACGATGTTCGTCCTGACGCTCGGGGATATGGCGGCAGCGGCCAACGAAGTCGCGCTTAGCGTCATGTCCTTCGGTTTTATGCCCGCGTTCGCCTTCGGTTCGACGGCGACGATTCTCGTCGGTCAGGGCATTGGGGAAGGAAGGCCGGACAAAGCGAAGAAGTTGGGGACCCATACGGCGATCCTCGGAGCGATCTTCCTTATTCTGCTCGGTACGGTCGAACTGATCTGGGCCGTCCCAATCGCGAAGGTGTACAGCACCGATCCGGGCGTATACGAACTGGCCGCTTACCTGATTCAAGTGTCGGCTTACCTGCAAATTTTCGACGGCTTCTACAATTTCTATGCGGGCGGACTAAGGGGAATAGGGGATACGACGTTCCTAATGAGGGCCTCGTTCGTGCTGAGCATTTTCATGTTCGTCCCGCTCACCTACTTGTTCGTGATGGTGTTCGAATGGGGGAGCATGGGAGCGTGGCTCGCGCTGTACTCGTTCCTGGTCGCGTTGGGCTTGGCGGTCATGATCCGGTATTATCGGACGGACTTCAATTCGGTGAAGCTGAAGGAAGCGCACGCTTAATCATAGCGCGCGGCGTTTCGTTGCATGACGGCGGTCGGTCGACCGCATGCCGTCCGTAGACTTAAAAGGAGTTGCTCCGGAGCCGTATCGGCCGGGGGCAACTCCTTTTTCCTCCTCCTGTTATCCGTTCACGACTTCCCCGCCGTTAACGTGCAGCACTTGGCCGGCTACGTACGACGAATCCTCGCTGGCCAGGTAGACGTAAGCGGGCGCCAGCTCGTCCGGCTGGCCGGCTCGCTTCATCGGCGTATTCGAGCCGAATTGCGACACCTGCTGGGCATCGAACGTGGACGGAATAAGCGGCGTCCAAATCGGGCCGGGCGCGACCGCGTTCACGCGAATGCCTTGTCCGACGACGTTCTGCGAGAGCGCCCGCGTGAAGGAGACGATCGCTCCTTTGGTCGCGGAATAATCGAGCAAAGTCGGGCTGCCGCGATAAGCGGTAATCGAAGCGGTGTTGATAATCGAAGAGCCGGACGACAAATGCGGCATTGCCGCTTGCGTCAAGTAAAACATGGCGAACACGTTCGTGCGGAACGTTCTCTCGAGCTGCTCGGGAGTAATCTGCTCGATCTTGTCCTGCGGATGCTGCTCGGCGGCGTTGTTGACCAGGATGTCTAGCCGGCCTAGCGCGTTGACGGCCTGCTCGATCGCTTGCTTGCAGAATGCGGCATTGCCGATATCCCCTTTGATCAGGTGGCAGCGCCGCCCTTCGGCTTCCACCTGGCGCTTCGTCTCCTCGGCGTCGACGTCTTCGTTCAAGTACAGGACGGCGACGTCCGCGCCTTCCTTGGCATAGATGATGGAAACCGCCCGTCCGATCCCGCTGTCTCCGCCGGTAACGAGCGCGACTTTGCCCGTCAGCTTGCCGGCCGGCTTATAGACGGGGGATTCGGATTCCGGCAAGGGATTCATATTCTGCTCGATGCCGGGCTGTCTGTTCTGATGCTGCGGCGGGAAAGCGGATGGACGCTGCGGCGTATCCGTCGTGGGTGTCATAGAATCGCTCCTTTGTCGAGATGTCCTCATTGTAGATTTAACCAATTTCTCGAACTTTACGCAGGAAGCGGATTTACCGGATATCTCCATGCCCTGCATTTCCGCGCAATCGGCCGCTATCGGGATTGGTAAATATCCGCTTTGGCGAAATTCTCGGGCGGCAACGGATCGCCGGAAATTCTGCGCAGCATCGACAATTGGCCGACATGGGTCAGGGCATCGGACAAGGGACCTTGAATAAGCGTTTCGACCGCATGCTCTCGTTCCGGCGGTCCGGACAGCAGGCAGCGGTCTAGCTTGTCGATTTCCTCGTAAAATCGCGCAATCTCCGCCTCCCACGTATCCAAATCCGCCTTAGGCCGAACCTTCTGATCGTACAGCGATTGCGCCGATCGCAATACGGCGGAGATATGTCCCAAAATCTCGATCGGTCGTCTCGCGCCGTTGCCGGCTTCGAAATCCGGTTAGTTCTCCCGCGCATGGGCGATCGCCGTGCGATCGATGCAAAGCCCGAGGCCCTCTTCCTTGCCGCGAGTTAAGTTGATTTTATCGGTGAATGCGCATTTCACGGTACTGTCCGGGGGTTATTCCTTCGATTTTGCGGAAGAACCGGATGAAGTTCTGGGAATTGTTATAGCGCAGCCGATGGGAGATTTCCTTGACCGACAAGTCGGATTCCAGCAGATAAGCAATCGCCTTGCTATGCCGGAAGGCGGCCAAATATTCGCTAAAGGAAATCCCCGTTTCTTTGCGAAAGACGGTACTGATGTAGTTCGGGTTGTAGTGCAGCTTGGCCGCTATGCCGTCCAAGGTCAGTTCCTTTTCATATTCCTCGTGAATGATCTCCACCATTTGCCGGGATATGAGCTTGTATTGAGAGTCGGCGCGTTCCTCCACCGCGGATATAATCGGTTCGATCACCGTTTCCCATATCCATCCTTCGATTTCGCGAGGCGTTTGCCACTTAAACAATTGCTGAAAGATGGAGGAATGGTCCTTGATCGGAATATACGGAATCCCGAGCGTATGCGTAAGCTGGACGAAGTCTAACAGCAATCTCGCCGTCCACAGCTCGTATTCTTTCGGCCCCAACTGTTTCTTGGACAATTCCGCGAAAAATTGATGCAGCAGCTGTTTAGCCGCTTCGCGCTCCGCAAGCTTGACTGCGTCGCTAAGCTCGCTTTGAACCTTGATCGGGATAAAGGTATGAATCGGATAACGGCCTTGCGGCAAATCCCGATAAAACACGATGGTTTGCCCGTCCAGGCGAAACCTGTTTTTGAGCGCTTCCAGCCCCTCTTGGTAGGCTTCCCGGGTTTGCGTCGGCTCCTCGTAAGGCAAACTGACGCCGATGCTAATCTTAATGCTGAGATAATGGTCGATCGTCTGCTGCACTTGACGGCATAACCGCTGAAGCTCATCTTGAACGGAGGATTCGTCTTCTTCCTCGTGCAGCAAGACCGTCGCTTGCGTATGATCCAGCACGATCGGCGTGAGCCTTCGGGCTGGCGGAATCATCTCCTCGACGATATTGTTGACAGCGAAGAGCAGCAGGTCGTTATCGCGTTCGGTAAATCTCGTGCCCTCCAAAGAATCGAATTGGGCCACGATCACCGTCAGCCTTGACCATCTTCGGGAGTAGCCGAGAGATTCCAGCTTATATTCAATCCCCTTCGAATCCAGCTCGTTGCGGAACAGCTTCATCATGAACAGGATCTTCAGCTGTTCGACTTGCTCCTGAAGACGATGTTCCAGCCGGGAATTCATGTCCATCATCCGGTGGATTTGCTGAGCAATAAACTCGAATCCGTTCTTCGCCGATTTATCTTCTTGAAACGCGAGGGATGCGAAGCGGAACAGCTTTTTGACCGGGCCGTACAGCCTGTTGGAGAAAATCCACGCGACCGCCAGAGCCAGAACGAGCAGAATCAGGCAGACCAGGGCGGTGAACCAACCGATAGCCCTGGATTGCTTGGTCAATTCATGGATGGATATCAACGAGACGTAGGTCCACCCGTTGTACCCCGACTTCTTGTAGGTGACGCTGAAGTTTTCGCCCGCTCCTTTAATGGGGTATTGATCTTCTCCGGCGGGCGACGCGCCGATCTGCCCCAGCACATCCTTCTCCATATCCGCTTTCCCGAGCAATTCGGGATTGACATGAATGAAATGATTCCCGTTGCGGTCGGCGATTAACAAAGACTCGTTCCGATAATCGTAGGACATCTGTTCGATGAGACGGCAAGCGGGAATCTCGCTCACCGCAAGCCCTTGCTTTACGTTCGAATTCATGGGCAGCTTCTTGACCAGCCTGATCGTGGCCCCGCAGTTCCCCGTCAAGCCGCTGCTTTCCACGGTCCAGAACGAATCGAAAGGCTCGTTCAGCAAGTCAAGATAAGCTTCGACTTGGGGAACGTCCTTCACGCGGTACAGACCGTTGTTGTTAATCAGCCAAGATTTCTCCGTGCTGATCAACACGACGTCGGAGACGCCCGTATCGAAGGTCTGCAAGTGCGTGATTTCTTGCCGAATTTGATTGTATAG
>JAEZZE010000268.1 GCA_023418755.1 Bacillota bacterium | reverse complement strand
CGTTAGATCCGTACGAATCGGCGTAGAACAGATGAAAAGCGCGCTCGCTACCCTGTTCGTCCTCGGAACCGTCGCCGTAAATCCATTTGCCGGTCGCGTTGCGTTTCAAATACTCCTCGTCGTATGTCGCTTTCACGTCCGCGTTCGAGATCGCCTCGCGGTTCAATTGCGAATAGACCGTGTACTTCACCGGCCAGATGTTCACGACACCGGACTGAAGCTCCATTTTCTCCCGAATGACGTATCGGGTCTGCATGCGATCGTAACGATCGTCCCAAATGTTCAATCCGTTGAACTTCCGGACGTTCGGATCCCGAGAGAACGTCACGACGAAATCCATCGTCTGGTTGATCCTGGAATCGATCTGGCTGGACAGGAACGAGAGCTGCTTGATATTCGACGCCTTCAACTCCTTGTCTACCACGTCGGTCGCCACCTCGTTGGAATAGGCGAACAGAGCCAGAATCGGAATGAACAGCAACAGAATCAACCCGTTCATTTTGGCGAAGAGGCTGAACCTGGATCCCGATTTTCTTTGCACGTAATTCGCGCCCTTGCCGAGCTTCATGCGAATGTTCCCCCTCGCGATGTCCCTAACAAAACCCTATCGATCCTAACAATGTCATATAGTTCGCGCCCGAATGCGTTGATACTATGATATCGCAGGCTTTCGCCTGCACTATACTGGGATTTACAGGAATGGGAGAGTGCTATGAGCGAAATCGCCGTAACGGACGAAAGCTTCAAAAAAAGAAAAAAGAAACGTTATCCGATCCCGTGGACCCTTCATCTGATGGTGCTCCCGGCCGTTGCGCTGGCTTTCGTCTTTTCTTACTTGCCCATGGCGGGCATCGTGATGGCTTTCCAGGACTTCAAAGCCGGGCTCGGGTTTACCGGTTCCCCTTGGGTCGGCCTGAAGCATTTCCGCTATATGTTCGAAAACGACTATTTTATGAAAATTACTTGGAACACGATGATCTTCGCCTGTTCCAAGATCGTCCTGAACCTGATCATTCCGTTCACCTTCGCGTTGTTGTTGAACGAAGTGCGGCATATGGGCTACAAACGCTCGATCCAGACGCTCGTCTACCTGCCCCACTTTCTCTCCTGGGTAACGCTGTCGGGCATTCTGATCGACCTTCTCGCCCAGACCGGCATCGTCAACCAGTTTCTGACCTACCTGTTCGGCATCAAGCCGATCTTCTTCCTCGGCGACGGCACGTGGTTCCGGCTGACGATCATCTTCAGCGACGTGTGGAAGGAATTCGGCTTTAACACGATCATTTTCCTGGCGGCGCTGTCCGGAATCAATCCCGCACTTTACGAAGCGGCCGAGGTCGACGGGGCAAGCAGAATGAAGCAGACGCTGCACATCACGATCCCTTCGCTCGTTCCGATTCTGATCGTCGTCGCGACGCTGGCATTGGGCAGCGTGCTGAACGCCAACTTCGACCAGGTATTCAACCTGTACAGCCCGATGATCTATCAGCAAGGCGACATCATCGACACGTTCGTCTACCGGGAAGGCTTGCTGAGCGGACAGTTCAGCTTCGCGACCGCGGTCAGCCTGTTCAAGTCGGTCATCAGTCTGATTTTGATCGCCATCTCTTACCGTCTCGCTTACAAATACGCCGGCTACAGGATTTTCTAGAAAGGACGACCGCCCATGTATCATAAAACGCTGCCTTACCGAATCTTTAGAGTCTTCAACTATACTTTGCTCGGCGCGATCTCCGTTCTTTGCCTGCTGCCGATGGTTCACGTCCTGATGGTGTCGATGAGCGGAACGGCCCCGGCCAACGCCGGGCTCGTCACCTTCTGGCCGATCGACTTCACCCTGGAGGCTTACGCCAAAACGTTCAACAACGTCAACTTCCTGAGCGCGCTGACGGTATCCGTAAAGCGTACGTTGCTCGGCACGGCGCTCGCGCTTGTCGTGAACGCGATCGCCGCCTACGCGCTATCGAAGGATCCGCGCGTTTTCCCTGGAAGGAACGTGTACCTCTGGTATTTCGTCGTCACGATGCTGTTCCACGGCGGCATGGTGCCGGGCTACATCTTGATTCTGAAGCTCGGCCTGATGAACAACCTGATGGCCCTCATCCTGCCCGGCCTCGTGGCGGTGTACAATATTATCCTGATGCTGAATTTCTTCCGAAACGTGCCAAAGGAGCTGGAGGAAGCCGCCTTTATCGACGGTGCCGGACATATCCGGACGTTCGTCTCGGTGTACTTGCCGGTATCGCTGCCCTCGATCGCGACGATCGCGCTGTTTACGATGGTCGGGCACTGGAACGCTTATTTCGACGGCTTGATCTATATGAAAGGGTCGGAAAATCTTCCGCTCGCCAGCTTCATGCAGACGGTCATCGTGCAGGGAAACATGACGGGCTTCGATCCGGACATGATCGAAAAGATGTCGCAGCGGACGATCCGCGCCTCGCAAATATTCATCGGCGCGCTGCCGATCCTGCTCGTCTACCCGTTCCTGCAGCGGTACTTCGTCAAGGGCATCGTCATCGGCGCCGTCAAAGAATAAGCTTAAGGAAGCGCCTCTTCGGAGGCGCTTTTTTGGGCCTTCGTTGGATGTATACAGTTTCGCGCGATGCCGCCAAGGCAGTTTTTTGGCCTACACACGCCACATACCGGCCACCAAGGCACTTTTTTGGCCTTCCTCCAACGCACCCAAGCCTCCCGCACGCCACTAATGTACTTTTTTGACCTTCGTCAGACGCACGCTTGCCTAGATCATGCCGTGCAATAGGGGGCTGCTCCGCTATGGAACAGCCCCTATTACGGAGGGGAATCGCTGTCGACTCCCCCTTGTTTCGTCTTGTTAACAGCCGGTCGAATACGAAGCGATCAACGATTCTTCCATCCGCTGGCCGAGCCCTCTACCGCTTACTTCGTCAACCGGAACGTCAGAGCTTCGTTCGTCTTGCTGTCGGGCCCGACATAAGCGATGAACGCGCCTGCGTCGCTATCATGCGTCAAGTCCGAATGGAAGTAGCGCAGCTGCTTCTCTACGAGCGTAAACTCGATCTCGCGGCTTTCCCCAGGTTGAAGGGCGACTTTACGGAACGCCTTCAGCTCCTTCACTGGACGCACGACTTCGCCGGACAGGTCGCGGACGTACAACTGCACCGTTTCCTCTCCGGCGACGGCGCTTTTGTTCGCTACCGTAACGGATATACGCAGCGGGCTGTCCGGCGTCATCTCGTCCGACGACAATCGCGCGCCGCCGTATTCGAAGTCCGAATAGCTCAGGCCGAAGCCGAAGGGCAGCAGCGGCTCGTTCGGAATGTCCAAATACTGCGACACGTACCGGACCTGCGCGTCCGGCGCTCCTTGCGGACGTCCCGTGTTGAAGGCGTTGTAGTACACCGGAACTTGCCCGACGCTGTAAGGAAAGGACATCGTCAGACGCCCGGAAGGATTAGCGTCCCCGAACAGCAGGTCGGCCACCGCGCCGCCCGCTTCGGAGCCCGGGAACCATGCTTCCAAAATCGCGTCCGCTTCGTCGTATACGCCATGAAGGTCCAGCGGCCGGCCGTTGAACAACACGACTACGACCGGCTTGCCGAGCGAGCGGATGCGGCGGACGAGCTCAAGCTGAACCTCCGGCAGCCGAATGTCGGCCCTGCAGCCCGCTTCCCCGCTCATGTCCGAATGCTCGCCAAGCGCCAGCACGATCGTGTCGGCGGAGCGGGCCGCCGTTAATGCGGCTTGCATCTGCTCCTCCGTAGCCGTCTCGATGCCGCAGCCTTCCGCCACCAGCAGCTCCGCCGCGCCGGACAGCTTGCTCTTCATGCCGTCGGTAAGCTTGATCGCGTCCTCCTTGGAGCCCGTCCACGACCACGGCCCGAGCACGTCCCCGCTCGTCGCGAATGGACCGATCAGAGCGATTTTCCGGTTCTTGTCCAGAGGCAGCGCGCCCTCGTTCTTTAAAAGCACGCACGATTTCACGGCCAGTTCGCGCGAAGCGCGGCGATGCTCGTCGCAGAACACGATTTCGTTCTCCCGCTCCGGATCGGCCGCTCGATACGGGTTGTCGAACAAGCCCAGTTTTTTCTTCAGCGTCAAAATGCGCAGCACGGCTTCGTCGATCAGCGCCTCGTCGATTTCCTTGCTTTCAACGAGCTCGGATAGATGCTTCACGTAGCAGG
>JAEZZE010000217.1 GCA_023418755.1 Bacillota bacterium | reverse complement strand
ACGTAGTTCGTATCGGCGGGATTCCAGATATACCTGTCCCCCCCTTCCCGTCGCAATTCCTTCACCCAAGGTTCCGCGCTAATCTCCCCGTAATTCAGCGCGCTCCGAGGAGCAAACGAAGTGTAAGCGTTGCCATGGAAATCGACCAGCGTATAATACACGGTCGCTCCGGTCAGGAAAAAGCTGTTTTCGATCGCGGCGAATTTGTTCTCCACCGCTTTTTTCCGGTTGATCATGTCGAGCTGCTCCGGGTTGGTCATCAACGACCGCAAGTACGTATCCTGCTCGAGCATCATCCCCGTCTTCATGACCAGGCTCATCCAATCGACGAGACCGGTCCGGATGCCTTGAAGCTGTTCCATGTTTTTGGCCGAAGCGTTCTCCTGCAGCAGCCGTTCCGTGTCCTTGAAGTTGGAGGCGACCAGCAGGGCGATCGGCGCCAGCACGAACAGCAGCACGGCCAGCAGAATCCGGTTCTTGAACGTGCCCGGAGTGATTGTTCGCAACCATCGCGACGTCATTGGCGGTGCCTCCAGTAAGCGGTCGAAATCGCTCTGATCTTTTTGATCGTTATGTTAATGGAAAACCGCCCTCCGGTCCAGCTTGTCCCGGAATTTTCCCGGATGCCGAATCGCTTCAACCGTCCTTGACCAGCCGTTTCCGGTACGCTCCGGGAGAAATGCCGTACGCCGCGCGGAACGCCCGATGGAAGTAAGTGTAGCTGCTCAGCCCGGTCTCGTAAGCGATCTGCTCCAGCGACAGAACGCTGTGCTCCAGCAGGCTGACCGCATGCGCCAGACGGAGCTGTTGAACGTACTGCATCGCGGACATGCCGAAATGCTCCTTGAACAGATGCACCGCCCGGGAGACGCTCAGCCCCGCATGGCCGGCAATCTCCTCCAGCTTTAGCGGGAGCGACGCGTTCTCCTCGATGTAGTTCCGCATCCGGATCGCGTGAAACGCGGCCGCGGATTGCGCCGGCGGAGCCTCCTCCAGCGCGCGGTCCAACAGCAGCAGCAGCGTGCCGACGATCAGCGAGACGAGATCCGGATGTCCCCCGTCCAGCCTCCTTTTTTCAAGAAACAACTGACGCCACGTCGCCTTGATGCGCTCGTCCTCGGCGATTTTGCGAAGCGTCGGCCGCTTTTTCTCCGCCCACCACCCGTCCACGCCTTCTCCCGCGCACATCATGAAATAGTCGCCGCTGGGCTTCATCCTCTCCTCCCCGGGCGTGCCGATCCTCAGCTCATACAGGTCTCCCGGCTTGAACAGCAGCAGATCCCCCGGCATCAGAGCGGTCATCTTCCCGTCGACGAGCGCCTGGCACGTCCCCTCAACCTGCAATCGGATAATATAGGTATCCAGCCCGTTCCTGTACTCCTGCTTAAAGGGTTCTTGGTGTCTGGAATGTCCGCATAACTGAACGTCGATTCCGCTAATCCTCATAACGCGACCGCCTCTGCTCTCGATATCAGAACGACCAAATCGTATAGGTTTACAATCATATTGTTTCTACAAATTCCGCTTTTCTTCCTCCTATAATTAAGTACGAATATTTCGAATGGAGGTTAATGATCATGAGCCCAAGAAAGATCAGAGTCATTCAAACCCGCCAGAACTCCGAAGACCGGCTGACGGAGAAAGCCTCCCTGACCTTCCGTCCGGACGAGCATGGCGTCGAAATGCCGTTGATCAATATTTACGAAGACTTGACTTACCAGGAGATCGTCGGCTTCGGAGGCGCCATTACGGAAGCTTCCGCGGTAACCGCGGCCAAGCTCGGCGAGAGCAGCCGCAACGAAATCATTCAATCCTATTACGACGACCGGGACGGCATCGGCTACACGATCTGCCGCACGCACATCAACAGCTGCGATTTCTCCCTCGGCAACTACGCTTACGTCGAAGAAGAAGATCCGACGCTCGCCAATTTCGATATCGGCCGCGACAAGGAGACGCTGATTCCGTACATCAAGCAAGCCGCGAACGCGGCGGGAGACGCCTTCCTGCTGTACGCCTCCCCCTGGAGCCCGCCGAAATGGATGAAGACGACCGGGGAAATGAACAACGGGGGCAAGCTGAAACCGGAATATCGCGACGCCTGGGCGCGCTATTACGTAAAATTCATCGAAGCCTACGAAGCGGAAGGCTTGCCGGTGTGGGGGCTGACGGTGCAGAACGAGCCGAAAGCGGTTCAGCGCTGGGACTCGTGCATCTATACGGGCGAAGAGGAACGGGACTTCGTCAAAAACCATTTGGGACCGGCGTTGGAAGCGGCCGATCTGTCCCGCGTCAAGCTGATGATCTGGGACCATAACAAGGAGCGCCTCTACGACCGGGCCAAAATCGCGTTCGAGGATCCCGAGGCTTCGAAATACATTTGGGGCGCGGGCTTCCATTGGTATTCGGGGGACCACTTCGAGTCGCTGTCCGCCGTGCACGACCGCTTCCCGGACAAGCAGCTCGTCTTCACCGAAGGCTGCCACGAGGGCGGCGTGCAGCTCGGCTCCTGGAAAAGCGGCGAACGCTACGCGCACGACATCATCGGCAACCTGAACAACTGGATGTCCGCCTGGACGGACTGGAACATCGTGCTCGACGAGCAGGGCGGCCCGAACCATGCGGGCAACTATTGCGACGCCCCGATCATCGCCGACACCCGATCCGACTCGCTCACCTACCAGAGCTCTTACTACTACATCGGACATTTCAGCAAGTACATCCGCCCGGGCGCGGTGCGGATCGGCTGCACGAAATATACCGACAAGCTGGAGACGACCGCCTTCCGCAACGGCGACGGCACGATCGCCGTCGTCGTGCTGAACCGGACCGGCGAGACCGTACCGTTCACGCTGCGCAATAACGACGAACTGGCGGAAACGTCGATTCCCGCCCACGCCATTCAGACGCTGCTGTTCGATAACCCATAAGAGGAGACGGTGAGCCGTGAAGAAAGCTTGGATAACGTCCGAAATCCGCGATAAGGCGCAACGAATCTTGGGCCGGCTGTCCCTCGAACAGAAAGCCGGTCAGATGACCCAATACGATTGGGGCTTTAACCCGATCAATCCCGATACCGGCTTGTCCCAGCGGGACGTCATCTCCGGACAGATCGCCCAGGGCCTCGTCGGCTCGGTGTTCAACCTGGCCGGGGCCGAGGAAGCGAACCGGCTGCAGCGGCTTGCCCTCGGCGAAGACGGCGGCGGCGTGCCGCTGCTGATCGGCCGCGACGTCATTCACGGCTACCGGACGGTGTTCCCGATCCCGCTGGCTCAGGCATCCGCCTGGAATCCGGCGCTCGCCGGCGCGACCTCCGCGGCGGCGTCGCGGGAAGCGTTGGCGGACGGCGTCGCCTGGGTATTCGCGCCGATGATCGACGTCAGCCGCGATCCCCGCTGGGGAAGAATCGCCGAGAGCATCGGCGAAGACCCTCATCTGGCTTCCGCTTACGCGGAAGCTTGGGTCGAAGGCTCACAGATCGACGGTGACGGTGACGGTGGCGGGGCGGATACGGCGGTCGCAAGTTGTCCGAAGCACTACGCCGGATACGGCCTGGCCGAAGCCGGGCGCGACTACAACACGGTCGACGTATCGGACCGCGTGCTGCGCGAGGTCATCCTGCCTCCGTTCCGGCAGGCGGTCGAAGCCGGAGCGCTGACGATCATGGCGTCGTTTAACGAAGTGAACGGCATTCCCGCCTGCGCGAACCGGTATTTGCTGACGACGATTTTGCGCGAGGAATGGAGCTTCGAAGGCGTGGTCGCCAGCGACTACAACGCTTTGCAGGAGCTGATCGCGCACGGCGTCGCCGCTAACGAGGAAGAAGCCTGCCTGCTGGCTCTCAGGGCCGGCACGGACGTCGACATGGCGTCGGGATTCTACATCCGCCACCTGCCAAGGCTCGTTCGCGAAGGCAAGGTGCCGGAAAGCCTCGTGGACGAAGCGGTGCTGCGGATACTGGCCGTCAAGCTGAAGCTCGGGCTGTTGGATCGTCCGTTCGTCGCGCCGAGCGAGTATGCGACGGATACGAGCCTGCCCGCCGAGCATATCGTCCTTGCCAGACAGGCGGCCCGCGAATCGATCGTCCTGCTTCGCAATGAAGGCGGGATCCTTCCGCTTGTCAAAGCAACGGCTTCGATCGCCGTCCTCGGGCCGCTCGCGGACAGCCGCAAAGACCCGCTCGGATGTTGGGCGTTCGACGGCAGACCGGACGATGTCGTATCGTTGCTGGAAGGCGTACGGCAAGCGGCTGATCGAGAAACCTCGGTGTTGTATGCGAAAGACTGCGAAGTGGATGGCATTGCCGGTGCGGAGGAGAATGAACTTGCGGTGGCGCTGGAAGCGGCGGACCAAGCGGACGTTGTCGTGCTGGCGCTGGGCGAAACGTTCGAGATGAGCGGCGAAGCTCGCTGCCGGACGAACCTCGACCTGCCCGGCGGTCAGAGGCGGCTCGTCGAAGCCGTCGCCAAGCTCGGCAAGCCGATCGTCGCCGTGCTGCTGACCGGACGCCCGCTCGCGATCCCGTGGCTTCGGGAGTACGCGGACGCGATCGTGCAAGCCTGGCATCTCGGCGTGCAGAGCGGCCACGGTATCGCGGACGTGCTGTTCGGCGATTACAATCCGGGCGGACGGCTGACCGCCACGTTCCCGCTGAACGTCGGGCAAGTGCCGATCTACTACTACCGGAAGAAAACAGGCCGGCCTCCCGGAGGCGTGTATACGTCGTACTATCTCGATTCGTCCACGGATCCGTTGTATCCGTTCGGGTTCGGTCTGAGCTATACCTCGTTCCGCTACGGCGAAATAAGCTGCGCGAACCCGCGGGTCCCGCTAGGGGAAACGTTCGAGCTGTCCGTCGAGGTAACGAACGCCGGGGAACGCGAAGGAGAAGAAGTCGTCCAATGTTACGTCCGGGACGAAGCCGCCAGCGTCACGCAGCCGCTGAAGAAGCTGGTCGGCTTCCGGAAAATCAAGCTGAAGGCGGGCGAGTCGGCCGTCGTATCCTTTGCTCTAGGAGAACGAGAGCTTGCGATCGTCGACGCCGATATGAACGTAACCGTCGAGCCCGGCGATTTCACCGTCTGGATCGGGCCGAGCTCCGCCGAAGGCGAGTCCGTCCGTCTGACGGTCGAAGCTCCGCGCGATAAGTAAGAAAGGGCATGTCCTCTCCCCAACGCAGTCGAATCTGCCGGGGAAGAAGACATGCCCTTTGCTGTTGTATGCGAGATGAAAACCCGCGAACCGGAACGTTCGGCCGTTCAGTTCCCGCCCAGGAAAAACTGAATCGTCTTGTCCGTCGAACCCGGAAGATGCTCATGGCCGAAGTCCGGGTAGATGGCGAGCCGCTTGGGAGCGGCCATCTTGTTATAGGCCGCGAATTGCGTGGACGGCGGGCAGACCGTGTCCATCAGCCCGACGAACATCAGCACTTCGCCGCGAATCCGATCCGCCAAATATTGCAAGTCGATATAGCCGAGCCGCGTGAAAATCTCGTCCTCTCGCTCGTGGAGCGGATCGAAGTGGCGGAAGAACGTCCGCAGCTCCTGATAAGCGTCCTTCGCCAGGTCCATCTCCCAAGTCCGCTTATAATCGCACAGGAAGGGGAATACCGGAGCCAGCTTCTTCACTCGCGGCTCAAGCGCCGCGCAAGCGATCGTCAACGCGCCGCCCTGGGAACCCCCGGCCGCGTACACGCGCTCCGGATCGACCTCCGGAAGTCCGATCGCGATGCCCGCAAGCTGCGCCGTGTCGAGGAAAATGTGACGGAACAGCAGATTGTCCTCGTGATCGTCCAGTCCGCGGATAATGTGGCCGTGATGCGTCGTGCCCTTAACTCCTCCGGCGTCTTCGGAAGAGCCGCCCTGTCCGCGGCAGTCCATCGCGAGCACGGAAAAGCCGAGCGACGCGTAAGCCAGCTTATCGCTCCAGTCTCCGGCGCTCCCCGTATACCCGTGGAAAAGCACGACCGCCGGGTGAGGCTCGGCCGCGTTGCGCGGGCGCACGTACTTCGCGTGGATGCGCGCGCCGCGCACCCCGGTGAAATAAAGATCGAAGCATTCGGCGGACGGCGTTTGGAAGGCGCTCGGAACGAGCTCGACCTGAGGGTCGACGGCCCGCATTTCCGTAAGCGCTCTCTCCCAATAGGCGTCGAAATCCGCCGGACGCGGATTGGTTCCTTGATACTCTTTCAACTTCTCGAGCGGCATGTCGACTAACGGCATGGATAGAACATCCCTTTCAGCGCAGAATGGAGGTTATGAAGCACTTTCCTTCACATGTTACCACATCGACGCCCGAGTTCAACTCTAAAAACGCGCGACGGCGTCTTCGAATTCCCGCATGCCCCGCACCGCGATCACAGCTCCATCTTTCTCCACATCATGATCGCGGCTCCGGTCGCGACGGCGTCCTCCCGCAGCTCGCCTTTGGTGAATATCGGCTCGTACTCCGGATAGTAATATACGTTTTTGCGCGCGATGCCGATCGCCGTTTCGAAGAAACGATCGTAAGAATTGATCAGCGCTCCCCCCAGCACGACCGTCTCGGGATGCAGCATGTTGATCATATTGGCCAGCCCGATGCCGAGATGGGAGGCGGCTTGCCTGAACAGCTCCTCGACATGAGGGTTGCGCTGTCTAAGCTCCTGCAGAAGCAGCTCGTAGCGGATACGATCCGGAGGCATCCCGAGTCCGCCGGTCCACTCTCCCCCTCCGATTTTCGCCCGGGATTGCGCCAAGCGCTCCAGAGCTTGCACGGAGACGAACGCTTCGAGCGCTCCGAAATTGCCGTCCTCGCTCAGCCGCGGCCCGTCGGTCTGGATGATCATCTGGCCGATCGCGCCTTCCATGTCCAGCGATCCGTGGATGATTTGGCCGTTGGACATCATCGCCGAACGCAACCCGACGCCGGCATGCACGTACAGCATATGCTGCGGATTGGACTCCCGCATCGTCCAATGCTCGCCCATGAGCGCCGTGTTGGCTCCGTTCTCCAGTTCCGCCCGAAATCCGGTTTTCTCCTCGATCATTCGGCAGATCGGCACATCGACCCAGCCCGGAGACGGAAAATACCGCGGCTTCACGATGACGCCCCGCTCCCTGTCCAGCGGTCCCACCGCTCCGATGCCTACTCCGACGACTTTGCCGGGATCGACTTTGTGGTCGTTCAGAATGGCCCTCATGTTCGCGGCCACGTGCTCGACGACGCGCTCGGGCGTCATCGCTTCGTCCATGCGCCAGCGCGTGAACGACATCGGATTCATCCGCACGTCGAAGAAGCCGAGCGACGAGGAGAAACGGGAAATCTCCAATCCGAAGAAATAACCGTATTCCGGATTCGTCTCGTACAGAATCGGCCTTCTGCCGCCGCTGGACGGCCCGAATCCCGAAGCCAGGATCAGCCGCTCCGATACCATTTCCTCCAACAGACGGGTCATCGTGCTGCTGGTCATCGAGAAGCGGTCCAGCAGCTCCGCCTTGGAGACTTCGCCTTGTTCGGCGATATGCGTGTAGATCAGCCGTTTCGGAGACGGCAAGCTATTGCTTCGTTGCAGGTTCACGGTATTCCCCTCTTATCCAAGTAACCGCATTGGAAATCTATTAAACATTATATCCGATTTCCGTCTTCAAGACTACTAGACGAATGTCATCCCCCTCAACATAAAAACGAAATGAAATTAAGTCAAATCAATAGCAGGTATCAGAAGTTGTTATAAATCCATTTTTTCTAAACTTAATTCCAAAATGAAATAAAGATGATATACTAGAAGGACAGAATAGGAGGAACGCCATATGAAAGCGAATTGGAGAATGATCGGATCTCTGTTTGCGACCTTTCTCAAAATGGGACCCTTTACGTTCGGCGGAGGCTACGCGCTCATTCCGGTGATCGAAAGGGAAATCGTGGAGAAGCGCAAATGGCTGCAAAGCGAGGACGTCGCCGATATCGTCGCGGTGTCCGGTTCCGTGCCCGGCGCGGTCGCCGTCAACTCCGCCACGCTGATCGGCTACCGGATCGCGGGTATCGGCGGCGCGCTGTCGGCTCTGCTCGGCATTTTCCTCCCGACGTTCGCCTTGATGATCGGACTGTCCCTGGTGTACATTCAGATGAAGGACAACCCGAAGATCGAAGCCGCCTTCCTCTCCATCCGCGCGACGGTCGTAGCCATGATCGTCTACGCCGCCATCAAGATCGGAAAAACCGCCGTCGTCGACTTCGCCACGGGCGCGCTTGCGGCGATCGCCGTCTGCCTGCTGCTCTTCGGCCAAGGCTTCGTGCACCCCGTCTGGGTCATCGTCTTCGGCGCTCTCGCGGGCATCGCCGTCGTGAAGATCCGCTCGCTGCTGGGCAAGAAGACGAAGCTCGAAGAGAAGGAACCCGTTTACGACTACATGATCTAATCTTGACGACAATGGGGAATGGCTTATGCTTATCGATTTGTTTTTGACGTTTTTCATGATCGGGATCGTATCCTTCGGAGGCGGCTACGCCATGATCCCTCTCATTCAGGAAGAGGTGCTGAACCGCCACCAGTGGATGGACGCGGCCCAGCTCTCGGATATCGTCGCCGTCGCCGGCATGTCCCCGGGACCGATCGCGACCAATATCGCGGTAGCCGTCGGCTACCATCAGGCCGGAGCGATCGGCGCCGTCGTCGCTTCTCTGGCGATGATCCTTCCGTCGCTGGCGCTGATTCTGGCCGCAGGCAAGCTCATCATGCGCTACCGCGACAACCGGCTCGTGAAATCATCCTTTTTCGGGCTCCGCCCTACCGTCGCGGGCATGATCGTCTACGCCGCCATTCTGTTCGCGCAAAATTCGGGAATGACGATGGCGTTCGATTGGCGGACCTGGAGCCAGCTGGCGATTTTCGCCGGTTCTCTGTTCGCCTTGGTCTACCTGCACAAGCATCCGTTTTCCGTCGTGCTGCTCTCAGGGCTCGTCGGCATCGCGGTTTACGGTTAAACCGACCGCGCATTTGCGCCTGATCTAGGGAAGGAGCCGATTCCTATGGAACAACAACCGATTAAAGCTTGCTGCGCGGCGCGCCGCGACGACGTCCCCCCCGGAACGGGCCCGGAGACGCCCCGTCCCCCCCAGCCGATTGAAGCGACAACCTCGCGTCATCCCGGCGACGGCCTCGTGCTGCTGTCCGGGGGCGAATTCGTCATGGGAACCGATTCCCGGGAAGGATTCGCGTCGGACGGGGAAGGCCCGGAGCGCGTCGTGCGCGTCGATCCGTTCTATATCGCGCCGCATGCCGTCACCAATGGGCAATTTAAGCGATTTGTAGATGAGACTGGTTACGTTACGGAAGCCGAGCGATTCGGGTGGTCTTACGTCTTCCATCTGTTCGTGTCGGAAGATACGAAGCGGCAAGTGGTCGACGTGCCGCAGACGACGCCTTGGTGGTACGTCGTGAACGGAGCTTACTGGGCGAAGCCGGAAGGACTGGACTCGGACATCCGCGACCGAATGGATCACCCGGTCGTTCACGTGTCCTGGCACGATGCGGAGGCTTACTGCAAGTGGTCCGGCCAGCGCCTGCCGACCGAGGCGGAGTGGGAGTACGCCGCCAGAGGCGGCTTGGAGCGCAAAACTTATCCTTGGGGCGATCTTCTCAAGCCCGACGGCGAGCATCGCTGCAACATCTGGCAGGGGAAATTCCCGGTCAAAAACAACGCGAGCGACGGTTACGAGGGGACGGCTCCCGTCGATGCGTACAAGCCGAACGGGTACGGATTGTACAATATGTCGGGCAACGTATGGGAATGGTGCGCGGACTGGTTCACCCCGGCTTACCATCAGGCGACCCCGAGCGAAAACCCCCGGTTCGAACAGCCTACGGGCAGACGCTCGATGCGGGGAGGCTCGTACTTGTGCCATCGCTCCTACTGCAACCGGTACCGAGTCGCCGCGAGGAGCTCCAATACGCCGGACAGCTCTACCGGCAACGCCGGTTTCCGGGTCGCTCTCTCGGCAAAATAGGTCATAAAAAACGGGCTGTCCAATAAGTACAAAGAGTCGTACCGAACGATGATCGATGGATGGATGCAAGTCGCATCTATCTCCTTCCGATGCTATACGATCCTGAAATTGGAATGGTTAACCCGTGACAGGGTCATTTCAGGACCGTATGAGGCAGTCTCCAGGAGATAGATGCTTCTTCTTTTTCATCGATCATCTTGTACGCTCTTGCTCACGGAACAGCCCGTTTTTGGAAGCCGTCGTACGCTATCTGAAATATTGCGCCAGATGCGCCGCCGCTTTCTCGATGCCTTGACGCTCGGCTTCGATCGTTCCCCAATAACGATGGTCTTCCAGCTCGATGCCGATCGCGCCATCGTAGCCCAGCCTTTCGAGACGGACGGCGACTCTGCCCCAATCCACTTCTCCGTGTCCGGGAATCGTATAGCGCCACGAGCCTTCCGAAAAACCGTACTTCGCCCCGAAGGTCGCGGGCAGCGTTCCGCATTCGTACAGCTCGTCATGCAATATTTCCGTATCCTTGCCGTGGCAGTGGTTGATCCGCTCCCCGAATTCGGACAGCGCCCGCAAGTAATCGATGCCGAGCCGAACGAGATGGGACGGATCGTAGTTTAAGCCGAAATGCCGGGACGGGATCGCCTCGAACATCGCCCTCCACATTTCCGGCGTGCATCCGAGCGTCGGATAGTGAGGGGCCGGTCCGGGCCAGCCTTCGATCGCGATATAGACCCCCGTGCGTTCCGCATGGACGACGAGCTCCGGGAACGTCTCTTTCCAGATCTCAAACCCTTCGGCGCGAGGAAGCGTCATATCCTCGGGCACGAGACACATGAACATGACTCTGCCCCCGAGAGCCGACATCTCGTCCATCTGTTTCTTCACGGCTACGACGGCGTCCGCCCGCCGCCCTTCGTCGCGGCTCAATAATTGCGCGACGCCCCGGGCATCCACCGATCCGATGCCGAGGCCCGCCCGGTCGCACGCCGCCTTGACGTCCCCCGTCAGCTCCGGCACGTCCAGCACGTCGAGACCGGCCCCTGCCGCCCAAGCGGCGACCGCCTCGATTCCTTCTTTTCCGATCTTCGGAGGAATTCTCATGCCGATTCGAAGATTCATGCCTAAACGCCTCCTTTTGCCGTGCGGGCATCCTCTGCCGGAGAATAACCCGCCGCTTCATAGACCATCTCCGAAAACTTCACGACCCGATAGGCGAATTCCCCGCTTACCGCCACTTCCCGGCGACCGAGGATCGCATCGATGAAGCTTTTATCCTGGTTCGTCGTCTGGGGAGGAAGCTCGGGCACGATCGGCTCCTGGCGCAAGCGGCGGAGCGTGATTCGGCCGTTGTCGTAGAAGATGCCTCCCTCTTCCCCGCAGAAGGCGTAAGTCTCATGCCAGCAAGGCGCATACCCGACCAGGTTCAGCCCGCCGACGGCTCCTTCCGCAAACCGGATCGAGGTAAACGTGTCGATCTCGACCGGGGAACCGTGCCGATGAAGCTGCGTGTTGACTTCGACCGGCGTTAAGCCCGTCGTCCACAGCAGCACGTCAATAATATGGCTGCCCGAATCCATCAGGAAGCCGCCGCCCGACAAGCCCGGATCCTGCCGCCAGGTCCCCGGGGTGCCCTGTCTCCATTCCTGGTAGAGAGAGGCGGTGACGGACGTCAGCTTGCCGATCTCGCCCCGTTCGATCGCTTCTTTAATGTAGAGAAACTCCGGTTGAAAATGACGCTGGTACGACACTTGCAATATTTTTCCCGATTGCTTCGCCGTCTCGATCAGCCGCTCCGCTTCCGCGGAGCTGCACGTCATCGGCTTCTCGATCAACGTGTGCAGCCCTTTGTTCAGGGCATCCGTCGCTTGCTCGTAATGCAGCGTATGAGGAGAGCAAATAACGACGGCGTCAAGCTCGACTTCCTCCAGCATCTCGCGGTAGTCCGCATACTGCTTCGCCTCGCGCAACTCGAATTTCCCGACAAACCTGTCCCTGCTCTGCCCGCTCGTGTCCGCGATCGCGGCGATCTCGGCTTCCGGCAGCTCCAACAGCTGCCGAGCGTGCCACTCCGCGATTCCGCCCGTGCCGATCATGCCGATACGCAATCTGCTCATGTTCGTCCCTCCGCCAATTAGATTCGGTATAGACAAGATTAGGGTAGCAGATCGCGCCGCCTATGTGTATCCACAAACGCGACATCGGTATACGATGTTGACACCGGAATAAGGAAAAGCCTCTCGCCCGCCTTCGTTCCCGTTCGCAGAACGTCGCCTTCCAACCGGATCGGCGCCGAACCTTCCCGCCTGCACGACGCCGCGGCTCCGTTCCAAGGGTTGTAAATCTCCAACGGCGTGCCGGCTTCGCTGAAAATCTCGATTTCCCGCACTTCCCCGCCGTCCCAAACCGCGCTGACGAGGAAGCCTCCGACCGCCCGCAGCGTGCGGAATTCCGCCCGCTTGTCCGCCGGCCAGTTCGGAAACAGGCGAACGACGCCGTTATAGCTCTGCATCAGGCATTCGTTGACGACCGCCGGCAGCGCGAAGTTTTCGAACCATACGCCCATCGGCGCCATATAATCGAACGGCGTCGTATCCGAATACCTCCCTCCCGCTTCCAGCAGCTTGTCGGTGCACGTTCCGTTCGGCAGCAGACAGTACTCGACCTGCCGCTTGAACCGTTCCAAATCGAGCTTGCCTAGCCGCGCCCCCGCCAAATTCAGAAACACCAGCTCGTTTCCGCCCTCGTTGCGGTGGTTGAGATACGAGTTGACGGCGATCCGGTACTGCTCGGGCGGCGAATGCAAGCCGTGCTCCTCACCCGGAAACACGGTCGCGGTTCCGTTGGGCACGTTGTATACGACCTCGGGGTCCTCCCCGGGCACGGACACGAACACGGTCCCCCGATGCGATTCGGCGGTCGGGTATTCGGGATAACGCGCGGCGATCTCCCTCGTCTCGCCGAGAAGCTCCGCTTCTTCCTCTTCCCGCCCGAGCGCCTCGCAAGCCCCCTCGAACGCGCGGAACAGAAACTTCGTCAGCGTCAGGTCGACGATGCAGTCGCGGTTGCGGCGAAAGCCGGGAGTCAGCTCGTACAGCTCCGGAACGACGGTCGGATAAATATGATAGTTGTCGTCTCCCCATGCCGGACCCCGGGCTTCGGGCCTCTTCATGTAGTCGACCATGAACAGAACGGCGTCCTTGATCGGCTCGAACGCGCGCTCGGCCAGAAACTTCTTGTCCATCGTGTACAGGTAGTGCCACCACAAGCTCTGGACCGTCCACGGAGTTTCGCAGATTTCCCAGCCCCAGTGCGGCACGGGATACGGCATCATGCTCATCTCCACCGGATAGGCGGAATGGGGAAAATAAGCCCCGCGCAAGCCGTAATACTCGCGGGCCCATTTGCGGCTGACGGGCAGCACGTGATCGACCATCCCGACGTAAGCGAGATGCTTGTCGACATGATTGCTGGAGAACGCGACCCAGAACGGCTGCTGCGTGTTGTAGTTCATATGATAGTCGCCATGCCACTCCGATCCGATCCGGCCGTAGCTCCAGTTCGCGAACAGCCCCGGGCACGTCGCATCCGGCTTGACCGAGCAGTGGAAGAAATACAAGTTGCGGTACCAGATCCGCTCCAAAAATTCGTCTTCGAGCGCAACGCCCGATCGGGACCAGAAGCTCTCCCAGTCGTCCCGCGCGGCCGCGAACGCCGCTTCGAACGCTTCCCGGGACGGAGACGCGATCGTCTCCGCCGTCCCGGTCACCTCGAAATCCTTCCCTTCGTCCAGCTGAACGCAAGCGACGAAGCCGGATTCCCGCCCTAGCGACGCCTCCAGCTCGCGTCCGCCGGCCCGGAAAGCCGCGTCGGCCGGAAGCCGAACCGACAAGCGGAAAGCTTTGTCCTTGATGGACCCGCCCTTCCCCTCTACATCCGAAGGCAGCCGCTGGCGGAACGAAATCTGTCCGTCCCGTTCGTCCATGACTCCTTCGTAAGCGGGAAGCTCCTTCGGCGTATGCGGATCGGGCAGCAGTCGGATGCGGTTAAACGGAGAACTCTCCGGCGCTCCCGATTCCGTATCGCGCAAGGCGATCCAAAGCCGATCCGCGCGTTGGTCCGCAAACACGTCCAGCGTCGCGTCCCGTCCTTCGATTTTGAAACGGATTTCGCAGCGCCCGTTTTCCAGCCGCAGCGTATGTCCGAGCACCTCCGTCGTCCTCCGGTCGAAGCCGAGAAGCAGAGAGCCGCAGGGCATCGGCCGAGGATACGGAAAATCATAGTTTTCTCCGGCCATGGCGACGTATTCCCTATACCAGGGATCGTCGCTCAGCGACTCGTAATGGGACGGAATTTCTTTCAGCCGGGCGAACAAATCCTCGAACGTTCCGATCCGTTCCCGATTGTTTTCCGCGATGCGGATGTCCCAAACGTTGTTATGGCCGAAGTGAATGACGACGGCGTCGGGGCGGGTCGTCACAACCGCACCCATTCCTCCGTTCCCCAGAAGCGCGCCTTCGAAAAACGTTGCGGCAGGACGATCGATACGGATCGCATGCTTGCTTGCCAATTGCTTGCTGTTCAAGAGAAGCGCCCCTTTCGTTCGATCAAGTATGCCGCAGCCTGAACTTTACGATCGAGTATCCCGAGCGGCCGCCTCGATATCGGGCAGCGCCCAATGCGTATCGGGCACGTCTTTCCAAGACGATTCGATTCGGCCTTCGAGCGGTTTGCGTCCGATCAGGCGGTTGATGATGACGACCGCTTCCGCGCGGGTAAGGGTACGGTCCGGACGGAAGGTGCCGTCGGCGAAGCCTTTCATCAAGCCGGCGGCTTGCGCCTTTAGGATAGCGGCATGGGCCCAATGCCCGCCCGCGTCCTTGAATCCGGTTCCCTCGGCGGCGCTATCGCCCGTTAGAAGCGAAAGAATGTAAGCCATCTCCGCGCGGGTAATCGGACGTTCGCCCTTGAACGTACCGTCGGCATAGCCTTTCATCAGTCCCATTCTAACGATTCGGGCGATCGCGTCGTTCGCCCAGTAGCCATCCCGAACGTCTTTGAACGAAATGGCCTGCGCGGTTTCTTCCCTCTGGATTACCCTGGACAGCAGCATAGCGATTTCCGCGCGGGAGATGTCGTTCCCCGGCCGGAAGGTACCGTCGGAAAATCCTTTAATGTAAGCTTCCGAACGGCCGGGCCGCGCGGGCGATTCCGGATCCGGCTCCGGTTTGGTCTCCGGCGCCTGCGATGGAACGACCCCGGCTCCTCCTCCGCCGCCGCCGCCACCGCTGCCGCCCGAAGTGGAGCCCGGCGGCGAATACGGAGCCGCCGTCGTAAATTTCAAAGCGTCAAGCTTCAACCGGGCTCCCGATTTCTTAACGCCCTTGATCGTATGAGTGCCATTGGTCAGCCCCGCGATGCCGAACACGGTTTGATTCGCCACCTTGCCCGAATCGAAAGCGCTGACGGTCTCTTTGTAGCTCCCGTCGATATAGACGTCGATCTCTCCCGCATCCGGTCCTTTTTGAACCGCCATTTGGATTCCCGTGCCCTTGAACGTATATTCGAAATAGTCTCCGTTCGTCGGGGTAAATTGAATATCGTTCTTGTAGTCGCCTCGGAAGCCGAAGTCCAGATTTACGATGCCGACCGGTTGCGTCCGCAGATAAGCTTTGCTGATCGTCACCCGATCGCCGGCCACCGTATAGTCCGCATCCCGGGCAAGAGGCCGCCCGCCGTTGGATATACCGGCCAGGTTTCTTCCGTCGACTTTCAGCGTCGTCGTCACGTCGGCTTGCAGAGCCGCCTCTTTGTCGAAGCTGCCTTCGTTCGGGGAGATCAGATCCTCCAGCAGGACGTTCAGCTTATCCAGCAACAGAAATTTCTTGTCGGTTCGATTCACGACTTTAAGCGTATGGGAGCCGTTAGGCAAGCCCGAGACGCTGTACACCGTTTGTTGCGCCAACCGGCTCGGGCTGGACGTATCCGCGTACAAGACGGAAACTCCGTCGAGAAACACCTCGATGTCTCCCTGGGACGAATCCTTCTCCGTAATGTATTCGATTCCCGTTCCTACGAAGCTATATTCGAAATAATCGCCGATCGTATCGGTATAGTGAACGTCGTCCATGTAGTCTCCCATGTTCCGGTTCGTGCTTCTTCCCCAGGATCCGGAATAGACGATCGTCGGATCGTCGTTGTTCACCGCGAGCGAACGAACGAGCGACTTCTCGATGATATCCGCCGCCAGCGCCTGCGCGGTCCCCTTGTCGAACACGAAGGTCAAATAAGCCGTTCCGTGCGGCAGTCCCGCCAAATAAGATTGCTTAAGGATAACCTGGTCGCCCGATACGGCATAATCGACGCCTTGCGTCAGCTCCGCGCCTCCGTAACGGATGCCGGCAAGCGCGTTGCCGTTCAAGATCAGCTTAACCGTCGCGTCCCCGGGCGCGGCCTTGTTGTAAATCGCGCGATCGGATTCAAGCGCGCTATCCAGCGGCGCGGGTCCCGGAAGCTCGACCGGACTCGGCGTAATCTTTAACGCATCCAGCAGCATGTAACCCCCGTTCAGCTTTTCGGCTCTGAACGTGTGCAGACCGCTTGGCAAGTTTTGCGCGCTGTAGACGGTTTGCGTAACCGATCTGTCCGACGCGTAGGTGCTGATCACGGTTTGCTGCCCGTCGATCGTAATCGCGACGTCTCCTTGCGACGAATCTCTTTCCGTAATGAAATCAATTCCGGTGCCGTCGAACGAGATTTCGAATGAGTCGCCGTCTCTCTCCGTGAAGTGCACATCGTCCATGTAATCTCCCAATCCTCTGCCCGTGCTTCGCGACCAATTGCCCGCGTAGACGATCCGGGAGTCCGTATCGTTTAGAGTAACCGAGTTGTTCGCGGAATCCCGGATCGCAATGCCCAGCGTCCGAGGCGATCCCGCGTCGAAAACGAAAGTCAGATAGGCGATCCCGAGCGGTTGCCCCGCCAAATAAGGCTTCTTGATGACGACCTGATCGTTCGTCACGGTATAGTCCGTGCCCGGAACGAGCGCGGAAGCGCCGTTTCGAATGCCGGTAAGCGCATTCCCGTGTAAGCTGACCGGGACGACGACGTCGGTTTGCCCGGACGGGGCGCGATCGAACCCGGCCGTCGTCAGGAGAAGCTCGCTGCTTGGCTTCGCGGCGGAGGAATCGCTCACTCTTATCGGGAAGGTTTGCGCCGTAGCGATCATTTCATGTCCGGAGTTACGCTGCCAATCGCCCGTATAGAGCAGCTTCGGATCATCGTTGTTGGCGACGACGGCTCCCCCTTGCGAGGTGATCTTCAGCAGCCTGGAAGAGTGCGGCGCAAGACCCTCCGCCGTAAATCCCGCATCGTAAATCCCGAGATTCCGACGGCTCCAGAGATCGCGAACGGCCGCCGGTCCCGTCAGGCCGATATCGCTCCAGTCGACTCGAACCGTCGCTTCGGTATTGCCAAGATTGAACAAGGCGACGGACAGACTGCCGTCGTCATTGTTCGCGTACCAGACCTGCTGCTGCGTTTCGATCGAGACGGGCTGTCCCGGTCGTCCGGCCTGATTGACGGCGATCACTTCCTCGTTCGTCAGCAGCTCAAGACCGTAGGAATCGAGCCGGGTCAGATCGTTGCCCAGGTAGATCGGCACCGATGAGATGGCCCAGAACGTCATCGCGGTTTTGCGTTCGTCGCGGGTCAAGCCGTCCATCGCTCCGTTGCCGATGCTGAGCGAATCGAAGTCGTTCCAGCCTCCCGGACCGGCATGCCTCCACCACTTGGCCGCCAGCGGGAACAGCCGGGCGATGCTCGACCATGTCGTCAAAGCCACCCCGTCTCCGCAATAGCATTCGATATCCCAGTCTATCCGCCATCCGTTCGCGTACCTTTTCCACAGATCGGCGTAATTGATGTCCAAAGCCCAGGAAAGCTCCAGCCAAATATCATGGCGGGCCAACGCTTTCGACCAGGCTTTAACGTCTTCGCGCGCGTCCAGGGAAAGATCGGATACGCCCGAGCCCGGCGTCACGCTGTCGAATTTGACGAAATCGACTCCCCAATCGGCGATCAGATCCGCTATCGAATCGATATAAAGCTGCGCGCACGGGTTGGAAAAATCGATCTTATAGGTTAACCCCCAATAATCGGCTTGACTGAGCGGCTGCTTGGCGATATCCCGCATTCGGCAGCTGTCGTCGCCGTAGACGGGGAGATTTTGTTCGTAAGCTTGGGGGGACAGTCCGGGAATCAAGTAGAGTCCGAATTTCTGGCCTTTGGCATGCACGTAATCGATCAAATTCGTAAATCCGTTCGGATACAACGTTTCGCTGGGGATCGGCCTGCCGTAACCGTCCATGCCTCCGTTCCATGCCGCATCCACGTTGATGTAGGTATAGCCGTAAGGCTGTAAGTATTTGGCCATGGCGTCGGATTGAGCTTTGACGTTCCCTTCCGTAATCCATTGGCCGTTGCCGGAGTAGACCTGCATGCTATAGCTGCTCCACCCCATATAGGGCTTCTCTCCGACTGCCGATTTCCCCGGAAACTGGTTGCTTGCCGCTTCCGCAACCGGAGCGGCCGGAACCGTCCAGCCCAATAGGGAAACAACGAGAACCGCGATAATAGCCGCTCGTATCTTCTTTGAAAGTCGCGTCATTATTAACAACCCCTTAATCGGTTAATGAATAGCGCAGACGTTTCTCTCCTTGTTGGCGGCATGCTTTGTCTCTAAAAAGCGTGGTGCAGGCTATGCCTCCCGCACCACGCCGGTTGATTCATTCGTTGCTTACTTCGACGACGCGTCGTACGCCGACTGAAGAATTTCAAGATAACGGCCCAGCTTCAGGTTCTCGAGCCCTTTGACGTAGCTGTCCCAATCTTTATCCAAATCCTTGTTGCCGGTCACGAATTGCAGCGCGTTCTGTTCGATGTAGTTGCGGATGTTCGTCTGGAGAATGCTTGACTCGTCCAAGGTGGCCGGATCGACCCACAGAGACCAGATCGGGAACAATTCCTTCGGCTCATGGCCTTCGTACTTCAACGTCGCCTCGTACAGACGGCGCTCGTAGTTGGCCGAATCGTAGATATCCGTGCCCTGCACCCAGCTGTCGCGATAATCCTTCGGCATGTAGAAGTGGCCCATGCCGCTCCAGCCCGCGTTGCGCGGAGGCTCCCCTTGCTTGCCCGGAATCGGCTTGACCTTGGGCTCGACGTTCTCACCGAGCGCCTTGTCTCCCGGTGCCGGATCTTCCCAGTCGATGCCCTTCATTCCGCTGCCGCCGTTCGTCTGTCCTTCCGGAGTGTACATATAGTCCGCCAGCTGGATCAGAGCGATCTTGGCGTCTTCGCTCGCTTTGTTCGTAATGACGAATTTAGCGCCCGGAGACACGCCGCCGTTGTCGTGCGTCGCGAACGAGCCGTTCGGTCCTTGCAGCGGAGGGACCGGATTGTAGTCGGCCGAGCGCGCTCCGTCCAGATCGATGAAGATCGCCGGATGCATGCCCGCGCCCGCGCCCAAAATTTCCGCTTCCGCGTTTTCCCCGATTTTCTTGAACGCTTCGGCGTTCTGCGTGAACGCGCCCGGATCGATCAGCCCTTCGTCGTACAGCGACTTGACGTAAGCCAAGCCTTCCTTCCATTCCGGTTTGATGGCCGCGGACTCCACTTTGCCGTTCGAGAAGTTCAAATAGTTGCGGTCGTCGTTGTAGACGAACGGGTTCATCAGGAACGGCAGCACGCGCACGCCGAACTCCTCGGTGGAGCCGCTGAGCGCCACTTCGTCGGCTTTGCCGTTGCCGTTCGGATCCTGCGTCTTGAACGCCTTCAGCACGTTTTTGAATTCCTCGGGCGTCGTCGGCATCTGCAGTTTCAGCGAATCGAGCCATTTCGTATTGATCCACATCTTGTTCGGATAAGAGCAGTGGAAGCATTGCGTATAAGCGCCGAGACCGTAAATATTGCCGTCCGGAGCGGTGCTGAGCAGCTTCAGGTCGGCGTTGCTTCCCAACGCGGCCTTGATGTTGGGGGCATATTGGTCGATCAGATCGTTCAGCGGCACGATGACGCCTTGCTGGCCGAACTTCAGCAGATCGGATTGCGAGAACTGGTCGATATAGTGGGTCAAAATGTAGGCGTCCGGGTAATCCCCGCTGGCCAGGGAAATTTGGCGCTTCTCCTTGGCGCCGTCGGAAGGAATCGTCTCGAATTTGAACTTGATGTTGAACTTTTCCTCGATGTGCTGCGTGAACTTGTTGGTCGCCAGGTCGATTCCCTGCTCCTGGACGGCGAATACCCGGATTTCTACCGGCTTGGACGAACTCTCGGCCGGCGAACCGGATACCCCCTGGGAGGGCGAAGCGTTCGAACCGGAATTGTTGCTAGAGCAAGCCGCGAGCGCGAGGCTCAGGACGAGCAGGACGGACAGCAGACTCCATGTCGCTTTTTTCATTCGATGTAGCTCCCCTTTGCATGTTCGAGTTATTAGTATACCAAGCTGGACCTTCCGTTTCACCGCCTACATGGCCCTCACCGCCTTTATGAACTTAGATCTCGGAATCAGCCTTTGACCGAACCGACGAGCATCCCTTGCACGAAATACCTTTGAACGAACGGATAGATAATCAGAACCGGCAGCGTCGCCACGACGATCAAGGAATATTTGAGCAGCTCCGCCATCTCCGCCCGCTGAACCTGAATGCTCGGGTCCATAACGCCCGCGCTGTTGTTCTGGATGATGATGCTGCGAAGCACGAGCTGCAGCGGGTACAGCTTGTCGGATTTCAAGTAGATCAACGCGTCGAAATACGCGTTCCATTGGCCGACGGCATACATCAGCACAAGCACGGCGATGATCGGTTTGGACAGCGGGAGAACGACGCTCCGCAGAAACCGCCAGTCGCTGCAGCCGTCGATCTCGCTCGCTTCGACGAGCTCTTCCGGAATCGTCGACTGGAAGAACGAGCGGGCGATGATCACCTGCCAGACCCATATCGCGTTCGGGATAAGCAGCGCCCAACGGGAGTCGATCAATCCCATCTCCTTGACGACCAGATAGGTCGGGATCAACCCGCCGCTGAACAGCATCGTGAACGTAACGAGCATGAGAATGGCGCTCCGGCCGAAGAACGTTTTGCGCGACAGCGGATAGGCCAGCATGATCGTCAGAGTGACGCTGATCACCGTGCCCGCGGACATGTAGATCAGCGAGTTGCCGTAGCCCGTCATGATTTGCGGGGTTTTGAAGATCGTCTGAAACCCTCTGAACGACACGTCGACCGGCCACAGCCATACGCGCCCAGACGTCACCGCCGACGGGCTGCTGATCGAACTGCTGACGATATAGATAAGCGGATATAAGACGGCGATAAGCACAAGGCCTAAAATCGCGTAAATCGCGAACATAAACAGCCGGTCGCCGGCCGACTCCCGGATTCGGCGCCGGGGCGCCGCCGTAGAAATGGCCATATGAATCTCTCCTTTTCTCACCAGATGCTCGTGTTCGATAGGCGTTTGGCCAAAGAGTTGACCGTGACCAGCAAAATCAGGTTGATGACCGAATTGAATAGTCCGACGGCCGTGGCGAAGCTGTAATTCGCGTTAAGCAGTCCGATGCTGTATACGTAAGTGGCGATAACCTCCGAAGTCGGCAGGTTCAACGAATTTTGCAGCAAGTAGATTTTCTCGAAGCCGAGGGACATGACGTTGCCGACGTTCAAAATGAGAATGATCGTAATCGTCGGAAGAATGCCCGGCAGATCGACGTGGATAATCTTCTGCAAGCGAGAAGCGCCGTCCACCTTGGCCGCTTCGTACAGCGTCGGATCGATGCCCGCGAGCGCCGCCAAGTAGATGACCGCGGCGTAGCCGGCCGTCTGCCAAATATCCGAGATGACGTAAATCGAACGGAACATGCCCGGTTCGCCCAGAAAGTTGATCGGCTCGAGGCCGAAATACTGGAGCGCGACGTTCGCGAAGCCGAGTCGCGGCGCCAGAAACAGCATGATGATGGAGACCATGACGACGGTCGAAATAAAATACGGCGCGAACGTGACGAGCTGCACGAATTTCTTGAACCGGGCGCTGCGCACCTCGTTCAGCATAAGCGCGAGCAGAATCGGAATGGGGAAACCCGCCAGCAGCAAGAAAAGGCTGAGAAGCAGCGTATTTTTGAGCAGCGTCCAAAAGATCGGATTTTCGAAAAACGCGTCGAAGTGCTTCGTGCCCACCCACGGGCTGCCCCAGATCCCCTTCACGACGTTAAAATCCTTGAACGCGAGCACCGCGTTCGCCATCGGGTAATACTTGAAAATCAAAAAGAACAGCAGCGGCGGAAATACGAGCAAATACAGCTGCCAATGGGCTTTGAAGCTCTTGAGCGCTCTTCCCCGGAATCCTGTCCGCTTTGTATGAATACGCTTTAATGTTCCTGCTTCCGAGACCGTGGTCGATTGCAGAATGATCCCTCCCTGTGCGATGCCGTTATGCTGCGAGCGCTTTCGTGGATTGATCATAGTCCATCCGGCCGCCCGTTGTGTAGGTACAATTCGGTCGTTTTGCGTCCAGTTCTCCCGTTTTGCGGGGGCCACTTTTCCGTATTCCGGCCGATTTTCGCAAGCGCATACACGGGATGGCCGGGCGACAAGGGCACGCCGCCCGGCGCATCGAAAAGAGCCGTCCCGCAAGTCGTCGGAGGCACTGCCCGGCCCCGGCTTGCGATACGGCTCTCTAGGTACAATATTCGGCTTGCGTCCGTTATTCCATTAGTTCTCCAGGGAACTGCGGTACGCGCTGGGAGACACGCCCGTCACGCGCTTGAACGCCCGCCTGAACGAGTGGGAGCTGTTGTAGCCGACTAGGGCGGCGATGTCGTCGATCGTATGTCCGTGCTCCTTCAGGAGCCGCTCGGCGCGATCCATCCGTACCCTTTCGATGTAATCGGACAAATTGTCCCCCACGACTTCCTTAAACACCTGCGAAATGTATTTTTCCGGTCTGCCGACCTGCTCGGCTAGACTGTACAGGCTCATCTCCGAGTTGCCGTATTGCTCTCCGATCAGTTCCTTGATCTGCTCGGCGATGCGGACGTGCTGGTCGTTCTTCTTGCTCGCGACCATTCCGCACAGCGCCTCCATCACTTCCACGAATTCGTCGCGCAAATGGTCGATGGTCTCCGTCGGCTGAATCGCGACGATGCGGTTTTTCACCGGCTCGATCGTCTCCGACTCGGCGAACGTCTTCTGATCCAGCAGCTTGAGCAGCGTCCCCTTCATCTCCAGGGCCAGTTGATGCCGCATCTCCGGCGAGAGCTCGCGATCCTTCGTGTTCTGCTCGACGATTCGGTCGATCAGGCGCCGCGCCCCCCGGCTCTCCCCGGCGCGGATCGTGCCGATGAGGCGCATCTCCACGTCGAGCGGATAGTAATACGTGGCGCTGCTCAGCGTCGTCTCCCCATACCACGACACCGGCTTTGCGCTGAAGGACGCGGCGTTCTCCAGCGTCTGCTTGGCCTGCTCGAAAGCGTAGCTGATATCCGTGATCGACCCGAAGCGCGCGCTTACGACGGCCTTCATCGAAATTCTGTATTCCCGGAACAGCGATTCGGCCAGCTGATTCAGCATCGCGTCCACTTGCTCTTGCACGTAGGGGCCGCTGTCCGTCTCTTCGGAGACGAACAGCACGACCAGCTTGTCCGCGCCCAGATCGGTCATCGGCAAGGAACCGGACAACTCCTGCAGCGATTGTTTCAGCACAAGCCGCGCCGCGTGCAGCTCGTTCAACACCTCGACGTTGTCCATGCCGGAGTAGCCGTTGATCTGGACGATCGCGGCATACCCGGCGTTGCCCCCAAGGCCTGCGTTCGATTGAACGGCCGCGGCGACGATCTCCTCGCGGGACTGGAACTCTCCGGCGATCAGGCGCTTGTAGAAGGCGTCCCGGACGATCGGCTGCTGGCGTTTCAGCTCCGATTCGAGCTGCTTGTTGCTCAGGATCATTTCCGAAATATTGCCGTGCAGAAAATCGTACACGTTGCTGTCCGCGTTGTTCGTCTCTTGTCCGAGCGCGGCGAGAAGCCGATGAATCGGAGCGCTGTTCCGGTAGGCAAGCGCGAGCCCGACGACCAAGCCGACGAGAACGGCCCCGCCCGTGACGGAGAAGGAAATCCGCTTGATCTTGTTGGCGTTCTCCATCAGCGCCTTCTTCGGTATGCCGGCGTGATAAACCCAGCCGTTCGTGCCGGAACGGATCGTGACGACCAGGTCGTTCTCATAGAATTGGCTTGTCCGGCTTCCGTCGAAGCGCGGATCGGAGGCGAGCGCTTCCGCCATCGAATCGCTGTTCCCTTGGCGGCTGATCGTATTGCCGTCCGCGTCCAGAATATGAACCCAGCTGCCGTTCTGGCTCGTGATTCCCGATAGCAGCTCGGCGATCACCTTCTCGTCGATGATGACGACCACGACGGCCGGAGAGGTTTCTCCGAAGCTATCCAGCGGCAGCGACTGCATGTAGGTGATGACCGAAGTCCGGAAAACCGGGGTGACGAACGGACGAAGCGGCATCATCTCTCTGCGATGCGTCTTGTTCAATACGAGACGTTCCCAATCGGATACGGACATGTCCTCGTACCCGTAATTCTCATAATAATGCTCGGGCCTGAAAAAGGCGGAGCCCGGCGTCAGCACGACGTCGTAATTGCGGAGATAGATGAAAAAGTGGCGCAGGAAATCGTTCGTCTGGCCGTACGTGGTCAGATCCCTCGTCATTTTCCAGATGCCGTAGACGTTCTGCTTTTCATCCGACAAAGGGTCGGTCATCAGAACGTTCAAATCGGATTGAATCGCGACCTGTCTGGTAAACCCCTCGACCTCGGCCATCCGGCGTTCCAGAAGCTCTTTGCTTTTCTGAAGCTGGGCTACGCTGTTCTCTATAGAGATCGACTCCGTGACGGCGATCGACGTCCGATAGGACATAAATCCGGCCAGGCTGGGAATAATCAAAATCAGCAAATAGGAGAATAAAAATTTTCCGAATACTTTCGAGAAACTAAACATGACGACCCCCCTTGGTGAGAGCGCTGTCAAGCTAAGCGGCGACCCTGCCGCAGCGCCCGCAGGAAAAAAGAGGAAGGCAACGCCGGATTCGCGTTGTTCTCGGCGTTGCCTGCCTGACGGCATTGATCTCTATATAAGTTGAATGATACTAGAATCGTCGAACAAGCGGAATATGGGACATGCTTCCAACCGGACCCGTACGTCCGAAGCCCTCGCCGATTCCATCGAAATCCGTCCTTCGCGGGGAACCAATGATCTGCCCGCAACCCTCCATTTCCGTCCGTCCCCTCGAGGCTGTTAGCGTTTTCCGTATCGAAAATGTTAGCGGAACGCGCTAGCCCGCGTAAAGGTACATTTGCGGTCGAGGGCGTACGATTTTCCTTGCGGAAAGCCCAAAACCCTTTGTCCGGCGGCATTCGAGCGCTTGGACGTCTCTCCGCCGGGAAAGCTTCGCCCAAGCAGAAGACGTCCCCTTTTCGCCTTAAGGCGGTCAAAGGGGACGTCTTCTCGATCCGTCTACGATTACTCCGCGACATCCAGCAGTACGCCCGATTCCCGGCAAGCAAGCGCAACCGCTTCGTCGGGCAGACTGTCGGTCACGATCCGCTGCACGCCGGACAGAGGCGCGAACGAGATGAGCATCTTCGTTCCGAATTTCGAGCGATCCGCGACGATCGTCGTTTCGGTTGCCTGGCGGATCGCGATCTGTTTGATCTCCGCCTCGTAAATGTTGGAATTGCTGAAGCCGTGGTCCGCGGTGACGCCCGTCGTGCCGAGGAAGGCGCGATGGAACGCCATCCCGGATAAGCCCTGTACCGCGAGCGGCCCCGAGAGACAATGCGTCGCCTCTATATACATGCCTCCCGTCATCATGACGGGAATCTGCTTGCCGGATAGCTCGGTCACGACGTTAAGCGCGTTCGTCACGACCGTAATGCTCATGGCGTGCGGCAAAAAGCGGGCGATCTGCGAGGTCGTCGTTCCCCCGTCGATAAAGACCGATTCCCCCGGCTTGATCAGCGCGGCGGCATGGCGGCCGATTCTGGCCTTCTCGTCCGACAGCAGGGCGACGCGCTCCTGCAGCGCCACGTCCTTGCCGACGTAGATGACGCCGCCGAACGTCCGCTTCACCTCTCCCGTTTCTTCGAGCTTCTCCAAATCCCGGCGAACCGTCATCTCGGTTACGCCGTAGGCTTCCCTTAACGCCGACACCCGAACCTCGCCTTCGCGAGAAATCTGTTCGAGCATCTGCTGCTGCCTTGCATTCAAACTGAAGTAATTCCCTTTCATCGCCGCGCGGCCTCCCGATCGATATGCCTCTATTATCGCTTTCCGTTAAACGACGTTCAACTCCAATCGATAATCGACCGATTGGCCGGGCGCTAGAACGAGCGGCCCCCCGCGGAGGCGCTCCGCCTCTCTTCCTTCGACGCGGCAATTGGACGGCTCCAGACCGAGAACGTGCTCGCCCGCTCCGGGCATTCGCCACTGGACGAGCAGGGGCAGCGTGTCCGCCGACCAGCGAAGGGCGACTTCGGTCGGCCTCGGGCCCGCAGCCGCCGGAAATTCAGGTTGAACGATTCTCGCCTCGGCCATGCCGTCTTCGCCGATCTCCCCGCGCTTCAAGGTATGATAGAATACCGTTTCTTCGGCTTCGGGATCCGGCGCTTCCCAAGAGGCGCAGATGTCCGGCGGCGCCGAACTACCGGAGCGGATCTCGCGGTCGGCTTCGGGAAGCCGGATTTCCGTCCGCTCGTCCAGCAGGGGGAATCCGAAATTGAAGTGGTAGAGCATCATGTGCTCGGCGGGCCGAAAACCGAAGTTCTCCACCCTGTCCCGAATCTCGACTCGATTGTCGCCCAGCTTGCCTGACAGTTCCCTCGTCAGCCTCAGCTTGCTGCCGAAGATCGTCGCTTCCTCTACGACGCCGAACACGCTCCAGTGCAGTTCGTCCCCGATCCACTCCTCGCGGATGCCGACGCTGCGGGCAGGAGTATGATGCGCTCGGCCGTGAAGGCCGTAACCGCCGGTCTCGTCCTGGGAAGGGGAACCTACGTGGGCCAGTCCGCAGGTCATCAGCAGTCCGCCGGAAGCCGTGCGCAGCCAGCCCGTTCCTTCCGGCTCGTAGTATGCGGGATGCGCGTTACCGCCGGGAGCTTGCCAGGAGATCGGCGTTCCCCAGAGCCGGGCCAGCGAGATGTCCATTCCTTTGGACGGGACGATCTCAAGCGACAGCCCGGCGCCCGTCCGCACCTCGATCAATTCCGTGCCGGCTTCCTTGCCTTCCGTCAGCGTCAGCCTCCGGACGCCGCCGATCTGCGCGACGCGGCCGACGCGCGCTTCGACTTCCCTTCTCGTCCACCGTCTGCCGTACAAATGCATGGCGGCCTCCCCTTCTCCCGTCAGTCTTCGACGATGCGGGGCATTCTCTCGATTCTCGGATCGGTGAATAGATCGCATTCGTCCCGGCTCGTGCTGGAAAATTCGGAGACGACCGCGCCCTCCGGTCCGCCTTGGAACCAATGCTTCGTATTCGGAGGAATCGTGTATTGCTCGCCCGGCTTAAGCACGATCTCATGGAATACGGTGTAATAAGGTTCGCTTCCCGCGGGCACGACGGCTTGCGGAGACGCTGCCGCCTCTCCTTCCACGTATAAATACACGAGCCCCCGGCGACAGCGGAACGTCTCCATTTTGCCCGGATCGTCCCCTACCGGAGGATGCAGATGCTCCGGACACGTCTGGCGCGGAAACAACACCAGATCCTTGGCGCAGTAACGATCCGTATTTACGTACGTAACCAGTTCAAGGCCTTGCGTCTCCAACTGGCCCAGACCGAATCCGGCCACCTCGATCGCTTGCCGCTCGGAATCGGTCAGCACGACGCCGGCGGATTCCAGCAGCTTCGCCGCGCGCTCTTGGGCCCTTCTCACTTCGCTTCGCAATATGGACATGGTGCAGCCTCCCTCTTATGGATTCGCATCGGCCGACCAGACTCCGCTCGCCGAATCGAACGACCAGCCGGGCAGCGATAATTCCGGCTTCCGCTGCGCCCAGCCCGCGGCGATTCTGCGCTGCAGGCCGTCCCAGTCCGGAATGCCGCTCACCGCATCGGCCCGCTCCACGTTGAACGCCCCCGTGCCCACGGCCGCCAGCAGCGTCTCCTCCGCCGTCAGACCCTTGAGCAGACCGGCCAGGAAACCGGCTATCGTGCAGTCCCCGGCCCCCGTCGTTCCCGCTGCCTCTACCCGGAAGCACGGCGCGTACAGCTCGCGGTTCCGCCAGCTTTCATCCGGAGCGCACGGCCCCATGCCCGCCAGCCGCTCGGCGCTGGCTGTCGTCCGCACGTACAAGCCGTGCTCGCCCAGCTTGATCGCGACCGCCGCCGCCCCCATGCCGAGCAGCTCTTCCGAAAGCTCGGACAGCAGCGGACCGTCCGCATAGCCAAGCAGCTCATCAGAGCCTCGGCGCTCCGACAGCTCGCGATACCGCTGCGGCTTCAACATGTACAAAATCTCTTCGAAGCTCGGCAGAAACACGTCCACGTGAGGCAGCGCGCCTCGCAGAATCGCCTTCCAATCGGCCCGGCCCGCCGGCGAATCCGGATCGGGACGAGCCAGATCGAGCGATACCGTCGGCCCCCGGGACTTCGCCAGGGACAGCAGCCGCTCCAGCTCGGCCCCGCCGCTCTCGTACATCCGCTTCATCAGAGGCGGGTAACCGAAGTGGAACAGCCTGGCTCCCTCCAGCTTCTCCGCGGGCACGTCGTCCGCCGCGAACGTATCGTTCGCGCCGGTGCAGTGAAGAAAAATCCGGTCGATTCCCGGAGGGCTGATGACGACGGAATACGAGCTGGGCTCCCCGGGAGCGACGATCATCCCTTCCGCGAGCCGTTCGTCGTGGCTTCGCACGATGGACCGAATCGTCGAGCCGATCAGATCGTCGCCGATCTTTCCCATCAAGGTAACCGGCAAGCCGAGGCGGTGCAGGGCGATTCCCGTATTGGGCACGGCTCCGCCCGTAGACAGAGCGGCCGCGCCGACGTCGATCAGCTTGCCGGGGACGAGCAGCTCCCCGACGCCTTGGCCGGGCGCCGCCGAACCGCGCATGGCCGGGATGATGTCCAAACAAATATGGCCGGCTACGACAACTTCGCTTCCCGCCGCGGAGAACCGGCGTTCGTTCACGCCCCGTTCCCCCAATCGACGACCGCCGTCCCGCCCGTCTTATGCGATTCCAGCGCGGCGGTGAACAGGCGGTGACTTCCGGCGGCCTCTTCCGGCAGCGCGCACGCGAACGGCTGCTGCATGCCTTCCTTGCCGTGAACGACTTCGTCGCAGAACGCCGCCCACATCTGCAGAATCGAATCGGAGAAGCCGAATTCGAAAATTCCGCCGGTTATCGTGCCGTACGCCGACTTGTACGGCGCGTCCACGACGTGCCAAGCCTGCCGGCCGCCGGGAGTATAAGGAAGAGAGGCCACCTGCTTCGGATTTTTGGTCGTGAACTCCGCGGACATTTCCGTGCCCTGGATGCGAATGAACCACGTATTGGCGTGTCCGGGCGCGATCCGTTTCGTCGACAGCACCATCGGGAACTGCTGATCGGCCGTCTTCACCTCGCACGCGAGAATCGCGTTGTCCCAAGTCTCGCACGGCGCCATGCCGCCTTTGCCGTCCGGTCGCTCCTCGACGATCTTGGACAGAAGCGCGCGGACGCTCTCCGGTTTCCAGCCGAAGCGCAGCGGCAGGTGCAGCACGTGCAGGCCGAGGTCGCCCATGCAGCCGTACTCTCCGTTCGTCGCGATCCGGCGCTTCCAGTTGATCGGCTTCGTCGGATCCAGATCGCTGGAATGCCAGAACCCGGCTTCGACCTCGATAATCCGCCCGAATTTTCCTTCGTTTACCCACTGGACGATTTGCTGAGCGCCGGGGAAAAACGGAAATTCCGAGGAGCTGCGCACGACGACCCGCGGGTTTTCCCGGATGGCCGCCATAATCGCTTCGTTCGCCTGCTTGTCTATGCCGAACGGCTTCTCTCCGAGCAAGTGCTTGCCCGCGCGGATAATATCGATATAGATCTGCTCGTGCAGGTTATGCGGAACCGCGCAGTAGATCGCCTCGACCGCCGGATCGGCGAGCAGCTCCCGGTAATCCGTATACGCGCCCTCCACGCTCGGCACGTTGTCCCGGAACCACTGCGTCGCCGCCGGGTTGGCGTCGCATACCGCCACGATGCGAGGCTCGAAGCCGACGTCGGTCAGATGGCACCAGCGAGCCGCCGCGCTGGCGAACTCCTTGCCCATCAGCCCGCAGCCGATGACGCCGAACGATACGATCCTTCTTGCCATTACTTCCGCTCTCCCTTCAGGATCGCCAATGCCTGCTCGGCTCCCGCTCCCTCGTGCACGATGCTCATCAATGCGGACGTCATCGGGCCCGGCGTCGGGTGCTGCACGACATTGCGCCCGTAGACGATGCCGGAAGCGCCCTGCTTCATCAGCTCGACCGTCCGGTTCACGATCTCTTCGTCGCTTGCGCGTCCTCCCCCGCGAACGAGCACCGGAATGCCGGATGCCACCTCGATCACCCGGTGGTATTCGGTAACGTCGTCGCAAGGGTCGGCCTTAATGACGTCCGCTCCCAGCTCGACGGCTTGACGGACGAGAGGCATGATTTTACGAATATCCCCGTCGACCATATAGCCGCCCTTCTCCTCGTTCGGCAGCATGACGAGCGGCTCGACCATCAGAGGCATGCCGTACTTGTCGCTTTCCGTCTTCAGCAGCGAGACGTTGCGTACGCACTGATGGTGCAGCTCCGGCTGGTTCGGGAGCAGCAGCAGGTTGATGCACACCGCGACCGCGTCCAACCGAACCGCCTGCTCGATCCCGCGGTCGATCGCCTCGCTGAACAGATAACGAGGAAGCACGTTGCCGTAAATGTTGGCGGCGTCCATGCGCAGCACGAGACCCGGCTTCCGTTTGCCCGGAATTTCCTGCAGCAATCTTGCCTGCCCGGTGCTGAGCTGGATGCAGTCCGGTCCGGCCTGAACGACCGTCTCGATGGCGCTCTTCATATTCTCGATGCCTGCAAGGAAGGAATATTCGTTAAAAAAGCCATGGTCGATCGCAACGTCAAAGCACTTGCCTTGCTCGCTGAACATTCGGTTTAGTCGGGGTTTGAAGGACATGATAGGAGCTCCTTTGTTTGTTTTATGTTTGTTTATAACATTATAATAATGTAAACGAACAAAAATGTCGAGAGTTATTTGATCGTTGCACACAAAACGGTCCGGAGAACCGCAACGCCTCCCAATCTTCCCGCATTTGCTCCTATTCGTCCCGGCAACCCGGCCCGGTCGTTCCCGAATCTGTCCGAACGGTTCCCCCACCATCGTTCCAATCCAAACATGAGGGCTTTCCCATAAGTCAGGTCGTACAAGATGATCGATGAAAAAGAAGAAGCATCTATCTCCTGGAGTCTGTGTCTCGCTTCGGAAGGAGATAGATGCGACTTGCATCATTCCATCGTTCATCGTTCGGTACGACTCTCTATCCGTATGGGACGACCCCTCTGCGAAGGGCTTTCCGACGAAACCCCGACTTCTTAACCTCTTCTTCTCTCTACCAAATTGATACCGATTCCCATACAGACCACGCCGATCAAAACGAGCTTGGCAAGCGGCAGGTAGAGGTCGGACCAAGCCGCGTCGTACGCGGAGATTCCGATCATCGCGTCCAACGCGTGCGTCAACGGGAACGCCTCGGCGATCGCGAGCAGAAACGGGTTCGTGATCGTTCCGGGCGGCATATAGCCGCCGCTGATCAACGGCATGATCGGAATCAGGGACGGGAATATCATATTGAACTGCTCCGGCGTTCGGACGAAGCCCGTGATCAGCATGGAGAAAGCGACGGCCGTCAGCGTGTACAGCGCCGCGACGAGCAGCAGCATGCCGATTCGGTCTCCCAAGCCGAAGCCGAACGCATACTTGAACAGCAGCAAGACCGCCGCGGTCTGCGCGAAGCCGATGATGGAGCTGTAAGTCAAATGTCCCGCGTACATCTCGGATTTGCGCATCGGCGACAGAATGACCCGGTTCCAGATGCCGGACACTTTTTCCATCGTGATCGCATTGACTTTGAAGCCGATCGTGAACATCGCCAGAAACAACGTAAAAGTAAACAATAGCTGCAGGCTCATATCGTAGCTGACCAATTCGCCGCCGTCCGACGATGCCAGCCGTACGGTTACTGGCGGTTGCGCCAAATAGCGTCCGACGGCTTCCCGGAATGCGTCCGCGTCCTCCGCGTAATTCGCGGCGGCCCGCAGCCGCAGTTCTTCCGCGAAGACGGTATTCACGTGCCTTTCCACCAATTGCACGTTCGGATTCTCGATCGTCGCGATCAACCGGTAGTCGTTTTCCAGCAATTGAATGGCTACGTCCGCGCGGCCCTCGCGCACTTCGGAGCGCGCATGCGCCTCGTCCTTCAGGACGAATTCGATCGATTCGTTCTCGTTCAACCGGTCGAGCCATTCGTCCGCCGCGGAAGCCTTCAGCCCTTGCCCGGGAAAGGCGGCGATCGTCATCTTGCCCTGATTACCTTGCCCGAATAGAAAGGTGGCGATAATGCTCAGCCCGAAAAAGGCGAGAACCATAAGCGGAGAACGTTTTTCTTTCATCCATTGCGACATGAAAATCGGATTCATCAGATTCGCCCCCTTCTCGGAAAACACCAAATCGCGAGTCCGATCGTAACCGCGGCGAATACGGCCAGACGGATCAGAGGCACGGTCAGATCGGCAGCCGTCTCGGTCTGAAGCCATTGGAGCAATGCGGAGAGCGCAAGTCCGTTAGGCGTCCATTCTCCTGCCAGTCTAAGCCAATCGGGCAGCGCGAACACCGGGACGAAGCTTCCGCCGATCGAGCCGGCGATCAGAATAAACAGGAACGAGATGCCATTCGCCTCGGAATCGTTGAGACGAAAGACGAGCGACGTGAACAGGGCGGCCATCGCCCCCACGCAGAGCATCAGCGCGAACAGGACGGCAGTCATGCCGGCCCAGAACCCGAACGAACGCCCCGGGAAAACGCCGAAGATGAAATGAGCGCTAATCACGACGAACGCGATCAGGATCAAGGACAGGCATAAGGTCGAGCTCAGCTTCCCGGACAAATACCTGAACGGATGCGCCCCCGTCAATAAGATGCGTTGGAACGTGCGTTCCCGCTTCTCCGTTGCCGCCTTGGTCGCCGTCGTCACGGATACGAACAGCGCGAACAAGATGCCGATAGCCAGCGTGAAGTATTGGAAAGACGTGACCGTTTCGACGCCGGGAATCGTCTCCCGTCCGCCGATTTCGCCGACCGTGTCGGCCGCGGCGACCGCTTCCGCTCCCAATTGGCTTTGAATGGCGGATTGAAAATTCATCGTCCGAACGAAACCGTCGACGATGCTGTTCAGGACGTCGACAGGCATCGTCCAATCCTCCGCCGCGATGCGCAGCTCCGCGCCTTCCCCTTTGCCGAGCAGCATTTTATTCAACGCCGAGAACGTGTAGCCTTCGGGGATCGTCACGACGGCGTCGACCTGTTTATCGCGCAGTTGCCGATGCGCTTCGTCGGCTTCCATCCTCTCCATGCGGACGATTTCCTTGACCTGCTCTTCTTCGAACAGCTGCAGGAATAGGCTTATCGGCATGTTCCCTCGTTGACCATCGATCGCTTGCATGCGTTCGTCTTGCAGCGAACGGGCGGCGAGCGAGTCCCGGAATTGCCGCAGCCCGCTCTCTTCGTCGTCCAGTTGAACGACGGCCGCCTTCACCTTGATGGACTTCGACGGATTTTCGATCCAACTGGGCAACGCGAATCCTAAAACGGCAATGAGGACGAGCGGCGTAATCAGCGAAATCGAAATTTCTTTCCGGTCTCTCCAATAGACGAGGAAATCTTTTTTGAAGAAAGACAGCAAGAGCTCCTCCCCCTTAATCCCGCAGCTTTCGTCCGGTCAGATGCAGAAAGACATCTTCCAGACTCGGCGTTTGCACGTGAATATTCGTGATTTGCACCCGATGCTTTTCCGCCGATTGGACGACCTGCGACATTAAGCCGCTCTGCTTGGCTACGATCAGCTTCAAGCCTTTGTCCGTCTCTTCGACCTGTCTGACGGGTCCCAGCGAGCGCAATTCGTCGGCCAGCTCCGCGCTCGGCTTGTCGAGCTGGACGAGCAGCGTGTCTTCTCCGGACAAGATGCGGCGCAGCTCCTCCGTCGTGCCCGAAGCGATGATCCGCCCGTGATCCATAATGTATACCCGGCTGCATAGCTGCTCGACCTCTTCCATATAGTGGCTCGTGTACAGAACGGTCGTTCCTTTTTCCCGGTTCAGCAGCCTGACGGTATCGAGTATATGACTGCGCGATTGCGGATCGATACCGACCGTCGGTTCGTCCATAATGACGATTTTCGGATCGTGAAGCAGCGCCGCCGCGATATTGATGCGCCTTTTCATCCCGCCCGAATAGGTCTTGATCAGCTCCTTCTGCCGTTCTCTAAGTCCGACCATCTCCAGCAGCTCTTGGATTCTGGATTCCAGCAGGCTCCCCTTCAAGCGATAGATCCGGCCGAAAAACTTCAAGTTCTCGTACGCGGTCAGTTCCTCGTACAGCGCGATCTCCTGCGGAACGACGCCAAGCACGTCCCGGATTTTCTGCGGCTTGGCCAGCACGCTCTCCCCGTTCAGCCGGACGTCCCCCGAGTTCGGTTTCAGCAAGGAAGATATCATCGAGATCGTCGTGGATTTGCCCGCTCCGTTCGGTCCGAGCAAGCCGACGGATTCCCCTTCGTCCAAGTAAAAGCTCGCGTCGTCGACCGCGACTTTGCCTTTGAATATCTTGCGTAAATCCAATGCTTCCAGCATATCTTGCGCCTCCTCGAATCGAACCTTCGCCTTCTCTTAACAACGCCAGTATACAAACAAAAAGACAGTGCCCCCACTGTCTTCCGTCATTCGTTCGATGGCGACCCGTGACTCCGGTCATGTCTCTCCCGAAACTTCCTGTTTTATTTTCCCCTATACGACGTTGCGGCGAATCGCGTAGATCGCCAGTTGAGTGCGGTCGCGCAAATCCAGCTTGTCCATGATCTGGCTGATATGATTTTTCACCGTGCCGACGGACAACCCCAATTCGTCGGCGATCTCGCGATTGCTGCGGCCTTCCCCGACCAGCTTTAGAATGTCCAGCTCGCGGGGAGTAATCGACGCGTCGACGGCGGGTTGTTCCACCGCCGAGCGTTGCAGCAGCTTCGGGATCACTTTCGCCGCGACGTCGTCCTGCAACGACAGTCCTCCGGTCAAGCAACTGCGGATGGAACGAATCAGAGCGCCGGGCTCCGCGTCCTTGAGCACGTAGCCGCTCGCCCCGATCTTCAGCGCCTCCAGAGCGTATTCGTCGTCGTTGAACGTCGTCAGCATCAGCACTTTGCGTTCGGGCCAGCGCTTGCGAATCGTCCTCGCCGCCTCCAGGCCGTTCATGACCGGCATTTGGATATCGAGGATCGCCAGATCGAAGATCCCCCGTTCGTTCAATTCGATCGCTTCCTTCCCGTTGCCGGCTTCGCCGGTCACGCGAAGCTCTTCGTCCGTTTCGATCATCATTTTCAAGCCTTGGCGGACCATCGCCTGGTCTTCGGCCAACAGAATTCGGATCATCCGGTTGTCCCTCCCCGAGCGGGTGTCTCGTTCAGCGGAAACGCGCCCCTTACTGTAAACCGGTCTCTATTCGCGACGACTTCCAGCCGGCCGCGGCTGCCCTCGAGCCGCTCCCGCATCGAGCGCAGGCCGAAGCCTTCCCGGTAACGGTCCGCCGTGCCGCCCGGATTCGAGATTTCGAACCGGAACACGCTCCCGCCGGGCGCCTCGAACGTCACCTCCGCCTCGCGGATTTTGCCGTGCTTCATGACGTTCGTGAGCGCCTCCTGCACGCATCGGTACACCGCGATCGATTGATCGTTCGTCAGCGGAGCGGACAACGCCCCGTGCTTCACCGTAAAATAAACGCGAATCAAGCTTTCCGCTTCCAGCTTGCGGATAAGCCCGAGAATCGAGGACAACCCGCCGGGCTCGTCGTTCCTCAGCGCCTTGACGGCATTCCTCGTCTCCTCCAGGCTCTCCCTCGCCAAATCCCGCAGGCTCCGGACTTGCCCTTCCGAATCGGCGTCCGCCTTCATCCGCAACACTTCCAGCTGCATGGTCAGCGCCGTCAGCTTATGGCCGACCGAATCGTGGATATCCCGTCCGACTTGCGCGCGCTCCTCTTGCCGCGCCGTCTCCTCGGCCGACGCGTTCCGCCTTTTCATTTTCCGGTATTCGCTAAGCAGCGCTTCGTTTCGCGCTTCGGCGGACGTTGCCCGATGCCATGCGTTGCGATAGACGGTCAGAGCGAATGCATGCAAGGCGGCGTACAGAACGAGAAAAACGGGAGGAAACGAAGGGTAGCCGGCGATAGCGGGCGCCAATGCCCCGATGGCGAGAACGCCGCCGACGATCCAAGCGTGCGCTCCCGGCAGCCTGTACGCGGCTTTGCCCGCGAGGATCGACAGCGCCAGCAGAGCATACGGATTAGCCGATCCCTGATCTTCCGGCCACAACGCGGCGACCGCGGCCGCGGAAGCGGAGGATAGCAGAAGGGCGAGAATTCGGGGTTTGTCGCGGGCTAACGGAACAAGAAAGAAAGCCGCGAAAAACAGCGCGCTGCCCGCCAGTCTCCATGAAAACGCCGAAGCTTCGGGAGAGACGAACAACATGGCGCTGATCCAGACGGTGCCGAGCAGCGTTAAAGCGATCCAATACGCGCGCATTTTCATCTCCTTGCCGCAGCCGCGAGTTTTTCGTTCTATTCTACCTTATCGCGGCGAAGCTGCCCATCTTGCTTCGGTTCGACGCGTACGCGGACCAACAGTCCCTTTTAGTCGACCGCGATTTCTTTCTCCATCACGTAATCGTCCATGACGAAGCCTCCCCCGATATCAGCCGCTTGCTCGCGAACGGTTCGGAAGCCCTTTTTCTCGTAAACGGCGATCGTGGACGCGTTGTGCCGATTCACGGTAAGCCAGATCGCGCCCAGCTTGCGCTTCTTGCACAGCTCCTCCAGGAAGCCCATAGCTTGGCTGGCGTATCCTTGTCCCCGGTGAGCCTTGAGAAGATAGAACTTGCTCAGCAGCAGCTTCGTCTCTTCCGGCCTGATCCCTACGTACCCGACGTTGCGTCCGTCCGCCTGCAAG
>JAEZZE010000196.1 GCA_023418755.1 Bacillota bacterium | reverse complement strand
GGCATTTCGGGCCGCAGGGACGACTCCCGGACGAAAAGCCGGTGGGGAATAATCTGCCTGGCCGTAATCTCGATATCTTTCATCATATTGAGCACCATTTGCGATGCGGTGTAGCCAAGCTGGTAAGTCCCGACGTCCACGGAGCTGATCGGAGGAATCGTAAGCTCCGACAGGGCGATGTTGTTGAAGCTGACGATCGCGACGTCTTGGGGAACGCGGTAGCCCAGCTCGCTCAAGCCTTTAAGCACGCCGAAGGCGACGACGTCGTCGATGACGACGAGGGCGGTCGGGGGTTCCGGCTGAGACATGATCGAAGCCATGGCGCGATAGCCGCTCTCGATCAGAAATTCTCCTTCGACGACCCAGCTGTGCCTGAACGGAAGGCCGGCTTCTTCCAGCGCCTTCTTATAGCCGTTCATGCGGTCCTGGGTCATCGCCAGCTTGGCAGGCCCGCTGACGAAACCGATTCGTTTCTGGCCTTGCGCGATCAAGTGCTTCGTCGCATCGTAGGCGGCAAGCACGTTGTCGTTGTCCACCGACGGCACGTCCTCGTAATCGAGACTTCGGCCGATAAGGGCAAACGGCATGTTTTCCTTGCGCAGGAAATGGATGATCGGATCGGAAGAACGGGAGTAGAGCAAAATAAGCCCGTCGATGCGGCCTCCTCTGACAAGCCGTGTAACGGTGTCCAGCTCCTCCTGCTCGTTGCTGCCTCCGGCCATCAGCAGATCGTAACCGGCCCGGGTCAATTGAGCCAGTACCCCTCTGATCAGTTCATAGAAAAAGAAGTTCAAAAGCAATTCTTCGGCCGGCTTGGGGAAGATGACCGCGATCGTGCGGGTCGTTCTGGAGACGAGGCTTTTCGCCATCAGGTTCGGATGATAGCCGAGCTCCTCCATGATTCTTTTGACTTTTCGGCTCGTCTCCGCGCTGATCCGGGGATGTCCGGAAATGACTCGGGATACGGTAGACGGCGACACGCCTGCCGTCTTGGCTACGTCTTTGATCGTGACGGTCATGTCTATGGCCTTCCTTTGCAAACGTTTTGATAGTTTTATTGTATCCGATCCGAGCGAAGTGTACATTGGGTAATCCGATTTATTTGTGCAAATGATTCAGCATTCCGGCGCCAAGATTGTGCCACAAATTGCACAAATAAGCAATTCGAAGATTGTTCATAAAGGGCTGAAATAACGAGTAAAACGAAGAATTACATGGATTATATTTAGTTTTTAATATGTGCAAACGATTTACACGAAGTGGTTTTTGATTATGATAGGGAGTAGATCCAAAAGCGCTTTCAACTATCGAACGCTGACAAACACACGAGGATTCCCGGGGGTTTGTATTTTTTTTGCCTGACGATTCAAACGTTTGCGCAGTTTGCGGAACGATTGCGAAAGGGCGAAAAGAAGCGGGAGATCGGACGGCGAAGCGCGATGATCAAAACGGTGAGAGGGGTTCGGGAAAAGAATGAAAAAAGTGTATGCAAGCATGATGCTGACGATGGCGCTGTTGTTGTCCGCTTGCGGCGGAGGCGGCAACGGGAACGGCGCGTCGTCTTCTCCAAGCGCCGATGCGCCCGCGGCTACGGAAAGCGCGACCGCTCCTTCCGGCGAAAGCTCGGACGAGGAGTACGCTCCGGAAGAAGGAGCGAAGCTGGTCGTCTGGTACTCCGCGAGCGAGAAAGCCCTGATCGACGAAGCCGCCAAAGCGTTCAAAGAAAAGTACGGCATCGATATCGAATACCAGGACGTAGGGCCGGACAAATCGATCGAGAAAATGATCACGGACGCTCCGGCTGGCGTAGGCGCGGACGTATTCCTGGCGGTGCACGACCGTCTCGGCTCGGCCGTTCAGGCGGGCGTCGTGCTTCCGAACGATCTGCACGAGGAAGAGTCGGTAGCGGGCAACTCCGATAAATCCGTCGAAGCCTGGTCGATCGACGGCCAGCTGTACGGCTACCCGATGTCCGTAGAGACGACGGCGGTGTTTTATAACAAAGACCTGTTCCCGAACACGAACGGCGAAGCGCCGCAAGACTGGAACGGAGTGATCGAATTCGCGAAAAAGTTCAACGACGCGAAAGCGCAGAAATACGCCTACATGTGGGAAGTCGGCAACGGATACTGGAGCTGGGGCTTCTTCGGCGGTTACGGCGGCTACGTATTCGGCAAAGACGGCACCGACGGGTCCGATATCGGTTTAAACAACGCGGGCTCCGTAGAAGCCGCTCGGTTTTTCGGCAGCCTGAAGGACGAGATTCTGCCGATCAAAGCGGCCGATATTAAGGCCGACATCAAAACGAGCCTGTTCAACGAGGGCAAGCTGGCGATGAACGTCAGCGGTCCATGGCAGACGGGCGAGTTCAAGAAGTCGATCGCCAACCTGGGCGTCATGGAGTATCCGACGCTGCCGAACGGCAATCCGATGATGCCTTTCTCCGGCGTCAAAGGCTTCTTGGTCAATGCTTACTCGCAGTATCCGATCGCCGCGAAGCTGTTCGCGGAGCTCGTATCCTCCGAGGAATTCCAGACGAAAAACTTCGAGCTGTTCGGCAGCCTGCCGTCCAACAAGAACGTGGCGGCAAGCGAGAAGGTGAGCGGAGATCCGTTCGCGAGCGTGTTCCTGAAGCAGTTCGACAATTCCACTCCTATGCCTAAGATCGCCGAGATGAACGCGTTCTGGGCGACGCACGAAGCCGCGCTCGCTTCCCTGTGGAACGACAAGACCGACCCGCAGGCGACGATGGACGATTGGGCCAAGAAAGTAAAGGACGCGATCGCGTCCTCGCAATAAGATAAGCAACGCAACCATGCGCCATCCACCCGCCGCCTCGCGGCGGGTGCGACGGCTTAACAGGAAGGAGAGGGCTCAGCTTGAAGCATCGCGCTGCGACGGCGGGTTGGCTTTCCGTAATTTGCGCGGGATTGGGCCAATTGTACAATCGGCAATACGTCAAAGGTCTGTCGTTCATTCTGGTATACGCGGCCGGCATCTATGCGATCGCCGCAAAGCTTACTCCCCACTTGAAGGGCATCGTTACGCTCGGAGAGCAGGGGCAGCATCTGGTCAAAGTCGGCAAAGTGTTCAAAAACGTTCCCGGAGACCATTCCATTTTCATGATGATCTATGGAGTATTGGCGATTTTCGTCGTCCTGCTCTTTCTGCTGTTCTATGCATTGAATATTCGCGATGCGGTCGTCGTCGGCCGAAGAAAGCAAAGCGGCTCCGAGGCCCGCGGGCTGAACAGCAGCGTCTTCCCATGGGTGCTTCTCTCGGTTCCGATGATTGGCGTGCTGTTTTTTACGATCATGCCGATCGTGTTTACTTCGCTGATCGCGTTCACGAACTACGCGTCGCCTAATCATATTCCGCCGAAAAACCTGGTCGACTGGGTCGGCTTCGCCACCTTCGACAAGCTGTTCAACATGAACGTCTGGAGCAATACGTTCGTCGGCGTTCTGAGCTGGACGGTCGTCTGGGCGATTCTGGCCACGGTGACCTGCTATTTCGGGGGCATTCTCGTCGCGCTTTTGATCAATCAGCAGGGTATTCGGTTCAAAGGCATCTGGAGAATGCTGTTCATTATCCCGTACGCCATCCCGCAATTCGTGTCGCTGCTCATCATGAAAAACTTGCTGAACGAGAAATTCGGCCCGATCAACCAGTATTTCCGCTATTTCGGGCTTGAAGGCTTGCCGTGGCTGAACGATCCGTTCTGGGCGAAGGTGTCCGTCATCGTCGTCAACATGTGGATCGGCATCCCGGTGTCGATGATTCTCGTCATGGGCATCCTGACGACGATCCCGAAGGATCTGTACGAGGCGGCGGAGGTGGACGGAGCGACCGCCTGGGCGAAATTCCGCAATATTACGATGCCTTACGTTTTGTTCGCCACGGCACCGATTCTCATTACGCAGTTCGTCGGCAATATCAACAATTTCAACGTCATTTTCCTCCTGACCGGGGGCAATCCGGCCACGATGAAGTATAACAACGCAGGGGAAACGGATCTGCTCGTCACCTGGCTGTACAAGCTGACGCTCGATTTCAACCAGTACAACATCGCGGCGGCCGTGTCGATTCTGATCTTCCTGTTCATCGCGGCCGCGGCCATCGTCATGTTCAGGAGAACGAGATCGTTCAACGAGGAGGACATGATCCAATGAAACCGCGTCTGTTGTTCAGTTACGCGCTGCTGGCGCTGATCGCCGTAGCTTGCATCTATCCGGCCTTGTGGACGGTGCTGTCCTCCTTCCGTGTCGGCAATTCGCTGTTCAGCGATCACTTCTTTCCGACCGCGTGGACGCTCGACCATTACCGAGACCTGTTCAGGGAACGCGCGGATCGATCGATTCCGTACGCGAACTGGTATTGGAACACGCTCAAGGTGGCGACGGCGAGCATGGTGCTCGGCACGCTCATTCAGCTGCTGACGGCGTACGCCATCTCGCGTTTCCGGTTCAAAGGCCGCAAGGCGATGATGATGCTGATTCTGATTCTCGGCATGTTCCCGGGCTTCCTGAGCATTATGGCGGTGTTCATCATTCTGAACACGATCGACTTGCTCGATTCCATCTGGGCGCTCATTCTCGTGTACTCCGCGGGAGCTGCGCTCGGGATGTTCGTCGCCAAAGGCTTCTTCGATACGATTCCGAGAAGTCTGGAGGAAGCGGCGCGTATCGACGGGGCAAACCATATGTCGATTTTCATGCGCATTATCCTGCCGTTATCGCGTCCGATCATCACTTATATTTCGCTTACGACGTTCGCGGGCGCCTGGGTCGATTTTATTTTCGCCAGGGCGATCTTGCGGACTCCGGAAAACTGGACGCTCGCCGTAGGCTTGTGGAGCATCATCGACTCGTACAACAGCACCGAGTTTACGCTGTTCGCAGCGGGCTGCGTGCTCGTCGCGGTGCCGATTACGCTGCTCTTCATGTACACGCAGCGCTTCCTCGTGGACGGGCTGACGGCGGGAGCGTCCAAAGGATGAAGCGCGGAGCGAAGAGTTCGCTCGCGCTGCTTGCCGCCGCTCTGCTATTGACCGGCTGCCCGGACGCCGCTCCGCGGGAATCCGCCGCTTCGACGAATGGGCCGTCCGGCGTTTTCTACGAAGTGTTCGTTCGCTCGTTCGCCGACTCGGACGGGGACGGCATCGGAGATTTGAACGGCCTGACGGGCAAGCTCGATTATTTGGCAGAGCTCGGGGTGGACGGGCTGTGGCTGATGCCGATACAGCCGTCCCCGAGCTACCACGGCTACGACGTGACCGATTATTACGGGATTCATCCCGATTACGGCACGATGGACGACTTCCGCAAGCTGCTGGAGGAAGCCCATCTTCGCGGCATTCGCGTCATTATGGACCTTGTCGTCAACCATACGAGCTCCGAGCATCCATGGTTCGCCGAGTCGGCCCGAGGCGCGGACAGCCCGTACAGGGACTGGTATACGTGGGCGGATAACGAGAAGCAAGCGACGCCCTCCGACGGAGCGACGGGATCGGACCCGTGGCACCAAGGAGCGAGCGGCAGCTACCTCGGCGTATTCTGGGGCGGCATGCCGGACTTGAACTTCGACAACCCCGAAGTCCGCAAGGAAATGGTCGCCATCGGCCAGTACTGGCTCAAGGAAGGCGTCGACGGCTTCCGGCTGGACGCGGCCAAGCATATATTCGGCGATTTCAAATCGACGATCTCCTCGCAGGCCGTGCAGCAGAAGAACAAAATTTGGTGGCAGGAGTTCCGCCAAGGCCTGAACGAGGTCGAGCCCGACGCGTATCTCGTCGGCGAAGTGTGGGACGGAGCGGCGATCGTCGCGCCTTATCTGGACAACGCGCTCGATTCGGCGTTTAACTTCGATCTCGCGGCCACGCTGCTCGGCGCCGCGGCTTCGGGGCGGTCGTCCGGCATCGGCTTTACGCTGTCCCGCATGCACGAGTACTTCGCCAAGGTGTCCGGCGGCCGTTTCGTCGACGCGCCGTTCTTGTCCAATCACGACCAGACCCGCGTCATGAGCGCGGTCGGAGGCGATATCGGCCAAGCCAAGCTGGCGGCTTCGCTGCTGCTGACGATGCCGGGCAACGCGTTCGTCTACTACGGCGAGGAGCTGGGCGTCGCCGGCCTCAAGCCGGACGAGAAGCTGCGCGAGCCGTTTCCGTGGACAAGGAAAGGCGGCTCGCCGGAGGAGACGACGTGGCAAAGCTCGTCCTACCGGACCGAAGAAGCGTCCGTGGAAGCCCAGGAGGCGGCATCGGATTCGCTTCTGAATCACTATCGGCGGCTGATCTCCTGGCGGGCGCAGCATGCCGCGCTGCGAGAAGGCACGATCGCTTCTTACGACGCGGGCAGCGATTACGTCACAGCGTACGTCCGCGCGAGCGGAGACGAGCAGTTGCTGGTGATGCACAATATGTCCGAGCAGCCGCAGAAGGTCGCGCTTTCGGAGAGCAAGTCGCGGCAAACGGCTTTCGCGAATCTCGCGTTGACGACCGACGACGCGGCGTCGACGGACGGACGGACGGTTGCGCTGCCTCCTTACGCCACCGTCGTGCTGACCCCGAATTAAACGGGGCTATTTAAAATAGAAGGAATACCCCGAGGCCGGATGCCGAAATCCGACTTCGGGGTTATTTCCGATTGCGCGAACGCCCATCCATCCGGCCACATACAATGAAGCACTCACACGAAGGACTGGAGAGTGGCGCGGTGGACATTCGATTATCGGCGATTCACTGGGTGTACGTGGCGTTTATCGCATTTATTCTCGCTTTGCTCGTGAAGCGGAGGGACACGACGCTGATCTGCGTCGCGGGCATTTTCACGCTTGGCCTGATCGTGACCGAAAGCTTGGGGGGCTCGGTGTCGGGCATCTTCAACAGCTTTATTTACGCTACCAAAGAGCTGCTGGGCACGATCTTCATCATCTCGATCATTGTCGCCATGAGCCGGGTGCTCATCGTTACGGGCATCAACGAGACGATGATTAAACCGCTTACGGGCTTTCTGCGGACGCCGGCGCTGGCGTTCTGGGGCATCGGCGTCATCATGCTGTTGACCTCGCTGTTTTTCTGGCCGTCTCCCGGCGTGGCCCTGATCGGGGCCGTGCTGCTGCCGGTGGCGCTGCGCGTCGGGCTTCCCGCGCTAGGGGCGGCCGTCGCGATGAACTTGTTCGGGCACGGCATCGCGCTGTCCGGAGATTACATCATTCAAGGAGCGCCGAAGCTGACGGCGGACGCGGCCGGTCTGCCGGTGTCCGAGGTGATGGCGGCCAGCGTCCCGCTCGTCATCGTGATGGGGCTCGTGACGACCGTCGTCGCGTTCTGGATGATGCGCAGGGACATGAGAAACGGGAAGTGGAACGACGGCTTGGTCGCCGCCGGCCGGGAGGAGGCGGGAACGAAAGCGGAGGTGCGCCTGCCCGCCTCGGCAAAGCGGACGCTGGCCGCCGCTATCCCGATCCTGTTCGCGATCGACGTCGTCGCGATGTTCGCCTTCGACTTGCAGGGAGGGGACGCCACGGCGCTGATCGGCGGCACGGCGGTCGTCATCCTCATCGTCGCGACGATGCTGGCGCACCGGAACAAAGGGCTGGAAGAGACGACCGCTTATTTGATCGAAGGTTTTCAGTTCGGTTTCCGGGTGTTCGGACCGGTCATTCCGATCGCGGCGTTTTTCTACCTCGGAGATTCGGCGTTCCGGGAGCTGTTCGGCGACGGAGCGCTGCCCGGCTCGCACGGCATCGTGAACGATCTCGGCGTCGCGCTCGCCAATTCGGTGCCGATGAACGGGGCGGTCGCATCGGCGACGCTGACGGCGACGGGGGCGATTACCGGTTTGGACGGCTCGGGTTTCTCGGGCATCTCCCTCGTCGGTTCGGTCGCGCATATGTTCTCCGTGGCGCTCGAAAGCGGAGCGGCGACGCTGACCGCCCTCGGCCAGGTGGCGGCGATCTGGGTTGGCGGCGGAACGTTGATCCCCTGGGCGCTCATTCCCGCCGCGGCGATCTGCGGCGTCAGCCCGTTCGAGCTGGCCCGGCGCAACCTGAAGCCGGTTCTGATCGGGCTGGCCGTCACGACGGCCGTCGCGGTTTTCCTCGTATAATCCAGCCGGGTAAACGGCAGCCGATCCGCCTTTTCGCCTCGACGGAGCGGACCGGCTGCTTTACTGTGCTATAATTAAGCAATCGTTAGGGCACAGAGGAGAGGAAAGCAACGCATGGAAACTAGGATTGCGCTTAGAGAATGGGCCGTCGCCGTCAAGGCGCTGGAGGAAGGCAGGCAGACGATCGTGCTGCGCAAGGGCGGCATCGCCGAGGAAACGAAGGAATTCAGGCTGGAAAGCCCGAAGTTCTACCTGTTCCCGTCGTTCGAGCACCAGCGGCCGAATCTGGTCGTTCCGGAAGCCGCCGCGGGCGTGGAACAGACGCAAGCGGAAGCGGCGAAGACTCCCGGATACGTTCGCGTTGCGTCGTTCGCCGAAGTCGCGGAGGAGCACGAGGTGACGGACGCGGAGACGCTCAAGCGGCTGGAAGGCCTTCACGTTTGGACGGAGGATTATGCGGAAGAGAGACTGCGCTGGAAAAAAACGAAGCCGCTGCACGTCCTCGTTCTTCGCGTATATCGGCTGGACGATCCGCAAGCGATACCGATTCGGGACAGCTACGCCGGCTGCAAATCTTGGATCGAATTGCATGATCTGCGCGAATCGTCCATTACGCCCGTGCTGGACGACGAGCAATTCCGACGGCGATCGGAGGAAATAAGAAATCGCATACAACGTTGATAGACCGGGCAAACCGTCTCTTCTTCCCGAGCGGAAAGAAGAACGGTTTGCTTTTTTGACGTATCTTTCATAAAATTGTTATTGAGAATCACTGAGAATGAAATTAAAATAATTATAAAGAAGGATTTATTCCAAACGGATAAGTCCTCATCGAACTTGGAGGTTAGGGAATGTCTATTCAATTCGAAATTCAAGGTCTGAAGTCGTCCATAGAGGGCAAAGAGATTTTGAAAGGAATCGATCTGAAGATCAACGGCGGCGAAGTGCACGCGATCATGGGACCGAACGGCACGGGTAAAAGTACGCTTGCATCCGCGCTGATGGGCCATCCGAAATACGAAGTAACCGAAGGGGCCGTCTCGCTGAACGGCGAAGACGTGCTGGAGATGGGCGTGGACGAGCGCGCTCGCGCGGGCATGTTCCTCGCGATGCAGTATCCGAGCGAGATTACGGGCGTCACGAACGCCGACTTCCTGCGCAGCGCGATCAACGCCCGCCGGGAGGAAGGCAACGAGATTTCGCTGATCAAGTTCGTCCGCCAGATGGAAGGCAAAATGAAAGAATTGGAGATGAATCCGGAGTTCATGCACCGTTACCTGAACGAAGGTTTCTCCGGCGGCGAGAAGAAGCGCAACGAGATTTTGCAGATGATGCTGCTCGACCCGAAGCTGGTCATTCTTGATGAGATCGACTCCGGCCTTGACATCGACGCGCTCCGCATCGTTGCCGAAGGCGTGAACGCGATGCGTTCCGAAGACCGCAGCTTTCTGATCATTACCCACTACCAGCGTTTGTTGAACTATATCAAACCCGATTTCGTGCACGTCATGATGCAGGGCCGCATCGTCAAGTCCGGGGGACCCGAGCTGGCTCAGCGTCTGGAGGCGGAAGGTTACGATTGGGTAAAAGAAGAATTGGGCATCGTCGACGAGACCGTCGGCCAGGCCTAAGGGAGGCTGAGCATCGATGAGTACACCGATTACTTCCTTCGGCCGGGAAGCGGCGGCCGCGATCGCGCGCAGCAAGAACGAGCCCGCTTGGCTCGTCGCCTTGCGCGAAGAAGCCGGCCAGCTCGCGACCGAGTTGGATTTGCCGAAGCCGGAGAAGCTTCCCTTGACGCGATGGACTCTGGATCATTACGGAACGAACCGTCCCGGGCAAGCGGCGGCCTCCGCCTCGGATCTTCCCGCGCCGATCGCCGCGCTGCTTCCCGAAAATAAGAGCGGCGGGCTGATCGTTCAACATAACTCCTCCGTGATCTATACGGAGCTTTCCGATGAACTGAAAGCGAAAGGCGTCATCCTGACGAGCCTGGAAGATGCCGCCCGCAATCACGAAGAGCTGTTCCGCCGGCATTTCATGACGGCGTACGCGAAAGAGGAGCATAAGCTTTCCGCCGTGCACGCGGCGCTCTGGAACGGAGGGGCGTTCCTGTACGTACCGCGCGACGTGGCGATCGAAGAGCCGATCCAAGCGCTTCTGTTCGCGGATGACGCGACGGCTACGTTCATGCCCCACGTTCTCGTCATCGCGGATACGAACAGCCGCGTAACGTTCGTGGAGCAAGTCGCTTCCTCCCTCGGGGAGACGACGGCCGTGCTGCTGCACAACAGCGCGGTGGAGGTGTTCGCGAAAGCCGGCGCGTTCGTGCAATACGCGGCCGTTCACCATATGGACGGGAGCGCGGTCGATATCGCCTATCGGCGCGCGGTGCTGGACAACGACTCCCGTATTGAGTGGATCGTCGGCGACTTGCATGACGGCAATGCCGTCACCGATACGAAATCGGTGCTTAAGGGCAACGGATCGACGTCCGATTCCAAGATTATCTCAGTCGGCAAGGGCAGCCAGCGCATGAGCCTGACGACGCAAGCCGTTCACTTCGGACGTTCCAGCGAGAGCGACATGATCACTCGCGCCGTCATGAAGGAAGAAGCTACCGCGATCATCAACGGAATCACGAAGATCGAGCACGGCGCCACGAAGGCGAACGGCCAGCAGACGGAAAGAGTGCTCATGCTGAGTCCGAAAGCACGCGGCGACGCCAACCCGATCCTGCTCATCGACGAGGACGACGTTAAAGCCGGACACGCGGCGAGCGTAGGCCAAGTGAACGCCGAGCAGATCTATTACCTGATGTCCCGCGGAATTACCCGCAGCGAAGCGGAGAGGCTGATCATTCACGGCTTCCTCGATCCGGTCGTATCCGAGATTCCGCTGGAAGGGCTGCGCGAGCAACTGCACCGCATCCTTGAAAGAAAGCTGGGCTAAGCATGGACCCGATCGCATTGAAGTCGGAATTTCCGATTCTTCATCAGGATATTAACGGACATCCGCTCGTATACCTGGACAACGGGGCGACAACGCAGAAGCCCCGCTCGGTCATCGAAGCGGTCAAACGATATTATGAATGGGATAACGCCAACGTGCACCGCGGCGTGCACACGCTCGGATCGCGAGCGACGGACGCTTACGAGGGAGCCCGGGAGAAGGTCGCGCGGTTCCTGAATGCTCCGGCTTCGCGGCAAATCATCTTTACCCGCGGCACGACGACCGCGCTGAACCTCGTCGCTTCCGGCTATGCCCGTCAGACGCTGCGCGAAGGCGACGAGATCGTCATTACGCCGATGGAACATCACAGCAACCTGATTCCTTGGCAGCAGGCCGCCAAGGCGACGGGCGCGACGTTGAAATACGTTCCGCTGCAGCCGAACGGCACGGTCGCGTTGGAGGACGTGGAATCGACGGTGACGGAACGGACGAAAATCGTCGCGATCACTTACGTCTCCAACGTGCTCGGCACGGTCAACCCGATCGCGGAGATCGCGAAGATCGCGCACCGCAAGGGCGCGGTCATCGTCGTCGACGGGGCGCAGAGCACGCCGCACATGAAGGTCGACGTGCAGGCGCTGGATGTGGATTTCTACGCCTTCTCCGGTCATAAGATGTGTGCGCCGACCGGCATCGGGGCATTGTATGGAAAGGCACAGTTGCTTGAACGGATGGAGCCGATCGAATTCGGCGGCGAGATGATCGATTTCGTCGAGCTGCACGATTCGACCTGGAAGGAGCTGCCTTGGAAGTTCGAAGGCGGCACGCCGATGATCGCCGGAGCCGTCGGGCTCGGCGCGGCGATCGACTTCCTGGAGCAGATCGGCATGGACAATATCGAGGCGCACGAGCATAAGCTTGTTCGTTACGCGATGGACCGGTTGTCGTCGATCGACGGAGTGAAGATCTACGGCCCGTCGGCCGAACAGCGGGCAGGGCTCGTCACCTTCAACCTGGGAGACGTGCACCCGCACGACGTCGCGACGGTGCTGGACACCGAGGGCATCGCCGTCCGTGCGGGACATCATTGCTGCCAGCCGCTGATGAGATGGCTGAAAGTCAGCGCGACGGCCCGAGCCAGCTTCTATCTGTACAATACCGAACAAGATATCGACCGGCTGGCAGAGTCTTTGGTGAAGACAAAGGAGTTTTTCGGTTATGAGTCAATTGGATGATTTGTACCGCCGCGTCATCATGGATCACTATAAAACGCCGCGCAACCGGGGAGAGCTGGAGGACGGTTCCGTTACCGTCAACCTGAACAATCCGACCTGCGGCGACCGGATTTCCCTGCAGCTTCAGCTCGAAGACGGCATCGTCCGCAACGTGAAGTTTACGGGCGAAGGCTGCTCGATCAGCATGTCGTCGGCCTCGATGATGACGGAAGCGGTCATGGGCAAGACGAGCGTAGAGGCGCTGGCTCTCGCGGATAAGTTTTCCGCGCTGATGAAGGGCGAGGACGTTCAGTTCGAAGATTACGAAGACGTCGAGGCGCTGTCGGGCGTTAACAAATTCCCGGCGAGAATCAAGTGCGCGACGCTGGCCTGGAACGCCTTGCGCAAAGGCGTTGAGCATGGCAGCGGCAAACACGAAGGCATCGAACAATAAACGAGGAGGCTGATCGGCAATGGCGAAGCAAATGCCCGAATTGGATGAATATAAATACGGGTTCCGCGACGAGCATAAAGCGATATTCCAATCCGGCAAAGGGCTGACCGAAGAGATCGTCCGCACGATTTCGGAGATGAAGGGCGAACCGGACTGGATGCTGAAGTTCCGCCTGAAGTCGCTGGAGCAATTCCGCAAAATGGCCATTCCGCAATGGGGCGGCGACATGAACGATCTGGATTTCGAAGACATCCAGTACTACGTTAAGCCGTCCGAGAAGCAAGGCAAGACGTGGGAGGAAGTACCCGAGGAGATCAAGGCGACGTTCGACAAGCTGGGCATTCCGGAAGCGGAGCAGAAGTTCCTGGCCGGCGTTTCGGCTCAGTACGAGTCTGAGGTCGTCTACCACAGCATGCAGGAGGATCTGGAGAAGCAAGGCGTCATTTTCATGGACACCGACTCCGCCCTGCGCGAGCACCCGGAAATTTTCAAGGAGTATTTCGGCACGGTCGTTCCGCCGGCGGACAACAAGTTCGCGGCGCTGAACAGCGCGGTATGGTCCGGCGGAAGCTTCATCTACGTCCCTAAAGGCGTACAGTGCACCGTTCCGCTGCAAGCGTACTTCCGGATCAACTCCGAGAACATGGGCCAATTCGAGAGAACGCTAATTATCGCCGACGAGGGCAGCTCCGTCCACTACGTCGAAGGCTGCACGGCTCCGGTCTACAGCACGAACTCGCTGCACAGCGCGGTCGTCGAGATCATCGCCAAGAAGGATGCTCGCGTTCGCTATACGACGATCCAGAACTGGGCGCCGAACATCTACAACCTCGTTACCAAGCGCGCGGTTGCCGAAGAGAACGCGACGATGGAATGGGTCGACGGCAACATCGGCTCCAAGCTGACGATGAAATATCCGGCGGTTATCCTGAAGGGCCGCGGGGCGAAGGGCATGGTGCTCTCGATCGCGGTAGCCGGCAAAGGCCAGCACCAGGACGCCGGCGCGAAAATGATCCACCTTGCTCCCGACACGAGCTCGACGATCGTCTCCAAGTCGATCTCCAAGCACGGCGGCAAAGTGACGTACCGCGGTCTCGCTTCCTTCGGACGCAATGCCGAAGGCGCGAAGGCGAACATCAAGTGCGACACGCTCATTCTCGACAACCAGTCGACGAGCGACACGATTCCGTACAACGAAATCATGAACGACAACATCACGCTCGAGCACGAAGCGACCGTCTCCAAGGTGTCCGAGGACCAGCTCTTCTACCTGATGAGCCGCGG
>JAEZZE010000179.1 GCA_023418755.1 Bacillota bacterium | reverse complement strand
ACGACAGACTTAACGGCATTGATGGCAGACTTGACGGCATTGACGGCAGACTTGACGGCATTGACGGCAGACTTGACGAGATGAAGAGTCAATTGGACCGGATCGAAGCCGAATCGAACGACGACGTAGTCGCCTTGCTTGAATCTATCGGCGGCAAGATCGAGACGCTAGCCACCAAGGAGGATGTCGAATATCTCGCGGCGCGCGTGGGCCGCAACGAACTGGAGATCGACAGACTCAAACGAGCGAAATGACTTCAAGCATCACCTTCCGAAAACGCATTCCCCATTAAGTCAGTCCGTGTATCCCCAGTTAGCTTCCGCAAGATCCATTAAATCTGAAACAGGAGCCAGACGAAATCTCCCGCCAATCCGACCCCCAAATAAGGGAGCACGATAAAAAACGGCCGCCGCTCGCCGAAGCCGTCCCCTAAAGGACGCGATTCGACGAGTAGCAGCCGTTTTTGGATTTGGAATCAACCTTCGAGCAGCAGCGTTTCCGGATCTTCGAGCATTTCCTTGATTTTGACGAGGAATTGCACGGCTTCCGCTCCGTCGACGATTCTGTGGTCGTAGGAGAGGGCGATGTACATCATCGGGCGGTTCTCCATGCGCTCCGCGTCGATGGCGACGGGACGAAGCTGAATCTTGTGCATGCCCAGAATGCCAACCTGGGGCGCGTTCAAAATCGGCGTCGATAGCAAGGAACCGAATGTGCCGCCGTTCGTAATCGTGAACGTGCCGCCTTGAAGCTCGGACAATTCCAGCGTGTTATTGCGAGCCTTGGTAGCCAGTTGAACGATGGAGCGCTCGATTTCCGCGAAGCCGAGGCGGTCGGCATCCCGAACGACCGGAACGACCAAGCCTTCTTTCGCCGACACGGCAATGCCGATGTCGTAATATTTCTTGACGATGATGTCGTCGCCGCTGATTTCCGCGTTCAAGTGTGGGAACGCCTTAAGCGCGCCAACGACCGCTTTCGTGAAGAAGGACATAAAGCCGAGGCCGACCTCGTGCTTTTCCTTGAAAGAGTCTTTACGACGCTTGCGAATTTCCATAATCGCGCTCATGTCCACTTCGTTAAAGGTGGTCAACATGGCTGCCGTATGCTGCGCTTCGACCAGACGCTTGGCGATCGTCATGCGCCGGCGGGACATGCGCTTGCGCTCCTCCGGCTTGTTCGAATTCGAAGTCGGCTTATCGATCGCGGCCGGAGCGGCCGGGGCTGCTTTCGGAGCCGGAGCCTTACCGGCGGAAGCGACGTCGCTGGCGTGAATGCGGCCGATCGGATCGCGCGCGGGCACCGCGGTCAGATCGATGCCTTTCTCGCGGGCCATTTTCCGGGCAGCCGGCGTAGCCAGCGCGGCGCCTTCGTTGCCCGAGGAAGCGGCTGCCGGGGCCGCCGAAGCCGCAGGCTGCGGAGCAGGGGCCGGGCTGGCTGCTTGCGCCGGAGCGGAGACAGGAGCAGCGGCAGGCGCGGCAGCAGGCGCGGCAGCAGGCGCTCCGGCGCCCGCGGCGCCGATTCTGCCTACCGGCTCGCCGATCTTGACCGTATCTCCTTCGCCGGCCAGAATTTCAGCGATAACGCCGTCTTGTTCGGCGCTGATTTCCAGGTTGACTTTGTCGGTTTCCAGCTCCAGCAGGAGGTCGCCTTGTTTGACGCTGTCCCCTACTTTGACGAGCCATTTCGAGATCGTTCCTTCCGTAATGGATTCGCCCATCGCCGGTACAAGAATGTCATGCATTGAAGTTACCTCCCGGATTTAACTGCGGTTTTCTTTTTTTTCTTCTGAACCAAAGTTTGGTTGATGATGAACTGCTGCTCGAACGCATGGATTTGTTGGTAGCCGCTTGCCGGGCTCGAACGCTTCGGACGGCCGTTGTAGCTGACGGTCACGTTCTCCGTGTCGACCAGTTCGCGAATGCGAGGCTCGACGAAGCTCCACGCGCCCATGTTTTTCGGTTCTTCTTGAATCCACAGCACTTCGGACAAGTTCGGGAAGCGCTCGATAATCGCCTTGAGCTCCTGTCTAGGGAACGGGTACAGCTGTTCGACGCGGACGACATGCAGCCAATCGCGGTTCGCATCCGGCGTCTTGGCGAGCTCTTCGGCCAAGTCGATCGCGACCTTCCCGGTACAGAGGACGAGACGCTCCACCTTGGAAGGCTGATCGCCCAAGCCGGTCTGCTCAAGCACCGTTTGGAACGTTCCTTCGCTCAGCTCCGCCGCCGACGAAGCCACGAGCGGGTTGCGGATCATGCTCTTGGGAGCCATCAGAACGAGCGGGCGCGCGTGTTCCGTGTTCAGAATCGACGCTTGACGGCGCAGCAGATGGAAATATTGGGCCGCGCTCGATAAGTAAGCGACCGTCCAGTTCCCTTCCCCGCACAGTTGCAGGAAGCGTTCGAACCTTGCGCTGGAGTGCTCCGGTCCCTGCCCCTCGTAACCGTGCGGCAGCAGCATCGTCAATCCGGATAGCTGGGTCCACTTGGACTGGCCGGCGGAGATAAACTGGTCGATCAGAACCTGAGCCGAGTTGGCGAAATCGCCGAACTGCGCTTCCCAGATAACCATCGTTTCCGGCGCGAACACGTTATAGCCGTATTCCAAGCCGAGTACGCCGGCTTCGGACAACGGGCTGTTGTGGATCGCGAACGAGGCCTTCGCTTCGGGAATCGCGTGCAGCGGGCAGAACGTATCCCCGGTTTCCGTATCGTGCAGCACGAGGTTGCGGTGCGCGAACGTCGCTCTCTCCGCGTCTTGTCCGCTGAGCCGGATCGGCGTGCCGTCGGCCAGAATCGAGGCGAACGCAAGCGTCTCGGCATGGCTCCAGTCGACTTTCTCCCCGTCGTTCAGCGCATCCGCGCGGCGTTCGAGAATCCTCTTGAGCTTGCCGTAGACGTTAAACGATTCCGGGAATCGAAGCAGTCCTTTGTTGATGCTGCGCAGCTTCTCGAGCGGCACGGCCGTTACCGGCTTCGGCGCGTCCAACGAGAATTCCGGCGCGTGCGATTGCCGAACCGGGCTGTTTCCTTCCCGGTTTTTGATTTCTTCGTAAGCGTCCTTTAGCTTATTTTGCACGTCGCGCTTGATTTGATCGACGGCTTCCTGGGCCAGCATGCCTTCGCGAACCAATTTCTCGCCGTACAGACGGGCGACGTTGGCATGGGCCCGTACCTTTTTGTATATCAGAGGCTGGGTCGTTTCCGGATCGTCGGTTTCATTGTGACCGTACTTGCGGTAACCGATCAGATCGATCACGAAATCTTTTTTGAACAGGGTTCGATATTCGCTGGCCATGCGCGCCGCGGCGATAACGGCGTCCGGTTCGTCCGCGTTGACGTGAACGATCGGAATCTCGAAGCCTTTGGCCAAATCGCTCGCGTAATGCGTCGAGCGGGAGTCGTGGCTTTCCGTCGTAAATCCGATGCGGTTGTTGGCGATAATATGAATCGTACCGCCGCACGTATAGCCGTAAATATTGTTGAAATTCAACGTTTCCGCTACAATGCCTTCTCCGATGAACGCCGCGTCCCCGTGAATGAGGATGGAAGCCGCTTGGTCGAAGTTTTGAACCGGGTAGCCCGGTTTCGTCCGATCTTCCTGGGCCGCGCGGGCAAAGCCGCCGACGACCGGGTTGACGTATTCCAAGTGGCTGGGGTTGTTGGCCAGCGTGATGCGGGTTTCCGCCGTTTCGCCGGAAGTGATCGAGCGATTGGCCCCGAGATGGTACTTCACGTCGCCGGTCCAGCCGTAATTGATGCTGAGCGAGCCTTCCGCCGGATTGAGGTTTTTGTTCGGAGCATGATGGAACTCCGAGAAAATGGTGCTGTAAGGCTTGCCCAGCACGTGAGCAAGCACGTTAAGACGACCGCGATGCGCCATTCCCATGACGATGTGGCGGGCGCCGCCGTTCGTAAGTTCATGCACGATTTCATCCGTTAAGGGAACGAGTGCTTCGATTCCTTCGGCGGAAAACCGTTTCTGTCCGACAAAGGTGCGCTGCAGAAAATCTTCGAATTGCTCGGCTTCGAACAGTTTTCTAAGCAGCGATTCGCGTTCGGAAGCCAGCAGCTTCGTGGAGGGGATGACCGACTCGGCTTGTTGGCTGAGCCATTTCCGCTCCTCTTCGACGTGGACATGGCCGAAGTCGAAGGCAATAGGGCCCGTGTAGACTTCGAGCAGCTTTTGCACGCCATCCCAAGCGTTGCTCAGCGGATAAGGGGCGTCTTCCCAGACGCAATCCGCGGGAAGCCGCTTCAGATCGGCTTCGGTAAGTCCGTAAGTAGCGGGCTCGATCATTTCCGTATTGGCTTTCGGGCTGAGCTCGAGCGGATCGATATCGGCGGCCAGATGGCCGAACGAACGTATATTCCAGGCCAATTGGCCGGCTGCAATGGCTTTCTTGAGCAGGTTGGCGTCGAACGGGGCCGATGCGCCGGAAGCCTGCGGTGCGTTAACCGGATACGCCGTTGCGGCGTCCGCGCGCGGAGGAGCGCCGTATTGCGAGAAGAGCTCGCGATATTGGGGGCTTACCGCTTCAGGGTCTTGAAGGTAGATGTCGTATTGCTCTTGGACATAGCCAAGATTGGGGCCGAAAAACTGCTGCCATAATTCTTGCATGTTTTCATTGTCCACTGACATTGCGCATCCCTCTGCATTCATGTTAGTCATACACGGGTGCCAATACGTATTAAGCGCACCTGTATCCATTCTAATTCATTTTTATGTTCGGATATAGACATTATTATGCATAGGAATGATCTAGATAATAGATCGATCTGCGATTTTCCGCCATAAAGATTAGATTGTGCCGCGAAGTCGGATTTGACTCCTGTTTTTTTGCCCGCCGCCCAGTCGGCTTGCAATTGCGTTATTCCCTGATTACTGGGTAATTGTATAAAAATAGGGCGGGTGGTATAGTGAAATGAGAGGGATATGAAATCGAACAATAAGGAGGAGGATTGCGATGATTTACTCGGTTGCAAGCGAGAGCAGAGCCGTCGTCCCGGTTTCCCCTTATATGTATTCTCCATTTCACCAGGCCGGATACCGTCAACCGTCCGGCATGGGGACAAGATCTTATCCTTCGCCCTACGAACAATTCGTTAAGAAGGCCGCGACGGGCATAGCCGATTTCCTGAAAGCGGCCGGAGAGCTTCGGCTTTCGGCTCAAGAGCTCGGGCGCGATACGGAATCGGCCGCGAAGGCGAGCAAGCTGGTCGATAACTATAACGAAACGCTAACCCGCTTGAAGGAAGCGGGAGGTTACTTGAATCCGCTCGTTCGGAAGAGCCTGGAAGGAGCGGTCGGAGATCGCGCGTTCGAAACGATCGGCATTCGCAAAAACGGCGACGGCACGCTTCGTCTGGACGAGAAGGCGTTCCAAGCGGGCCTGAGCGCGGATCCCGAACGGGCGGCGAAAGCCGCCGGGGGGATCGCCGAAAGCCTGGAGAAGGAAGCGGCCCGATTTCAGGAAGTTCCCGCCAGCGGACTGTTGAACAAGCATATGATGGCACTCCAGCAGTTCGCGACTTACCAGGCGACGATGCAATCCTACC